>JAJYXT010000042.1 GCA_021801645.1 bacterium
TCACCGTCCCGGCGACCACGGCCTCCCCCAGCCCCCAGCTGCCCTCGATGACCCGCTCATCCGCTCCGTTCATGGGGTTCTGAGTGAACATGACGCCGGCGACCTCGGGGTTCAGGAGTGACTGCACAACGACGCCCACGTTGGGTCGGGTGAAGAGGCCGACCCTCTGCCGGTAGGTTATGGCCGAGTCCGAGTTGGCTGACCACCAGATGTCCCGCACCGCCTGGGGAAGGTCGGCGGGGGAGGGGACGTTGAGGAGGGTGAGGTGCTGACCGGCGAAGCTGGCCTCAGCGCCGTCCTCGTCGGCAGCGGAGGAGCGGACGGCGAGCGGGAGGGGCAGGTGGGCCGCCAAGCGCAGCAGGGTGGCCACCGCCTCCTCGTCCTCGCTGGCCACGGCTTCGACGAAGGGACCGGAGAGGGCGATGCCGGGGGGCACGGGCAGTCCGGCCCTGGTGGCCTCGCCCAGCCCCACGGCCTTGGAGCCGAACGCCGTGACGTCGCGCGCCTCGCTGAGGGACAGCACCGTGTTCACGGAAGCACGGTCACCTCACCCCGGTCCCCATCGACCCGCACCCTGGTCCCGTCGGCGATGCGTCGGGTCGCCTCCCGGGTCCCCACCACTCCGGGAATGCCGTACTCGCGGGCCACGATCGCCGAGTGGGACAGCAGTCCGCCGTGGTCGGTGACGATCGCCCCCAACAGGGGCAGCAGGATGTTGAAGGCCTCGGAGGTGGACTGGGTGACCAGGACATCGCCCTGGGCGATCCGGCCGAACTCGTGAGGCCCCGCTATGCATCGGGCTGGACCCTCGTACACCCCCTGGCTGGCCGCCAACCCCCGGAGCAGGAATTCATCGTGCTGGGCCGTCGAGCTCCCGAAGATCTCACCCATGGTGAAGCCGGCGGCGCGCATGACGCGGGCCACACCGGGCGGAAGGCCGGAGGCGTCGGGCGGGGGGGATGGCGGCTCTCCCAGGAAAGGCGGCGCCGCATCGGGGCCACGGGTGGTGCGCAACTCCCGCCGCGACCGCAGTTCGTCCGCGGACGGGCCCCCGGAATCGGTGAGGAGGGAGCACATCTCCTGGAAGCCGGCGTCGACAAGGTCGACCGGGTCATGGATCCGCCCTCGGGCGGCCAGCCGGCGACCCGCTGCCAGCACCGCCCGCCGCATCAGCCCCGATGCCCAGATGTCGCTGTAGATCCCGCGCTCGTCGCGAAGCCGGTAGGTCAGCCGCGCCTCTGCCAGCAGGTCGTCGAACTCAGCACGGTGCTCCTGCGGAACCCGCTCCCGGACCTCGGAAACCTTCTGGTCGAGGTCGGCCGTGTCCCGCGGACCTGACTCCACGGCCAACCGGATGGACCGCAGCAGGGCGTCCGGCATCTCCAGGGCGAACGGCTCACAGATGTCGAAGCCGTCCAGGAGCCGGTATCCGACCAGGTCGAGGTAGCCGGCAACCGCGGCTCCTGAGGGGTCGGGGAGAGCACGCAGCGCGGCCAGCACCGCGGCCGGGTCTTCATCGGAGCTGAGGAGTTCCCGAGCTGCGGGGTCGGAGGCCAGGGTCGAGGTGAGCTGCTCCAGCTCGGCCGATCCCCCGGCGGAAACCTCCGCCGAGCCTCGCAGCAGACCCAGAAGCTGGGAGGTGGGGAGGCCGGTCCACTCCGCGGCGTGCACGAGGAAGTCCCCGGTCGGCAGCATGGCCGCCCCGGTGAGGCTCATGTGCTGGGCCATCATGGCCGCATGGTGGTCGCGGCACCTGGTCAGGTAGGCGACCATATCGGGGTCCGAGAGAGCGTCGGGGTCGACGGCCTCCAGCTCCCGGTCGGTGGCCATCGAGGCGGGCTTGCGGACCTCGTCCCATTCGCGCAGCTGCTGGCGCCAAAGACGGTTGGGGAACACCTCCTCGGCCCGCTGAAAGCGCTGGGGGATCTCCCGCTCGTCCACCGGGCGGTTGCGGTGGTAGGCGTAACCGTTCACGTATGCCACCTCCATGCCGTCGAGGAGCATCCCGTAGTAGTCGGTGAAGGAGCGTGTCCCGGAGAGCATGGAGGCGGGATTGGTCTCCGCGTAGTAGCGCGTCGCCGGACGGGGGTGGTGGACCGCATCCCTTCCCCAGGATCCCGGGCCCGGCGGTTCGAATTGAAGGTCGCTCGATTCGCTGTTCAGCACCAGGTGGTCCCCCTTCGCTCAGGCGTTGGTGCCCCGCGGGCACAGTGGCTGGATTATGGGTCCTCGGCACTACGGCCGTGCAGCGGAGGCCGGGCTCGCGGGAGGCGGGGCGCCCGGAGAATCAGCTGACGGCCTGGGGGCCGGCCGCCGTCACCGGGTGCGCATCTCCGGCCACCGAGAGCGCCTCCCGCTGCCAGCTTGACGTGCCCAGCTCCTGAAAGGTGGCGGCCGCCGCAGCTGAGAGGGAGGCCGTTCCGCCATCACCCAGGGCGGCCAGCGCCCTGGCCCGGTCGAGCTGGGCACGGGCCTGCCAGTATGGGTAGCCGAGCTTCTCGAAGCCGTCGGCTGCTCGGGCGAGGAGGGACTCGGCCTCCCGATATTCCTTTCTACCTGCCGCGCTGAGGCCGCGAAGCCGGGCCAGCTGGCTGGTCAAGTAGGGCGGCACCAGCCCCGGCGGACGCGCCTCCATCTCTGCGAGCCAGCGGCCGGCCAGCTCATGGGCTCCGCACCGGAGCGCCGCCTCCACAGCGTCCGCCCAGAGCTGGCGGACAGCTTGGTGGCTGATCCCCAGGGCGTTGATGTGCGCGGCCAGCACCGGCTCCGCGACCGCCAGCGCCTCCCTGGACTTGCCTTGCGCCAGCCTAATGGCACAGTCGAGCCCGTCCACCGCTGCCTTGAGCTGGATCTCGATCCCGGCGGGGAGAGGCATGGCGACCGAGAGCTGCCGGGCCGCTTCCTCGAGGTCCCCCCGCCAGAGCGGGATGAACCCCCCACTGAGGAGCACGACGGCGCGGTCCAGGACGGGTGACAGGTCTACCAGCAGCTCGGAGGTGAGCTGCTCCGCCTCACGCCATCTTCCGGTGAGGCCCCAGACCCAGGCCAGGTTGGACACAGCCGTGGGGAGGAGGTCACGGGCGCCGGCCCGGCGGGAGAGAGCAACCGCCGACTCGAAGTGCCCAACGGCGCCGGGGCGGTCGTATTGGGCCTCGAGATCTCCCACGTTCATGGTCACCCGTGCCTGGTCCCGCAGGGTGCCGTTGGCGGTGATCAGCCGAGCACACCACTCCAGGTGGAGCAGCGCCTCCTCGACCCGACCACGTACCGCCAGGCCCCACCCCTTCGCCTCCGCCCCCCGGGCCACCGCGTGCGGGACCTGGTAGGCCTGTCCCTCGGCCAGGGCGAGCTCCGCCTCAGCATCGGCGGCCTCCAACTCGCCGGCGGTGAAGAGAATTGAGGCGAACTCACCGTGCAGGCGGGCGGACTGCTCATCCGGGTCGAGGCCCGCGCGAGCCGCCAGAGCTCTCCGGAGCTCCTCGACCGCCTCGTCCGTCCGTCCCTGGCGGGTGAGCGCCCGGGTCCGAAGGATGGCAAGGCTTGTGCTCTCGGGTGAGGTGGCGTTGAGCACGGACACCGGGCTCGCCGCCTCCTCAAGGGCTGCCTCATAGTCGCCAGCGTCGGCGGCGGCTTCTGCCGCCTGTGCCTGCCAGGTGATCGCGTCGGCGCTCTCTGGGGCCAGCCGCCGCGCTCGCTGGTAGCAGCGCTGAGAGGAGGCGGGCGCCCCCACCGCGCGTGCGCGGGCACCCGCCCTGGCGAACGCCTCGGCCGCCGCCGACCGTAGCGAGGTGGCGTCGTCGCCGGCCCCCGTGGCCTCAAGCGCGGCTTCTAGGTGCATGGCCACCGCCTCGGCCACCTCGAGGCCGGAGTCCGGAAGCGCGCTCTGCAGATATCCGGCAGCCTCCAGGTGGGCGGCCCGGCGCTCCGCCCGGCCCAGCCGGTCGTAGGCGGCCGACCGCAGAAGGCCCTGTGTGAAGACGAACTGACCGCGGTCGGCGGCCAGCGCGTCGGTCCGGACCGCCAGCACCTCTGCGCGGCGAAGTTCGGCCAGGCTCGCTTCCATCTCCGACTCGGGCATCCCCGCCACCGCCCGAGCCGCCGCCGGGGGGATCGCCCCCGCGAACACCGAGAGCCTGCTCGCTAGCGCCCGCGACCTTGGGCTCAGGGTGTCCAGGCGAGCGGCCAGGAGCGCGGTGAGAGAGGCGGGCACCGGCAGCTCCTCGACCTCTCCGACCAGCGCGTAGCGCTCACCCCGGCGGGCAAGGCTGCCGCGCTCGGCCAGTGCTCGGACGAGCTCCACGGCGTACAGGGGGATGCCTTCGGCCGCCCCCACGATCTGAGCGATCGTTGAGGCGGGCAGGCCCGGCACCAGGCCCTCCAGCAGTTCCGACATCTCTTCCGGGGCCAGCGGCTCGAGCGCCAGGGCGGTGGCTGTGGGCCGTCCCGTCCCCCAGCCGGGGTGGCGCTCGCCCAGCTCGGGGCGGGCGAGGGTGATTATCAGCAGGGGAGCGTTGGCCGACCAGTCCAGGAGTGACTCCACGAAGTCGAGGAGCCCGCTGTCTGCCCATTGGCAGTCGTCGATGACCATGACCACCGTGCCGCGCTCCCCGAGAAGCTCGAAGATCCGGCGCCAGCTGGCGAAGAGCTGGGCGCGCTCCACCCCGGCTCCCTCCACCCCCAGAAGCACAGCGAGCGCCTCCCTCAGCTCGGGGAGTTCACTGGGCGGTAGGCCCAGAGCCGCCAGCCCGCGGTCGATCCTGGCCTCCAGCCCCTCGCCGGAGAGGCTCTCCTCATCCTGCAGCCCAAGGCGGGTGCGCATCATCTCAGCAAGGGGCCAGAAGGCGACGCCGTCGCCGTATGCCAGGCAGCGTCCGCGGTGCCAGAAGGTGTCGGACTGGAGTCCGTCCAGGTACTTCTCCAGCTCCCACGTGAGGCGGGACTTGCCGACCCCAGCCTGGCCGGTGATCGAGAGCAGCCGTGCCCGGCGGCGGTCGGAAACGTCGTGGAACAGGTCCTTGCACCACGCCAGCTCGCGGGCCCGCCCCACGAAGGGGGCCTCCCAGCTACCGGAGCGGCCGGCGCCACCACGCCGTGCCAAAACCCTGACCGCTCGCCACAGCTCCACGGGCTCCGAGATCCCCTTGAGCAGATGGGTCCCCGCGGCCAGGTACTCGAGACCCGCCTGGCTGGCCTCCCGGGTCGCGGAGTCCACGAGCACCGTCCCCGGATCGGCGGCTGCCTGGACGCGGCTGGCGAGGTTCACTCTGTCCCCGACCACCAGCCCCTCCCCCGGCCGAGCCCAGGTGGCCACGGCGCCGGTCACCACTCCCACCCTGGTGTTGAGTCCTGGCCTGCCGCGCTGCTCCCCGTATGCGGCCACCTCGGTAACCAGCTCCAGCCCGGCACGGACGGCCTGCTCGGCATCGTCCTGCTGGGCGGTGGTGGCGCCCCACACCGCCATCACCGCGTCGCCGATGAACTTCTCGACCGCTCCGCCGGTCCGGGTGATGACGGTCCGGGCCAGATCGAAATACCCGCTGAGGAACTCCCGCAAAACCTCCGGGTCCTCGCCCTCAGCGAGGGGGGTGAAGCCGACCAGATCCGCGAACAGCACCGTCACCACCCGCCGCCCCGTCCCTTCCGCCTCTCGAACCGGAGGGCTCAGGGCCTCTTCCTGAGGCCGCGGAGCTGCGGCTGTGAGGGGAGCTCCGCAGGAGCTGCAGAAGCGGGCCTGGGTGCTGGTCAGCTCACCGCAGGCCGGGCAGGTCCGTCCCAGTTCCACACCGCATTGGGGACAGAAACGGCTGGTCGCGGGGATGTCCGCGCCGCAGGAGACGCAAAGGATCCGGCCCGCGCCGGCTCCGGGATTGGCGGTGCTCACTCCCGCGAACGGTATCACCGGCTCAAGCGATCACGCCAGTTCAGCGCCGAGGTGAGGAGCAGCGCCGGAACCGGCGTCGCTGAGGCGACTGCGAGAGCCCTGATCCCACTTCCCGCCTGTCGTCCGGGGTCCCCTCGCCGGGTGCCTTACTGGGCGGAGCCGGGCGATGACCTTTGGCACGGATCACCCCGCCCCGGCGAGTGGGGACCGTGGGGAGCGGGGGCTCTTGACCAGCGCCGACGCGGCTGCGTTCGGGACGCAGGATACGGCGGGTTTTCGGCCTTGAGTTTAGGTGGGCCGAGGCGTTTTGGGCGGCCTGGGGGTCTTCCTGGGCCGAGGCGTTTTGGGAGGCCTGGGGGTCTTCGCGGGCCGGGGAGTGGCGTGCGGCCTTGGAGTCGCCGTGGGCCGGGGTGTCTTGGTCGGCGTCGGCTTGACCGATGGCGACGCGGGCGCCCCCGATCCGCGAAGGCCATTGGATACGCTGGAGTAAACGTTGGACGTGCGATGGCCCACCAAGGTCAGACCGGCCACGGCGACAAGTGCCACCAGCGCCAGCAGCAGCGCGTATTCAACCAACCCCTGGCCGGCACCCGAGAGCGCCCGAGCCACTCCTCGGCCGTCGGGACCCATCTCGGAGGGGGGGCGGGATGGCAGCGGCGCCGACCCGCTCCCCTCGGCGTTCCTGGAGCCCGCTGACGGATGGCCGGGGGCTGCGGGGAGGACCGCCGGGCTTGTGTCGCCCGCGGCCGGTTTGGCTTCCCGGATGCTGGAGGGCAGGGGCATTCTCCTCTTGACCTTCTACGGACCGGTGGCGGCTCTTGTGCTCGAATCGGGCCGAAGCGCCGGCGGGCTGTGGCAGCACGCCCAGCCGCAGACCAAGTTTCCCCCAGGCAGCGCTGGATTCCGTGACGATTTGGTGTCACTTCGGTCAAAGGGGAGGGCGCGGCGGTGGCGCGGGATCGGCCCCAGCTAGCGAGGCGCCCTGACTTCAGGTGCCCTCGACGGGGCGCCCATAGTGCTCCAGCGATGCCACCTGATCCAGGGGCTTGCGCTTCTTGTGGCCCAGAACACGGGCAGCTCGGGGATATCCGAAGGGCACCACCGCCAGCACCTCCTGGGTGTCAGGAAGCCCGCACCAGAGGCGCACTGCCTCCAGGCCGCCGAATCCCGTCCAATTGGAGCCGACCCCCTCGGCCCAGGCCGTGAGCGCCATAGACTGGATGGCGCGGCTGGCGTCCGAGACGCCGAACCGGCTGGACTTGTCGTAGGCCACCACGATCGCAAAGGCGGCCTCGGAAATGTAGGGGCCAGTGGGTACCAGGCCGCCCAGCTCCCGGAGGCGCGACCGGTCCTGCACCAGGACGAAGTGCCACGGTTGCAGGTTCATCGAGCTGGCCGTGAGTCGGCCCGCCTCCAGGATGCGGCGGATGACCTCCTCCGGCACCGCCTGGTCGCGGAACTGGCGCACCGCCAGGACCTCGCGGACTGCCCGGTACACGTCGCTGGTCATCTGGGTCCTGCCTCAGATTGGCGAACTGACCGGGTCATCCTGGTCCCGCCGGCGCCGGGAGGGCACTGACCTCGCGGGTTGACGACCGGGTCGACAACACCAGGACGGGCGACACTTCGCGCCCACTCCCCCTTGGGTTGCTCACAGCCCGAAATCTTAGCCCACCTTCTCGCTGAGGGGGACGCCCGGCGTCGGCCGCCGGGGCCACTCCAACAGGATCACCCCGCTCGGAGGACCGAATACCAGAGACGGTCGGCCACAGCGACCACGTGACCTGCGACCAGGACGTAGCGCCGGTACACGTCCTGGGCCGCGAGAACCGTGCGCAGGTCGGGGGTTTGCAGCAGGTCGGTCATGGCCTCCCGGTAGCGATGCTCCACGTGCCGGACGGCCACCGTGGAGTCGTCCGCCTTGTGCCCGGCCTCGGAGAGCTGGCGGGGGAGCAGGCGCAGGGCGGCCGCCAGGGCTGAGGTTCCCTCGGCCAGCAGCTGACCCATCGCCCGGGCGTGCGAGTCCGGGTGCCAGCTGAGGACCTCGCTCTCTCGAACCGCATCCTTGGCCTCGTCCAGAACCCGGTCCAATCGCTCGGAGAGGGTGAAGATGTCCTCCTGGTCCAGCGGCGTTGAGAGCGCTGCCTGCAGCGCGGCCAGAAGGGAGCGCCTTGCCTCGTACCCTTCACGGTGGCAGCGGCGGACCTCTGAAGATTCGTCCGGGGACCCGGTTCCGGACCACTTGGCGAAGTGCTTCATCCCCTCCTCAGTGAGATCTCCCTGGGCGACCAGCAGCGCCAGCGGGCCGGGCCGGGAGCCGCTGAACCCCACCCGCCACCAGGGCTGCCTGGAGCGGTTCACCTGTGGACCAACAAGGCCGCCCC
Organism: bacterium; assembly: GCA_021801645.1. GTDB lineage: Bacteria > Chloroflexota > Dormibacteria > Aeolococcales > Bog-877 > JAJYXT01. Next base: position 8,266 of record JAJYXT010000042.1, read on the forward strand.
AGCAGCGCCAAGGAGGGCACCTAAGATCGCACAGGCGGGAACCGTGATCACCCACGCGCTGACCACCCGGAAGACGGTTGGCCAGCGCACATGGCGGCGTCTCCTTGCGGCGCCTACCCCGACCATGCCGGAAGCAACGATCGTGGATGTGCTCACGGGCGCCCCCAGCGCGCTGGAGCCGAGGATCGTGAGAGCTGCCGCCGCCTGCGCGGCCAGGCCATCGAGTGGGCCTCCTCGGTAGAACCTTGAGGACACGGTACGGACAATCTTGCGACCGCCAACCGCTGTGCCGGTGGCCAGGGTGACCGCGACCGCAGCTGTAACCAGGAACGGCACCTGGTCGCGGCTGATGGCTCCCGCCGCGACCAGAAGTCCGGTGGCCAGCCCCATGGCCTTCTGGCCGTCGTTGGACCCGTCGGCGATCGCCACCAGGCCGGCGGTGAGCCAGATCAGTCCGCGCACCGGGTGAATGGAGCTCCGGGTGGCTCGCCGGGCAATCGGCTGCAGGCCACGCCGAAAGGCGGCAGCGACCACGGCCCCCAGTAGGGGCGATAGCAGGACCGCCGCCAGAGTCCCGATCACCCCATACGGGCTCAATCCGTGCAGTCCACCCCACCCCACGGCTCGCCACCCGCCGATAACGGCTGCGGCTCCTGCCAGACCGCCGACCAAGCCGATGCTGGCGCTGACCGGGATGCCCCGGCGTGTGGCTGCAAGAGTGAACACGATCGTCGCCAGTCCTCCAGTCAGGTAGGTGAGGGCCACGCGGTTGGCGGGGACGTGGACGATCGTGATCATGGTGAGGGCCACAGCTTGGCCGGCGAGCAAACCGCCCAGCACATGGAAGGCAAACGCGAAGGCCATGGCATCGCGATAGGAGGTGGCACGTGCCGCGATCAAAGAGGCGCTGGCGTTGGGGGCGTCCGAGACACCGAGCATGAAGGCGAACCCCAAGACCACGATGAGCGCAGCGACCGAGAGCAGGTTCACCGCCCTCTTCCACCCTGGGACAGGACCGCAGCGGACAAGCCGAGACGGGGCACGTTTGAGGCCCCTCTAACGATCAGCTGCCACCGCCGCATCGGCCCGGCCACTCCGCCCGGCCGCACCGGTCGCGGGGCCGAGGGCCGCCGGCCACCTCTCGACTCCACGCCCGCCCTCCCTAAAAGCCAGAGCAGATCCGCTGATCAACCGCCGTCGATTGATGGAGCGCCCTCCCCGCGGCCCGGACCCTCAGCCGTCCCTTGAGCCCACCCAGCCTATACCGCCCCGGCGAGGAGCGAGGCGCTCGCCGGGCCGAGCTGGTCCACGGTCGGTCCTCTGCTCCTGCGGGCCGAACTGTGGGGGTAACGGCGGGCGAACCTGGACGCAGCTCCGCCTTGGAGGCGAGACGCGCGACCTGCAGGGGAGCATTCTCCTGAGCCTGCGGCAAAAGTATCGGAGCTGCCCTCCAGCCGGCTCGGACGAGGAGCAGGACCGGCGGCGCTCGAACTCAGGCCGAGGGGACGGCCCGCCCCACGAGCCGGTCTAGAGCCGCCCTGACTGACCCTGGCTGCTCCAGCCAGGGTAGATGCCCGCAGTGGGCCAACACATCAACGCGCGCCCCCTCGATGAGCGCGGCACTGGCCATGCCATGGGAGTTGGGGATGGGGCTCTCCTGGCCGAGCAGGAAGGCGGTGGCGACCCGCACCGTGGGGAGCAATCTCACCAGGGTCTGGTTTCCGAAATGCTGGCGGATCGAGGTGAATGTCTCCGAGTACGCGGCCACCGACATGCGCATCGGGGGCATCGGCGGTGCCGTCTTCGGGTCGGCGAAGTAGCCTGGCCAGACCAAGCGGAGCCCCTCGATTGCGTCTTCCTCGGTACCTTCCCCCTGCAGCGCCCGGGCGTCCAGCTCGGCGCTTCGGGCGGCCGCTTCGGGGCTGGCGCGCTCGGCGAGATTGCGACCGAGGTCCTCCTCGCCCCCGTCGGGGACCGCGCCCAGGGGGTCCACGATGAGGGTGCCCTGGACCCGCTCCGGGTGGGTTGCGATCAGGTGCATCGCGAGGTGGCCGCCCCAGGAGTGTCCGAGGACCAGAGGGCGGTCCAGTTGGAGGTGGTCCATCACCCGCAGCACGTCGTCCACCTGGGTCTCGACATCGAAAGGACCCGAGGTGGTGGATGGCTCCAGCCCGCGCTGCTGATAGCGGATGGTCTCGTAGCTGGGGCCGAGCTCCGCCACCAAGCTCTCGGTGTAGTCCGAGAGGCCGGGGCCCCCATGGAGCACGAGGACCGGGATGCCAGATCCCGACCTCCAGCCGGCGAGGCGGTCCTCGACGCCACCGAGCTGAAAGTCCACGGCCTGCACTGCGAGGGGAGCATACAGAGGGGGAGGGGCCCAGGGGCCCTCCGCGGGACGGAGGCTGCCCCCGGCCGCGCCCGCGCACCGCCACCGCCAGGGCGATGATTTCCCTACATTCCGGCGTCTTAGATCACAGGACATCACCCCTAGCAGGAGAGCTGCGCATGACATCAACCAATCGCGGACGGCCCGTGATCGTGGGAGTCCTGGGGCTGGCGGACGGCAGCGGCGTGGTGCGGCTTCAGGAGCGCCTCGCGGCCCCGATCGATGAGGTCTGGTCGGCGATCACCGGCCCCACCCGCCTGGCCTCGTGGCATGCCCTGGTGGAGGGTGACCTCCGCCTCGGCGGCGAGTTCCGGATCTTCGTCGAGGCGGACGACTGGGAGGGGATCGGCCGGGTGATGGCGTGCGAGCCGCCGAGCCGCCTTTCGGTGACGTCGAGGGAGTCCGAGGAGTCGTGGAGGAGGGGGAGCGGGGCGGCGCCATTCGACGAGGCGATCGAGGTCCTTTTGGAGCCGGACGATGACGGGACCGCCATCACCGTCGAGGTGTCGGGCCTTCCCCTGGAGCCACTCGCCGCCTACGGCGCCGGCTGGCAGATCCACCTGGAGAACCTCGCCGACCACCTGGCCGGGAGGCCACGCCAGGATAGTGAGGCGCGCTGGGAGGCCCTGGTCCCGGCCTACGAAGCACAGGCGGCCGCCCTCAGGTAGGCGCCCCTCGACTGGGGACTGTGAAGGTGCCCGCCTCCTTCAGCCGCGCCTCACCAGCCACCTCGCCCTGGAAATCCGGAACAGCACTTGGGGGGCCAGGCGGTGACCCGGCGGCACCAGCGGGTGCTGGAAGTCCTCCCGCGGTTCGTGGGTCATCCCCACCTGGCGCATTACCGCCTGTGAGCGCTCGTTGCCCGCGCTGGTGAAGGAGACCACCTCCTCCAGCCCCCCAGGTCCGAACCCGAAATCGAGAGCCGCGGAGGCGGCCTCGGTCGCCAGCCCCTGGCCCCAGGCGCTCCTCCGAAGGCGCCAGCCGATCTCCACTGCGGGCATGAATGGGGCAGAGAACCGCGGGACCGAGAGCCCTGTGAAGCCGAGGAGCTCGCCGTCCGCGCCGCTGACCAGCGCCCAGAGGCCGAAGCCGTGGGCGGCGAATCCGGAGTTGATGCGGTCCAGGAACTGGTCGCTCTCCTCGCGGCTGAGGGGAGCGAGGAAGTGCTCCATCACCTCCGGGTCGGCGTTGATGGCGGCGAACGGCTCCCGATCCCCCTCCTGAAAGGGACGCATGGTGAGCCGCCGGGTGTGCAGGACGGGGATGGGGGCCGCCATCTTCGCCGGAGACTACCAGCCACCACGTCTGCGCCATGCCCCTGCGATTGGCCCGGACAGGATAGGATCCCTGCGTGCAAGTTCAGATCGCGGAGGGTCCAGTGCTCCTCACGGCGGAGCAGCTGGAAGCGCATCGGCCCGGCCTCACCGCCCTCTGCTACCGGATGCTCGGTTCGGTCTTCGACTCGGAGGACGCCGTGCAGGAGACCCTGGCCCGGGCGTGGCGGGCGCGGGCAGCCTTCGAGGGAAGGTCCTCCCTCCGCTCCTGGCTCTACCGGATCGCCACCAACATCTGCCTGGACTCCCTGCGGAGCCAGCCCCGCCGGGCGCGTCCGGTGGACCTCGGGCCCTCCTCGCCCCCGGAGCTCTCCTACCTCGGCGAGATGATGACCGACTTCCCCTGGGTGCAGCCGGTGCCCGACTCCCTCCTGCTCACTGGCGGCGAGGACCCCGCGGAGATGGTGGTCTACCGGGAGACGATCCGGCTGGCCTTCATAGCCGCCGTGCAGCAGCTGGTGCCTCTGCAGCGGGCGGTCCTGATCCTCCACG
>JAJYXT010000012.1 GCA_021801645.1 bacterium
CCGACCCTGCGCCCCCCCACCTGGTCCCTGGGCCAGAAGGTGGCCATGTACGGCCTGCGCGGCTACCTGGTTCTGGCGGTCCTGGTCCTGGGGCTCAAGATCGGGCAGCTGGCGACAGGCCATTGAGGCCCGTCGCCAGCTGCCGGTGGGTTGGCGCCAAGAGGGCCCCCCCAAGGGCCAACGGCGCGGGCGTGGTTGACGGCCATCTCTACACCCCCTCACGCTCAGTGTCATCATGACCTGCCGATGCCAAGTGTCTTGTGGCCGGCGACGCTGGTGGCCGGGGGCTTGCTCCTCCTGGGCTGCGGACGGGTCCCCTCCGCCGGCTATGGCACCGTATCCGGAACCATCATGGCCGGCCCCACCTGCCCCGTGGAGCAGGTGGGATCTCCCTGTCCGAACCGGCCGTTGCGGACTTCCGTGCTGATACTTTCCCGGTCTGGACAGGTGGAGGCCTGGGCCCGGTCCGATGTTCACGGCAGGTACTCTGTGCACGTCGCCCCAGGCACCTACTTCGTGGCGGTTCAGACTCCCGTATGGCCGAGATGTCCGGCGACTCGGATCGTGGTCGAGGCCTCGAGGCCAACCAGGGCCAACTTGCTGTGCGATACGGGCATCAGGTGAGATCTGCGCGGTTGGGCGTCGGAAGGTGAACAACGTTCCGGACCCTGCGGGTGACGCTCGCGGACACCGCGGCACGGTAGCCCGCCGTCCCCCGAGGCGGGGCGGCTGACACCCCTGAAGGGACGCCGGCAGAGCGCCCGCTACCTGGGATCCCCCGGAGCCACCGCGAGTCCGAACGTGCCCGGCTCCAACGTCCGCCCCCTGATCAAGTCAGGCTGTCCGCGCCACTGGCGGCCAGGCCCCAATGGGTCTCACTAGCTGCCCGAGTGTGCGAGGGGCGGCGCTGGAGCATTCGCACCTCGACTTCGGCCGAGGTATCGGACCCAGCCGCGGTAGAGGATCAGCGCCCGAACACCCACCCAGACGGTGAGGGCCAGCCACAGTCCGACGATCCCCACGGCCGGGAAGGCCAGAACCGCCGCCCCGGCGGGAACGAAGGCCAGCAAGGCGGCCAGCATGGCCCGTCTCAGCGCTCCGAACCGGGCCACTCCCAGCAGAAGACCGTCGAGGACGAAGGCCAGGGCGGCGATCGGTTGCTGGGCGCCACACACCAGCAGGGCGCCCGAGGCCACGGCCGCGACGCGCGGGCTGCTGGTGAAGACAGAGGGCAGCGGTCCGGCGAGCCCCAGGGTCAGCCCCCCGAGTGCGGCTCCGGCGCCGAGTGTCCAGAGGAGGACGCGGCGCCCTACCGCCCGGACCGCGGCGAGGTCATCTCGCCCGGTCGCCTCCCCGACCAGTATCTGCCCGGCCACCGCCAGGCAGTCCATCGAGAGGGCCAGCAAGATCCACACCTGGAGAACGACCTGCTGGGCGGCCAGGTCGGACGGCCCCAGTCTGGCGGCGATGGCGGTCGCGGCTAGAAGCACGGCATCCAGGGCCAAGGTGCGAACCGTCAGCGGGATCCCATCGGCCACCAGGCGTCGCAGGTCGTCGCGGCGGGGGCGCGCCGGGCGGACGGAGGAGCGCTGGGACGATGCCCAGAATCCGCCAGCAGCGACGAGCTGAGCCGCCACCGTGCCCCAGGCGGAGCCGGCGATCCCGAGGTGGGCCCCGTAGACCAAGAACACCTCCAGGGCCACGTTCAGGAGGCTGGCGGCAAGGGTTATCTCCAGCGTCCTCCGGGGCCTTCCCAACCCGTTGAGGTGCCCCGTGCCGGCCACGCTCAGCAGCAGAGGTGCGATCCCCAATGCCGCGATGTGGAGGTAGGTCTCGGAGTTGGCCGCCACGGCTCCGTGCCCCCCGAGAAGTGCCGTCGCGAAGGGGGCCAAGGCCTCGACCGCTAGGGCGCCCACGATTCCCAGAAGCAGGGCCAGGACGTAGGCCGCGCCGACGGCGCGTCCGGCCCCGGACCTCTCCCCTGATCCCGCCCCCTGAGCCACCCGGGTCAGGGTCACCTGCCCCAGGAATGCGGTGGTCCACCAGACCACGTTCAGAACGCCGGCGGCGAGCGCCAACCCACCTAGCTGCGGTCTTCCCAGGTGCCCCACGATGGCGGTGTCCGTGAGGTTGTACAGGGGCTCGAGCAGAAGGGCGCCCAGGGCGGGCAGCGCCAATTTCAGGATCCGGGCGTTGAGACTCACCTGATCAGGGTCGTGACCGGCCGTCATCCCCTCCGGCGGAGGGCTGGGAACGCCGGGGGGGCCGGTCAGCGGCCGTGGGCACCGGGCTTCGACCGGGCGGCCTCGACCACCGTTTTGCTGACCGCGGCGCAGTCGAGATCACCCAACCCGGCGGCCTCCGCGGACGCGAAGGTGCGCGCGCAGTGCTCGGCGAGCGGCAGCCGGAGGCCCGCGGCCTCAGCGCTGGAGCGAACCAGGTCCAGGTCCTTGGCCATAAGCGCCAGCCGGAACTGGGGGCTGAAGTCCCCAGTGAGGTACATGGGGGCCTTGCGAAGGAGGATCGTGCTGGCAGCCTGACCCGAGCTGAGAAGGCGAAGCCCTGTCTCCAAGCTGATGTCCCCCGCCTGCATGAGCGCGATGGCCTCGGCCAGCACGCTCAGGGTGCCGGCGACCACGAGCTGATTTGCTTCCTTGACGACCTGCCCGGCACCGGCCTCGCCCACCCTCTCCACCTGCCGCGCAACGGCCCGCAGCACGGGCCTGACCGCTTCGACCGCCGTCCGAGCACCTCCGACCATGACCGTGAGAGTCCCGTCGGTCGCACCCCTCACCCCCCCGGACACCGGCGCGTCGAGCACCTCTACCCCTCGCAGCGCGCCCTCCCGGAAGTGCTCCTGCGCCACCTCGGGGCCGACGGTGGAGAAGTCGACCACCACGGTTCCGGGGCGGGCTAGGGCCAGCACCCCACTGGGCCCCGAGAGCACCTGCGTCACCTCCCGAGGCCCCGGGAGCATCGCGGCCACCACCGTGGCCCCCTCCAGCACGTGGCTCAGGTCGGTCAGGGTGGGGATGCCCGCAGCCGACAGCTCTTCCGCCCGCCCCTCGCGCGGGTGGTACCCCTGAACCTTGATCCCCGCGTCCTGGATCCTCCTCGCCATCGGAAGCCCCATCGCACCCAGGCCTATGAAGGCGACTCTGGGACTCGGAGACGAAGACACCGGTCCCTCCGGCGGAATCGCCTGAGACGGACTCATGGCGTTTCCTCACTCGGCGGGATGCGGTCCGATCCCATCAGGCCAGCTCGGCCAGCGCGTCCCCTAGCGAGATCACCCGCGCGAAATAGGGAAGGATTCGGTCCATGGAGATCTCGTGCAGGTCGGTGGCCACGTTGTGGCAGCATTCGCGAACCACCACCACGTTGTAGCCGAGATCGTGGGCGGTGCGGGCGCAGCTCTCCACGCCCATGTTGGTGGAGTAGCCGCCGAGGTAGAGCGTCCTGGCGCCCAGGGTGCGCAGCCGGAGGTCTAGGTCGGTGGCCTGGAAGGGGTCAAGCCGGGGCTTGAGAACGACGTGGTCCTGATCCTCCACCGGCAGCTCGGCAATCTGCTCCGCCATCCAGCTTCCCCTGGTAACCACGGTCGGAAGGTGCCATCCCATGGGGCGATCGGTCCGAGTTTCGGGGACGTCCGTCCGATCCGCCCGGCGCTCAACTCGGATCCACACGATCGGGGCGCTTGAGCGACGCGCCGCGGCCACCAGCTGCTGCGCACTGCTCACGATTCCGCTGCGCCTTATGAGCTCGTTGTGGTCCGGGTCGCCCTCCCGGTCGAGGTTGCCCCGGATCATGTCGTTCAGAACCACCGCTCGGCCGCCACCCTTGACCACCTTCGACCTCCCTTCACCTCCACCCGTTGAGGCGGTAGAACACGCGCTCCAGAGCCGGGCTGCGGGCTCAGCCCGGGGTGACACGCGAACCGGGGGCTGGCGTCTTCCGCCAGCCCCCGGTCTTGTCGTCTCCGGTTCTGGGCCTCAGTACTGGGCGATCACCGCCGGCGGCACCGTGTACACCGGGACCAGGTTTCCGCTGGTCGTCCACTTGACCACTGTCCAGCCCGACCCGAAGCTGTTGTGGTGCTGATTGAAGTCCTCGGGGCCAGACGCTCCCTGGTAATTGATCTTCTTCCCTTCCTTGATCAGCTTCACGCAGCTCGGGTACGTGTAGCACTGAATGCCCGGCGGGTTGCTGACCTTGAGCACGTCCTTGTTCCAGACCGTGGGATCGGTCGACTTGGCTAAGGTCATGGCGAGGGCCGCGATCACCACCCCGTCGTAGACGGACGGCGAGGAGGGGAGGTACTTGGTCGTGCCGTGTACCGTCTTGTACACGCTGAGGAACTGCTGAAAGGCGGGGCCGGACGGGGTGGCCGCCTGCATCCCTGTGAGTAGCTGGGAAGCGGTGGAGAGCCCCATCCCTTGGGCCACAGCGATGTTGGTGCCGTTATCAGTGTCGATCACCGGGACGTTCAGGTGCCCCAGCTCTCGCAGGTCGGCGAAGACGGTCGCCGAGGTCTTGGGGCCAAGCTGCATCAGGATGCAGTTGGGGTGCTGGCTGAAGGCCTGGCTCAGCTCGCTGAGGTAGGAGGTCTGATCCGGAGTCAGGGCCAGATTGGCGACGATCTTTCCGCCGTGGGCCTTGTATCCCTGCTCCAGCGGCGGCACCAGGGTCTGGGAGCTGACCCCGTTGTCGAAGATGAGGAGCGCCCGATCCAGGTGCTTGTGGATGGCGTAGGCCGCCATCGCCTTGGCCAGCGTGGAGTCGGACGGCCCGGTCCGGTAGACGTAGCTCTCGTTCATGTTGTCGAGTTCGGTGCTCCCGGCGATGGTGAAGTCGGGGAGGTGCGCTGGGTCGTAGAGCTTAAGGACCGCCTCGATCTCCAGCGCCGTCGGTCCAATTTCAAAGGTTGGGTGCTGTGCCTCCAGCCGGTTCCAGGCCGGCACCGCGTCGACCGGGTCACCAGCGGTGTCAGCCTCGATGGTGTTGATCTTCTGACCGAGGACCCCGCCGTTGTGGTTCACCTCGTAAGCTCCGGCCTGAGCTCCGTAGACGATCCACTGGCCCACGAAGGCGAAGCTGCCGCTGAGCGGCCCGAGGATGGCCATCGTCACCTTGCCCACCTTGCCGGTGGAATTGGCGCCGCTCGCGCCGCACGCCGCCACGACGGCGCCGAGCGCCAGCACCGCCATGGCTCTCAACCCCGTCCGACCCAACCTATGCATCCGAGTTCCTCCTTTGCCGATGACCTGATTCCGCCCGATTCAAAGCTCCGCACGAGTCCAACATCCATTGGCTCATAGGCACCTGCCTCAGTCGAGTCCCAGGAAAACCTGGGCTAGCCGCTCCTCGCTTATGCCCTGGGGGGCTGTGGTGAGCTTCACCCGCCCATCGACCAGCACCTCCAATCGGTCTGAGCCGCGCACAGCTAGCCCCACGTTCTGCTCGACGACCAGCACCCCGCGGTTGTCGCTGGCGATCCTCCGAATCAGCTCCCACACCCGGTCCGCATAGAGGGGGGAGAGGCCAGCCGTCGGCTCGTCCAGGAGGATCATGCTCGGCTGGGCCATGAGGCCCCGGGCTAGGGCGAGCATGATGCGTTGCCCGCCGCTCAGCTGTCCGGCGGGACGCCTGCGGGCGGCCAGCAGGTCCGGGAATAGCTCGTAGACATAGTCGGCCCCGGCCTGGAAGTCGGTTCCCGTCGCGAACGCGCCCATCTCCAGGTTCTCATGGATGGTCATCGTGGGGAACACGTTGTCGACCTGGGGCACGTAGGCCACACCTCTGCGAGCGATCTCCTGGGGCTCCAGCCCCGAGAGCACCTCCTCGCCCAGGGTCACCCTTCCCTCCATCATCGGCAACAGACCGAACACCGCCTTCAGGAAGGTCGACTTGCCCGCCCCGTTGGGACCCACCAAGGCCACCACCTCGCCGGTGGCGACCTGGGCGGATACCGCCGTCACCACGGGGGTCCGGCCGTAACCCCCCGTCACTTCGCGGGCGACGAACGCCCCTCCCCCGGTCATCGGCTGACTCCGAGGTAGGCCGCTGCCACCTCGGGATGCTGCCGGATCTCGTCCAGAGTTCCCTCGGTCAGGACTCTGCCGGCGGCCATGACGATGACGCGACTGCAGAGCTCCCCGACCACACCGAGGTCGTGCTCGACCAGCAGGAAGGAGATGCCGCTGGCCTGCATGTCCCGGATCTGACTGATGATGCTGGATCGCAGCGCCGGGCTGACCCCGGCCATGGGCTCATCCAGGAGTGCCAGCTTGGCCCTGCCCATGGCGATCCGGGCGAGCTCCAGGAGGCGCTTCTGGCCGCCGCTCAGAGTCCAGGCCAATTGATCGCGCAGCGCCGTCAGGCCGAAGACGGCCAGCAGATGCTCCGCCCGGCCCCAGTTCTCCTCCTCCTGCCGGCGCATGCGCCGCCGGGCGGAAAGAGCTGACCAGAGGGTCTCCCCAATCTGCTCCGGGGCCGCCAGCAGCACGTTCTCGATCACCGTCAGGTTCGGCCACTCCTGCGACAGCTGGAAGGTGCGCAGGAGGCCGGCGCGCGCCCGCCGATGAGCCGGCCAGCTGGTCACGTCCTGCTCGGCGAACCAGACCTGGCCCCGGTCCCCGCGGAGAGCCCCTCCGATGAGCCCGACCGCTGTGCTCTTGCCGGCGCCGTTGGGACCGATGAGGCCGCAGATCTCGCCCTCTACCACGTTGAAGGAGCAGTCGGCGACGGCCTCGACTCCGCCGAAGGCTTTGTGGACCTGGACCACGTCGAGCAGCGGGCGAGAACTCGAGGTCATGAGTCCGCCTCCCCGCGTGATCCCGGAGCCGACCTCACGCCGAGGCCCCGGCGGCGGGGCACGCCGAGCTGCGGCCTCGTTTCGCCCACCATCCCCCGGGGACGGAAGTACAGGACCAGGATCACCATTCCGCCGATCACCATGTTCCGGATCGCCGGCACCAGGCTCTCGGCTCCGATCGTCGGCAGGTAAAGGGACCCCTGGATAATGACCCCCTGCACCAGGACAGCCCCCAGGATCACGCCCAGGTTGTTGCCCGGCCCACCCAAGATGACCGCCGCGTAGACCACGAAGGTCTCGACCGTCTCAAAGGCGGACGGGTTGAAGGCCCCGACGAACTCCACGGTGAGCGCGCCACCGATGCCGGCGATGGCGCAGCCCAGGATCATCACCCCCAGCTGCAACCGGAGGGTGTTCTTCCCGAACGCCGCCGCCGCGTCGCGTCCCTCTCGGATGGCCCGCAGCGTCCGCCCGTAGGGCGATAGGTCGATGCAGTGGGCGACCCACCAGACCAGCGCCAGGATGACGAGGCCGATCGGGATGAGCACCATATAGGTGTTCTGGGGGGGCACACCGAAGGTGCTGGCCAGCGGCGTCGGCACCCCGTAGATCCCGTTCGGTCCGTTGAACAGGCCGGTGGAGTTGGTGACGATGTCGAAGGCCACCGTCCCGGCGCACAGGGTGGTGATGGCCAGATAGTCGCTGCGCAGACGGCGGAAGACGGTGAGGGCCAGCAGCCCCCCGAACAGCCCGGCCACCAGCGCGGCCAGGACGATGGGGATCGGAAACGGAAGGTTCAACCCCAGGATGTAGGTCTCGCCACTGCCGGCAGGCGGCTTACCCAGGGTCAAAACCCCGGCCACATAGGCCCCGATGGCCACGAAGGTGTAGTAGGTGAAGTTGACGATCCCGGTGACGCCGTATTGCAGATTGAGTCCGATGCTGAGGATCGCGTAGATGATCACGTACATGAAGGCGGTGGCGAAGATCGGCAGCAGGGTGCTCATGTCAGACCTTCCCCGCTGAGGCGATGAGCCCTTGTGGCCGGAGCAGCAGCACCAGGATCAGGACCACGAAGGCTACATCGAGCTTGTACTGGGGGAGCCACAGCGCCACCACCTCGGTCACCAGGCCCACCACCAAGGCGCCGAGCATGGCTCCGTAGGGCCGGCCGACCCCGCCCAGGATGACAGCGGCGAAGATCACGAAGAGGAATCCCTCCCCCAGGCCCGGACTGAACTGCGAAGCCTCGACCGCCAGGCTCACGCCTGCCAGCGTGGCCAGGGCCCCCGTGATGGCCCAGGTGGCCCGCACCACCGGGGTTGGCGAGATTCCGCTGACCCGGGCCAGGTCACGGTTGTCCGACACGGCTCGCATGCGCTTGCCTATCCCCGTCCGGGTCAGCAGGAGGTGGATGGCCACCATAGCGACGATGCTGCCGCCGATGATGGTGAGCTGAATCGGTGTCAGAAGCAAGGGGCCGAAGTGCAAAGGCTGGGTCCCCGGCAGCTGAAAGGCGTCCGAGTTGGCACCCCAGATGGCCAGTATCACGCTGTTCAGGATCAGCGAAAGTCCGAAGGTGACCATCAGAAGCACCACCGTCGGCGACCGGCGCCGCACGAATGGCCCCATCACTCCCTCTGCCACGGCGGCGGTGATCCCCGCCATGGCCACCACTGCCACCACCAGGGCGATGGCGAAGTTGAGGTGGGCGGTGGTGGTGAGGGCCCAGGTGAGGTAGACGCCCAGGGTCATGATGTCCCCATAGGCGAAGTTGGCGTAGTTGGTGACGCCGAACTGGAGGGTGAGCCCGACAGCGGCCAGGGCCAGCACCGAGGCGGTCACCAAGCCGAATCCGATGGCCTGGATGAGCTCGTTCACTGCGCCCCGCCACGTGCTGGGAGATCCGCGGAGTTTGCCGTGCTCCCGTGCAGGAAGCGTGTCAGGGTGGTGATCAATGAGCCGCTCCGAAGGGGGCTCCGGCCGAGTCCGGTTCCACGGCCTCTCGAAGTGCTTCCAGCACCTCAGGGGACGCCTCTTGGGGAAGCACGCATCCGGGGGCGAGGAGAAGCCGCGTCCCTCCGGTGAGCCGGACGGAGGCGCGCAGGGTGGCCAGGGCGATGTCACTGGAGAGGGAGAGCTCCGACGGCGTCCGGGTGATGCCGCCGGCGAGTCCGGCGGAGGTGAGCTGGAGGGCCTCCTGCAGGGTCGGGGGTGTCTCCGTATCCTCCCAGTTGACCCAGTCCGCGGCGTAGCGCCGCACGATGTTGAACTCCGGGTTGGGGCCGTGGAGGTGGAGCATGGTGATCTGGCTCCGGGACCGAAGCGCGTCGAGCACCTCCAGGTCGTAGCGGACCCCGAACTCCTCCTGCTCGGCAGCGCTCAAACTCCCCTGTCCAGCCCACTGGATGGCGAAGAAGATGCCGTCGATCCCGTTGGCCAGGTCCGCCTGGGCGAAGGCGATGCAGTCGGCCGCCATCCTCTCCAGTCCGCGGTGGAGGTCCGCTGGCGAGGCATCGACCAGGTCGCGGGCGCTGCGGCCGCTCACCTTGGCAGCCATGGTGAGTGGGCTGAACACGGTGTCGAGCACCGGGATGTCGGCGGACACCGCCTGTCGGACGCTCGAAGCCACCCCCAGCTGAGCCCGGAGTGAGCCCCGGTCCGGTGACGCCGGTGTGAGGGTCCCGAAGTCGCTCATCTGGTGAATCGGGCCACTTGCCAGGCCCCGGGCCCCGGAGGATGGGTCGGGCGGGCTCGTGACGGCTCCGTAGTCGACCACGGAATACATCCCGCTCGGCATCAACTTGACCAGGTCCAGCTGGTAGCGCTCCTGGAACGCCAGCATCGCCTCGACGAGGCGGCCAGGGTCCTGGTCTTCGTTGGGGAAGTGGCGCCAAAAGGAGATCGGCGTGCGATCGAGAGCCTCGCCCCGCTGGCTCCGGCCGATCCTCTCCCGAGGAGTTAGGGTCAACCCGTCTGAGTTCATCTGCCTTCCTTTCTCACGTGTTGTCTTCGCCCGAGCGGCGCACACTTCCTGGATTGGCCTCCGGGGCACCGCTTACCTATCTCTCGCTGCCGCGTCACGAACTCTCCGCCGCACTGGACCGCTCGCGATTGGTGGTCAGGCCCAGAGAGGGCCAGGGTCTCGGGTCAGGCTGGGGCGAGGACTCGCCGGTCCGGGGGTCCTCCACGTAGCGCCACCTCGGCCCATGCGCGACCAGGTTCGACACCGAGGCGACGAAGTAGTCGACGTCCTCCTTCGTGGTCCCGAGTCCCAGGCTGGCCCGCACGGCCCCGGGGACCTTGGGCCTGGTTCCCTGTCGGAAGGAGGCGCGGATCTGCACGATGTCGCTCGAATCGACCTGGAGCACGTGGACCATGAGCGGATGGGCGCAGAAGCACCCGTGGCGGACACCTATTCCGTATTCCGCGCTCAGTACGGCGGCCACTTGGCCGTAGCTGTAACCGTGGACGTTGAAGGGGAGGACGCCGATCCGAGGCGCCCCGGCGTCCCAGAGCCGGTAGACGTCCACCCCGGGGACGCGACCCAGTTGCCCGCGGGCGTACTCCGCCAGCGCCAGCTCCTCTTCAGCGACCCGCTCCATGCCGTAACGCTGCAGGACCTCTAATGCCTTACCCAGCGCGGCAGCCCCCACGACGTTGGGCGAACCGGCCTCCTGCCGGTCGGGAAGGCTGGTCCACAGGACTTCGGTGGTGGTGACGAAGTCAACGGCGCCGCCACCACGCATGTAGGGGTCCGACTGCGCCAGCCAGTCGGGCCGGCCGAGCAGCACTCCGGCGCCATATGGGGCGTACAGCTTGTGCCCCGACACGGCGAGGTAGTCCACATCGAGGTCGGTGACCGAGACAGGGTAGTGCGGGGCCAGCTGGGCGGCATCGAGAAGGATCCGGGCACCGTTGGCGTGGGCTAGCCCCGCCAACTTCGCGACAGGCCACAGCTCACCGGTGACGTTGGAAGCACCGGTCACGGCCACCAGATCCGTTGGCGCCTGCCGCAGGTGATCTTCCAGGCGGGCGAGGGCCTCGTCCGCGCTGGCCGGAGGCGGAAGGTAGGTGACGTGGTGTCGCCCCTTCTGCCAGGGAAGAAGGTTGGCGTGGTGCTCGGTCGCGAAGGCCACCACCGACGTGCCCGGGGCCAGCGACTCGGCCAGAAGGTTGATGGAGTCCGTCGTGTTCCGGGTGAAGATCACGGCATCGTCCCGACGGGCCCGGAAGAAGGCGTGAACCGCTGCCCGCGCTCCCTCGTACACCGCGGTCGACACCTGTGACTTGAAGCCCGCGCCACGGTGGACGCTGCTGTAGTAGGGCATGAACCCCTGCACCGCCTGCGCCACCTCCACGAGCGTGGGGGAGCTGGCAGCGTAGTCCATGTTCACGTAGCGCCGCGAGCTCCCATCGACAAGCGGAACCTCGACATCCTCGCCCACCAGCCTGGGCCGGGCAGGACTGTCAACCACCATCGCGGGCACCGTCCTTGAAGCCCCTGAAGCTCGAGAGGCCGATCGGCGTGGTTATCACTTCGGAGCTGGCGATGAGAGCGTCGAGGACCATCCTCTGCGAGGCCCGCACCTGGTCGATGGCCAGCTGGCGGGCCAGTCTCTCGTCGCCGGCCATGATTGCGTTCACCAAGGTCTGGTGCTCATGGACGATCTCGTCGGAGCGCGAGCTGAGAAGGAGTCCGATCCGGAAGAGGCGTTGCATCTCGACCAGCATCACCTCGAGCATCGCCGCCAGGCGATCGTTGCCCCCGGCGCGCCCGACCATGATGTGAAACTGGGTGTTGGCCTCCAGGAACCGATCGACGCTGGCTGCGTCGGTTGGGGAGTAGCTGCTGGTGCAGAGCTCGTCGAGGGCCCGGAGCTGGCCCTCGTCGATCGCCTGGGTGGCTGCGAGGCGGGCTGCCTCCCCCTCCAAGAGGGTCCTGATCGCGAAGAACTCTCTGGTGTCCTTTATAGTCACCGGAGCGGCCCTGTAGCCGACGTTGGGGTCGACCACAACCAGTCCCTCAAAACGCAGCCGTGTCAGCGCCTCCCGAACTGGCGTCTTGCTGAGGCCGAGTTCGGCAGCCACCTTGCCCTCGGTGAATGCGGCGCCCGGCGCAATCTGGAGAGTGGTGATCTGTGATCTCAGTGCGGCGTAGGCAGTATCTGCAAGGGTGTGCGGTGACATATCCAGTTGGTGAGGTAGTGTATGGAGATGCTGGAGGTAGTGTCAATAGGGGTTCGGTGGCGAGTTTCTAGGCGCGCCCCGGTCCCAGCACAGGGGCGCTCGGCTGGCGCCGGGTCCAGTGGGACGCGGGATGGCCGCCAAGGGCAGCTCGGATGAGGTCCCCGGTCGGCCGGCTGCTAGTGGTCTCCCGCTCCTCAGGGCGCGTCTGGGTAGAGGACGAAGAGCCCGCTGATCTTGCCTTGGGCGTCGAACGCCACCCGTCCCTTCATGGGACCGCGCTCGAAGGCCAGCGGGACGTCGACCACCTGGTGGGGGCCCCGCTGTGTCGCCGTGG
>JAJYXT010000021.1 GCA_021801645.1 bacterium
TTGGGCGACAGCGTCGCCCTCATCACCGACGGCCGGTTCAGCGGCGCCACCCACGGCCTGATGGTGGGACACGTCGCGCCCGAGGCGGAGGTGGGCGGGCCGATCTCCCTGCTTCAGGACGGCGACCCGGTGACCATCGACGTGGAACAGCGCTCCCTCTCAGCGGGTGTCCCGGAGGAGGAATGGGAGAGGCGGCGGGGCCTATGGCAGGCAAAGAGGAGGCGGCTCGGAGGCGCCTTCGACCGCTATCAGCTGCTGGTGGGGTCGGCCGCTCGGGGAGCGGTGCTGGAGCTACCGGGAGGCTGACCCTTGCCGCGCGGTGCTATAATGCGCCGCGCACTATGGCTGAGCGCATTACTACTGCTGACATCGGCGCTCTGGGCGTGCTGGCAATCCTCACGGAGGCGCCCAACCACCCGTACGGGGTCGCCCAGCAGCTTCGGATGCGCTATCGCACCGAGGCCGAGGGCCACACCCCGCGGTCCATCTACCGCGCCATCGAGCGGCTGGCGAAGGAGGGGCTGATCGAGGTCGAGGAGACCCAGCGGGAGGGTCACCGCCCCGAGCGCACCGTTTACCGCAGCACCGACGAGGGCCGAAGCCACCTCCGCTACCAGCTGACCGAGTTCCTCTCCGACCCCGAACGCGGGCCGGCCGCCTTTGAGGCGGCGGTGGCCCGCATGGGTTACCTCAGCGAGCCTGAGGCGGCGACGGCGCTGCGGGTTCGGCTGGCGGCGCTGAACGGCCTGGTGGCCCAGCTGGGCGCGGTCCAGAGCTCGCTGCGGGAGCAGGTCCATCTGCCGCGGATAGTCCAGCTGGAGGTGGAGTGGCGGTTGCGCCTGCTCAAGGCTGAGCAGGGCTTCACCGCCGACACGCTGTCCGCCCTGGAGTCGGGGGAGCTGGACGTCGGGGAGGAGTGGCTCACCTGGCTCGCACGGGTTGGGGCCAAGCTCCCCGACCTCACGGGAATGAGCCGCGACGAGGTGCCGCTGGTGATGCGCCCCAGGGCAGTTCATGTGGAGGAAACCCATGGCCAATGAAGTGGCCGCCATCGCCACCTCGGAGCTGCGCCGGACCTTCAAGGGGCGGCGGGGGGTACTGGAGGCGGTGGCCGGAATCGACCTCGAGGTTCATCACGGCGAGATCTTCGGCTTCCTCGGCCCCAACGGGGCCGGCAAGACCACCACGCTGCGGATGCTCGCCACCCTCCTCCCCCCCACTTCAGGGGAGGCCCAGGTCGCCGGGGAGGACCTCCTCCGCCACCCCGAACGAGTTCGGCGCAAGATCGGCTACGTGGGACAGGTGGGGGGGGCCAGCCCGGACGTGACCGGCCGCTCGGAGCTGGTCTTCGAGGCCCGTCTGTACGGCGCCGACCCGGCCACGGCCAGGGCCAGGGCCGAGGAGCTGATAACCGCCCTGGACCTCGAGGTCTGCGCTGACCGCAAGGTCAAGACGTACTCCGGAGGCCAGCGGCGCCGCCTCGACATGGGAATCGGGTTGGTGCACCGTCCGGAGCTCCTCTTCCTCGACGAGCCCACCACCGGACTGGATCCCCAGAGCCGGGCCCGGATGTGGGAGGAGGTGACCAGGCTGCGGGAGGCGGGCACCACCGTCTTCCTCACCACCCACTACCTGGAGGAGGCGGATGCGCTCTGCGACCGCCTCGCCATCATCGACCACGGTCGGATCGTGGCCCGGGGGACCCCGGATCAGCTGAAGAGGGAGGTGGCCGGGGACGTCATCACCTTCAGCGTCCGAGGCGAGGTGGCGGCGGCGCTGGAGCTGGTGCGCCCCCAGCCCTGGGTGAAGGAGGCCTCCGCCGACGGTGAGATGGTGCGCCTCTATGTGGATCGGGGTGAGACCGCCGCCCCCAACCTGCTGCGGCTGCTGGACTCTCAGGGGCTGGAGCTCCTCACACTGAGCCTCTCGCGGCCCAGCCTCGACGACGTCTTCCTGCGCCAGACCGGACGCTCCCTGCGGGAGACCGGCCCGGCGGCCTGAGCAGCTGAGGAATGGAGTTCAGATGAAGCTTGCTGCCGACACCTGGCTGGTCTTCCAGCGCTACTTCTCGATCTTCATCCGCAACCCCGCCTGGGTGGTGGTGGGGATCGTCCAGCCTGCCCTCTACCTCCTGCTCTTCGCCCCCCTCCTCAAGTCGGTGGCCGGCCTCTCGGGCTTCCCTCCCGGCGGTGCCTACAACGTCTTCGTCCCCGGCCTTCTGGTCCAGCTGGGGCTGTTCGGCGCCTCTGGCGTCGGCTTCAACCTGATCGCCGAACTGCGGGAGGGGGTGGTGGAGAGGCTGCGGGTCACCCCGGTGAGCCGTCTGGCCCTGCTGCTGGGGAAGGCTCTGCGCGACACCCTGACCATCCTCATCCAGTCGGCGATCCTGATCGCCCTCGCCTTCCCCTTCGGGCTCAAGCTCCAGCCTCTGGGGCTGGTGGTGGTTCTGGGCCTGGTGGGATTGATCGGGCTCCTCTTCGCCTCGATCTCCTACTGGGTGGCGCTCGTGCTCCGCGACGAGAACTCCTTCGCCCCGGTGATCTTCACCGCAGCCCTGCCCCTGCTGCTCCTCTCCGGGGTGCTGCTGCCCATGAGCCTGGCTCCCTCCTGGCTGCAGACGCTCTCCACCATCAACCCGCTCTCCCACGCGGTGACCGCGGCTCGGGCCCTCTTCCTGGGCCATGTGGCCACCGCCGACGTGGCCCAGGGGGTGGCGATCGTGGCCGTTCTCGCGGTGCTGGCGGTGGCGGGGGCGGCCCGGGCCTTCGGCAGGGCCATCGCCTGAACCTCAGGCGACTCGCTGGAATCCCTGGGGCACCGGCCCCCGCCAGGCGTCCGGATGGAGGATCTTGGCCAGGATCTCGATTCCGTCGATCACCCGCGGCCCGGGGCGGTTGAAGTACCAGGATCCATCCACGGCGTACACCTGGCCGGCGGCCACGGCTGGGAGATCCTTCCAGAAGGGCTGGGACCGCAGTGTGGCCAGCTGCCCGGCGGCCCCTTCCAGACGGTACCCGCAGGGCATGCAGAGCAGAACCTCGGGAGCTGCGGCGCGAAGCTCGTCCGGGCTCAGGCGGCGGCTGCGCTCGCCGGCCACCCCGAGGACGTCCATCCCCCCGGCCACCGCCACCTGGTCCGGCACCCAGTGGCCCGCCAGCATGAGCGGGTCGACCCACTCCAGGCAGGCGACCCGGGGCCGCTCCCTGCCCGCCACGGCACCGCGGACGGCGTCCACCCGGGCCCACAGCCCCCGCACCAGCTCGGCGGCCCGCTCCTTGGTCCCGGTGGCGGCCCCCACCTCCAGGATCGAGCGAAGCACCCCGGCAAGGGTGGTGGGTTCAAGCGAGAGGACGGTGGGGTGGCCAGGTAGAAGTCGGGCCGCCTCCAGCACCTGGGGATAGGCCACGGCGCAGACCTCGCAGAGCTCCTGGGTGAGGATGAGGTCGGGCCGAGCCCGGGCCAGCTCCTCCTGCCGGACCCGGTAGAGGCTGCTGCCCTGGTGGACCGCCTCGCGTACGTGGCGGTCGATGTCCCCCGGGGCTCCGCCCTGCTCCGGAAGGGTGGCCTCGGTCAAGATCGGTTTGAACTCGGCCTGCGGCGGGAAGTCGCACTCGTGGGTCACTCCCACCAGGCTCTGCCCCAGCCCGAGGGCGAAGCAGATCTCGGTGGCGCTGGGGAGGAGTGAGACGATGCGCACCCGGTTCAGCTCTCCGGGGACGCTGCCCGAGACTCCTCGGCCGAGGCGGGCACCGCCTCCAGCTGGAGGACGGCCACACCCTTGCGCTGGGCCCACTCCACCACCCGCCGCTCGTGGGAGAAGATCACCACCTGGGAGGTCTCGCAGAGCTCGAGCAGGGTGTCGAGCAGGGCGAAGCAGCGGTGGTCGTCCGAATTGACCGTGGGATCGTCGAAGAAGAGGGGTAGCGCCTCGCCCCGGGGCGATAGCGCCTGGGCCAGGACCATTCGCAGGCAGACGTAGATCTGTTCCTGAGTGCCCTGGGAGAGGTTCTCCACCGGGATCTGCCGCTCCGAGTTGGCCGCGGCGACATGCATGGAGAGGTCGGCGGGATCAACCCAGGCCCGCTGGTAGCGGCGGTGGGTCAGCTTGGGCAGGCGGGATTCGAGGCCCCGGGCCAGCACCGGGGCCAGGCTGTTGTGGATCTCCCCCTCGGCCAGCTCCAGCTGCTCGACGGCCAGCTTGACCGCGTCCTCGGCGAAGGTCATCCGGGCCACCCTGGCCTCCAGCTCCTTGACCTTCTCCTCCAGCTCCACCAGGTCCCCGGCGGTCCGCAGTTCCTGCTCCAACCGCCCCTCCAGTGGGAGCCTCTCGGCGCGCAGCGCCTCCAGCTCCTTGCGGCGCTGGTCGTACTCAAGGCGGAGCTCGGAGCTGGGGCGCCCGGTCTTGGGGATCAGCCCCTGGCGCATCATGCCCCCGACCTCCGCGCGCAGCTCCTCCGCCCGGGTGACCAGGGCCCGCAGGTCCCGGCCGTTGAGCCGTTCGTCCCGGCGGACCTGGAGCTCAGAGCGCCGGCGGGCCGCCTCCACGGCGGCCCCCACCTCGCGGGCCATCTCCACCAGCCTCTCGGCCGCCTTGAAGGGGTCGGGCTCGTCCACCCCTGCCGCGGCAGCCCGCTGCTGGAGCTGCTCTCTGGCTCGATCCCTGGTCGATGTCCAGGAGGCCAACTGGCGCAGCGCATCCTGGAGCGGCGGCAGCTCCCGGGCGACCTGTCGCATCTGCTCGGCCGTGAGGTGGCCGATACCCAGCTCGGCGACGCGGGTGCGGGCCTTGGCTCGCTGCGCCAGCACCTCCTCCTGAGCGGCCACCGCCTTCAACACCTCGGGGTCCTGGCTGCGTTTGGCTCTGCGCATCTCCGCCACCGAGGCGAAGCCCCCGACGGCCAGCAGCCGCCGAAGCCGGCGCTGCAGGAAAAGGAAAGCGCTGAAGGCCACCACCATCACCAGCAGCCCGCCCACGAAGAGCTCCACGGAGAAGGAGTCGACCTTGGCGCTGACGGCGTTCCAGATCAGCAGGACGCCGGCCACCCCACCCAGGGTGGCGATGAGGTCAGAGGACCAGCGGTGCAGAGCCACCGCCCTTCGATCCAGCAGCTCCAGCCGGGCCGCCCCCCCTGCCTGGGCCGGGAGCGGAGGTACCGGCCGCTCCAGCGCCTCCGCCAGGAAGTTCAGCTCGGAGACGGAGAGCCGGTCGGCCAGGACCGCCTGCGACGGGTCCTTGGGAGTGTGCTCGGCCACCTTGGCCTCCGCCTCCACCAGCTGAGTGGCCAGCTGGGACGCGCCCTCCGCCGCCTCCCGGATGGCGTTGGCGTTGGCCGGAACTTCGGCCTCGGGGAGCTGGGAGAGCGAGCTGTCGATCTCCTCGATGGCGATGAGATCCTGGTCCAGCTCGGCGAGCTCGGCAGCCTTCCAGGTGCCCTCGGCCGCGGCCGCGGCCTGCGAGGCTGCCGCCTCCTTGGCCCGCAGGTCGTCTCGGGAGGTAAGCTCCTCGGCCAGTCGGGAGCGGGCCTCCCGCGCCCGGCCGAGAAGGCCCTTGGTTTCGTCCAGCTCGCGGACGGCCTGATCGAGGGGCCGGTTGGTGCTGCGGTCGGTGCGCAGATGCTCCTGGCGCCAGGCGCGCAGAGCCTCGATCGCGGCCGAGACGGTGGAGCCGGCGCCGGAGGTGGCGGCGGCCCGCTGCAGGTCGGACTGCAAGGAGCTGGCGCTGATGTCCAGGATCTGGTCCTGAGCCACCGTGGAGACCGCCAGGAAGGCGTCCCTGCCCATCCCCAAAGGCACGGCCACATCCACGTTCCTGCCCCGCCGGAAGTGGTCGGTGACGTCGCCTCCCCGGATGAGGTCCTCCACCACGCAGCTGTCGGGCTGGTCCAGGTCCCGCACGAAGCGGTACCGTCCCCCGCTCATCTCCACCTCGGCCTGGACGGAGAAGCTCTTGCCCTTCCAGGGCCGGAACCGGCGCAGCACCTGCTCGGTGCCCTTGGGCATCCGGCCCCGACTGGGGAGCTCCACCCCGGCCAGCGCCACCCGCAGGGCGGTGTGCAGGGTGCTCTTCCCCGACTCGTTGGGCCCCACGATCACCGTGAGCTTGGGGTCGAGGTTGTAGCGCCCGCGCAGCGCCCCGAAGCGCTCGAGAGTCACCGAGATGACCCTCACCCCTCGTTCCTCGTCTGGCCCAGCGTTCCTCTCACAGCAGCCTCGGCTCCTCGCCTCGAAGAGCGTCCAGGCCGGCGGCCAGGGCGGCCTGGACCAGCGGGCTCTCGAAGTCCGCGCGGGCCATCAGGCCGCGGACGAACTGTCCCCGGGCGTCCGGCGCCTGGCTGAGCGACTCCAGGTCGAGCGCCGGGCGGGCGTCCATCACCAGCTCCACGCAGCGATCGCCGCGCCGGAGCCGGTCCAGAAGCTCGGTGGTGCCCATGCGGATTCCGGGGGCGAGGTCTCCGACCACCCGGAGGCGGACCCCCCGGTCCTGCCCCTCCGGGACGGCCTCCTCGAGCTTCTCCACGAGGGCATCCGAGTGCTGGCAGCCGCTGACGTCCACCTCCCTCTCCTCCAGGGTGAAGGTGGCGACGCGGCGCCACTCCACCGTGGGGTGGGAAGGCGCCAGGTCGACCAGCACCGGACCGCGCTCACCCGCCTCCCCGAAGGTGAGCGGCTCGGGGTTGCCGGGATACACCAGCCGCTGGGTCTGGCGGGGGGTGTGGAAGTGGCCGAGCAGGCCGAAGGCGAACCCCGCGCGCCCCAGCTCCTCCTCCGAGAAGGGGGCGTGGTCCTCCTTCCCCGAATCCTGAAGCGGCATCTGGCCGCGCTCCGACCCGTGGAAGAGGGCGATTGCCCGCGCGCCCCGCCCAGCCCGGACCCCCGAGAGGAGGTCCGGTGTCCCCTTGGGCTGGTGGTGAGCGATACCGAAGATGCGCACCCCGGACACCTCCTCGGCTGTGAAGCTGGCGCTGGAGAAGACGGTGACGTTCTCCGGCCAGGCCATGGTGGCGTAGAGGGAGCCCTTATGCCAGTAGTCGTGGTTTCCGGGCGCGATCAGGACGGGGCACTGAAGCCGAGCCAGCTGCTGCCGGAGGAACTCCGCGGTGTCCTGCCGGACACGCTCGTCCTCGTACAGGTCGCCGGCGATGGTGACGGCGTCCACCTTCTCCTGCACGGCCAGGTCGATCGACCGCTGGAAGGCGGCCCGGATCCCCTCCCGGCGGCGGCGGGAAACCGCCGCCCCCAGCCCGGCAAAGGCGGCGTCAAGGTGGACATCCGCCAGGTGGAGAACTCTCATCCTCCGCAATATGCAGCACCGGGGCCTCCTCGTGGGGGCCGACGGGCCTTTCTCCGGACAACTAAACTCAGGACATGGCTCCCATACTGCCACCGGGCCCGGTGGCGGAGGCCCAGCGGGTGGTGTTGCGCAAGATTAACCGGCGAGCCCCCCAGTTCATCAGCAACCTGGTCAGGTCGCGGCTGGTCGGCCACCAGGTCGAGGTGGGCCAGAAGATCCTGGTTTTTCAGGTGGCTTTCACTGAGCCCAAGGGGCTGGTGGAGGTCACCGCCCAGACCGCCATCGAGTTCATCAGCTGACGGCGATGGCCGCCCTGGCCCTGGAGGCGGAGGGGGTCCTCCGCCGCTACCGCAACGGACGGGGGGTGGGACCGGTCAGCCTGCAGCTGGGAACCGGCGATGTCCTGGCCCTCCTGGGACCCAACGGCAGCGGCAAGACCACCCTGCTGCGATGCCTGGCCACCCGCAGCCGGGCCCGGGGTGGCGAGGTCCGGTGGTTCGGCGACCCCGACCCGGCCCGTGCCCGCCCCCGGCTGGCCGTGGTCTTCGACGCCACCGCCCATGTGGACGAGGTGAGCGGCGAGGAGAACCTGCGCTTCTTCGCCAGGGCGCGGAGGGCTCCGATGGCACCGGGGCTCCTGGCGGAGGCCGGGCTGGCCGAGGTTGGAGCCGAGCAGGTCTCCAACTACTCGTACGGCATGCGCCGGCGGCTGCTGATCGCTGAGGCGCTGATCGGGGACCCCGCCCTCCTGGTGCTGGACGAGCCCACCCTGGGGCTGGACGTGGAGGGGAGGCGCTGGTTGGGAACGGTGCTCCACGAGAGGCAGCGGAGGGGTTTGTCCACCCTGCTCGGCACCAACGACACCTCCTTCGTGGAGGAGGTCGCCACCCGAGTGGGGTTCCTCGTGGACGGCCGCCTGGTGGCCGACTCCCCGCTGGCGGAGCTGCTGGCCTCGGTGGGAGGGCTGCGCGAGGTTAGCCTGCGCTTCCGGGGCAGTGTGGACCTGGAGCGGCTCAGGGCCGTGGCCGGGGTACACCACGTGGTCGCCTCCCCCGACGGTGCCCTGGTGCTGGCGGCCCGCCGGGACGGGCTGGTGGCGGACCTCCTCGGTGCGGTCGGGGAGCTGGACCGTCTGCTGGTCGACCTCTCGATCCGTGAGCCGGGCCTTAGGGAGTGCTTCCTGCAGCTGACCGGAAGGCCGCTGGATGGCTGAGGGCGCGGCGGTCTGCCCCATCGGGCAAGTACGGCACGCCGGCCCAGGTGGGCTCTGGTGGCTGGAGCTCCGGGCTTCGGTGAGGCGCCGGCGCGCCCTGGTCATCAAGCTGGTCTTCCCCCTGGTCCTGGCGGTACCCCTGGCCCTGACCGGGGCACCCCAGTTTTTCGCCGCCATGCTGCTCACCGTGCTCATCGCCATGGTGGGGACGGTGGGCACCGGGGTCAGCCTGACCAGGGCCAGAGGGGCGGGCTGGCTGGACCGGCTGGCCGTCCTGCCGCTGGGCGGGTGGCGGGTCGGACTGGAGCTCTTCCTGGCCGGGTGGGTGGTGGACTGCCTGCAGGCCACCCTCCTGATCCTGGTGCTGGAGGCCGCGCAGCGGCCGGACCCGCTCACCCTTCTGAGCACCTGGCTGCTAAGCCTGGCCACCCTGGCCTTCTCCGGAGCGCTGGGCCTGGCGGTGGCCACCCTCACCGACAACCCCGGGGAGGCGATGCTGGTCCTGGCTGTGGTGCTGGCGCCGATGCTGTTCCTCTCCGGGCTCTTCACAGGCGTTCCGGCGTCGGGGCCGCGCTACTGGGTGGCCCAGCTGCTCCCCTTCAGCTACCTGCAGAACGCCTTCCAGCTGGTGCTCCACGGCAATCCGCCGTACGGCAGTGACCCCCAGTTCCTGCTGGCCGCGGTGGTCTTCCTCCTGGTGGGCGCGGGCGCGGCGGCGCTCCTGGGAGGGCCCCTGCTGGCCAGAGGCTCATGAGCACCTTCGGGCTGCCATCCGGACGATGCCGAGCCGGGCCAGGAGGGCAGTGACGTCCCCCGGCTCCCCCGCCAGCTCCTAGCGCTGCCGGTGCCGAATGCCGCCAAACGCCTCCCACCCGCTCTCCGGCGGCCAATGTTCGGAGCCACTCACTGCCCAGGGAGCGGTCGCGCCTGGGTGTGCTTCTCACCTAGGCAACCTGCGGGCTTGACAGGTAAGACATTACTTACCTATAGTCGGGCTATGAACCTCTCCCACATCCAGTTGATCTCACTTCCGGTCAGTGACCAGGACCGAGCCCGGGACTTCTATGTGAACGTGCTGGGCTTCGACCTGGTCCGGGACAACCCAATGGGGCCTGACAGCCGATGGGTGCAGGTCGCCCCGAAGGGCGCAGAGACGGCGATCACGTTGGTCACCTGGTTCCCCACCATGCCGCCCGGGTCCACGAAGGGGATAGTCCTGGAGTCCACCGACCTCGACGCCGACGTGGCCGAGCTCATGGCCAAGGGCGTGGCCATCGAGGGCGGTATCCAAGAGCAACCGTGGGGGAGGTTCGTCACCTTCGACGACCCCGACGGCAACGGGATCGTGCTCCAAGAATCGGCCAGCGGTGCCCCGTGAAATGCCGGGCGGCGACGTCTTCTTGGCCATCGCCAGCCCGGTCCGGCGAGCCCTGCTCGACACGCTGAGACAAGGGCCGGCGCCGGTTCGCGACCTGGCCGCCGACTTCTCGATCAGCCGTCCCGCCGTGTCCCAGCATCTTCGTGTCTTGAGACTGGCCGATCTGGTCAGCGAGAGCCAGGTCGGGCGGGAGCACCAATACCGGCTGAACCCCGAACCGCTCCAGGACGTTCGCGCATGGGTGACCAGCTACGAGCGGTTCTGGAAGGAACGGCTGATCGGGTTGCGCGACCTGCTGGACAGCGGGAGGTGACCTTCGCCTCAATCCGCACCGACGCTTTCCTCCCCCACCCGCCGGAGAAGGTGTGGCGGGCGCTGACCGACCGCGAATTGCTGGGCGCGTGGCTGATGCCCAACGACTTCCAGGCGCGGGTGGGACATCGTTTCACCTTCCACACCGACGCCGTACCGGCTCAGGGATTCGACGGCCAGGTGCACTGCGAGGTGCTCATCCTGGAACCGCCGCAGCGCCTGCGGATCAGTTGGCGAGCCGGAAAGATCGACACCACGGTCACCTGGCAGC
Organism: bacterium; assembly: GCA_021801645.1. Classification (GTDB taxonomy): domain Bacteria; phylum Chloroflexota; class Dormibacteria; order Aeolococcales; family Bog-877; genus JAJYXT01. The sequence goes on from JAJYXT010000021.1 coordinate 10,466, forward strand.
TGGTACCCGAGGGCAGCGGTACGCGCCTTTTCCTGACCCACGACGGCTTCGATCCCAGCGACCCCGAGCAGGAGGCGACGCGCCGGCTGCTGGGCGGCGGCTGGCAGGGTCACCTCGCCCGCCGGCTGGAGCAGACTCTCGTGGGCCTCGGCTGAATCATCAGGTGAAGGCGGGCGCCTCTCGCCCCGGTGGCGGGGCTAGCCGGCGCCCTTTCCTTGGTTCACCCGGTGCCCTCGGAGTCTGAGGGACGCGGATGCTCGTGAACAGAATGGAAGCATCCCAGCCCGAGCGCCGACGAACGACCATAATTGCCAGCGCCGTGGGACGGATGCGAGCGTCAAGGTGGCCGAGTGAACATCCCTGGCTGGATCGCCCACTCCCGAGCGGGCCGGCCCCGCCGATCGCCGATCTCTTTTTTGCCCTCTCTCAGACTGCTACTTGGAGTCGGTGGGAGGACACGCCAAATGGCTGAGAGCGCACCCGGCGGACACGGCTTTGAAGTCAGCTGGGAGCTCGGAGCCACCACCGTCCACGGCACCGTGGAGCTCCCCCAGGGGTCCGGGCCGTTCCCGGCCGTCGTGCTGGTGGCCGGAAGCGGCCCGACGGACCGCGACTGGAACTCCCCCCTCCTGCCCGGGTCGAACGGCAGTGGAGCCCTGCTTGCCCGGGCGCTGACCGGAGCCGGCTACGCCACCCTGCGCTACGACAAACGAGCATCAGGGCCTCACGTCCGGGAGACCCTCCCTCACCTGATCGGATCGGTGACCATGCAGAGCCACGTGGACGAGCTGGCCGGTGCGGTGAGGTCGCTCGCGTCCCAGCCCGCCGTGCGCCGGGAGCGGGTGTTCGGCCTCGGCCACAGCGAGGGCACGCTCCACGTCCTCAACTACCAGATGGGGGCGCCGGAGATCCCCTTCGCCGGCCTGGTGCTGGCCGGCCCGCCGGGGCGGCCGGTGGGTGTGGTGGCGCGCTCCCAGCTGGCCGCCCAGGCCGCCTCCGTCCCAGACGGCTCCCACCTCCTCGCCCTGTATGACGCCGCGGTGGCCCGCTTCCTGGCCGGCGAACCGGCCGCCCCCGATCCCGCTCTTCCGGAGAGCGTGCGTGCCCTGATCGCCTCGCTGGAGAATCCCGTCAACCTGCCGTTCTCCCGGGAGCTTTGGACCGCGGACGCGGCTCCCCTCCTGGCAACGGTGGAAGTCCCGGTGCTTGTCCTCATCGGCCAGAAGGACATTCAGGTGGACTGGCGGGCCGATGGGGACCCGCTCCAGAGGGCCGCCGCCGGTCGTGGGGCGGTCGACTTCGCCTTCCCCGAGGCGGCCAATCACCTCCTCAAGCAGGAGACGCGACCGCGGGAGGAGCTGGCTGCGCCGGAGGTAGCGGCGGCCTACAACTCCGAGGATGCGCGGCTTGACCCAGAGACCGTGGACACCATCCTGGGTTGGCTCGCAGCCCACATCTAGGCGGCGGCTCGGCTGCGGGCCTGTTGTTGGCGGCAGCTCAGGGCGCCGGACTCACCGTTCTGGCTCGGACTGGGCGGATCGACGCGGGGGGGACGGTCAGCCGCCCCGGGCGGCCTCCAGCAGCTGGGTGAGGCGGCGCAGCCGCGCCCCGCGCTCCTCGGAGAAGCGCTGCAGCGCCTCCAGGATGTGGGCGGCGTCCAGATGGGCCTCCTCCATCACCTCCTCCACGGTCCCGCCGGTGCGCCACCGGCGGTCCCAGTCCGGAGACAGCGAGTACTCCTCGAAGAGCGGGTGATCCGCCCAGTCCCGCATCATCCTCAGCGAACCGTTGGTGATGGCCATGGTGTCCAGCAGGTCTCCCAGGCCGAGCACCGAGGCCCGGTACTCCGGGGATTGCAGGCGGAAGAGCTGGGGGCTGATCGCCGCCACCACCTTGACGTTCACCCCCAGGCGGTCGAGCTCAGGCAGCAGCCCGACCAGGGTGGCGGTGGTCACCGTCCCCCGGACCAGCACCACCCCTCCCCTGGGCATTCCCGGTCGGTAGTCGCGGATGAGGTAGGCCCCCCGCGCCGCCTCCAGGTGGGAGGGCATCCCGAGCCGCTCCCGATCCGGGATCTCCACGGCCGGGCGGGTGAGGTGCAGCGCCACCACCGGGGCGGACGCCGCCAGGGCGGCGGCCAGCACCGCGGGCACCTCGTTGTACTCCCAGGGGTGGAGGTCGATCACCTGACCCTCGGGGAACATCTGGGTGACCCCGGGCTCGTAGATGCCGAAGTGGGTGCGCGAGTCCTCGGCGGTCTCCGGGCCAGAGTGCCCGGCCACCCAGAGGAGCTTGCCGACCCGGAGCTCGCAGTCCTGGGCCAGCTGGCTGAAGAGCCGGATCGGCCCGTATTTGAGATAGGAGAAGGAGCCGTACGTGGAGCACGCCCCCCAGAAGCCGTCGAACTGGGAGAAGGGGTCGGCGGCGAGATTCACCGTCGCCAGCCCGGCCACCAGCCCGGCGTTGCCGAACTCGGTGATCTCGGTGGGCAGCAGCGCCCCTCTGGGGTTGGACTCGCGTTCATACCAGCCGGCACCGGGAAGGTCCCCGAACCCGGCCGCGAAGCCGGCAAGGTTGGTGGACTCCGCCAGGTCGGCGGAGGCGGCCACAAAGAGGGGGCGCCCGTGCTCACGGAGCGCCAGGGAGTTGACGTAGGCTCCCCAGGCCCCCAGCGCGGCGCGGTTGGGGGCCCTCTCCCCCGGCTTCTTCCAGAGGGAGGCCGGGTACTCCCGGACGTCGAAGATGCGGCGGTCGGCGAAGACCTCGGCCCCGCCGACAGGGGCTGTGCCCTCGATCCGCTCCGGGACCTGCTCTCCCAGGCTCACCAGCCGGTCCGACAGCCATTCCACCAGCCCCCGGTCCCTCCGCAGCACAGACAGGGCCACCTCGAGGTTGGTCCGGGCCTGCTCCCGCTGCGCCAAGTGGTCGGCCGGTGCCGGCTCGCCGGCACCTTGGTATTCGACCCCGTACTTCTCCATGAACCGCGCCCGCACCTCCCAGAACTGGGGGGCGTTCATCGGCCAGGGGGTGCCGTGGCTGGCGGCATCGTACTTCCCGTATCCCCGGCCCTTGCGGGTCTTGAACCAGGCCGCCGTGGGACGCCCCTCGGGGTTCTCGCCCCGGGCGGCCTGAAGCAGGCACGATGTGACCCCATCCCACTCCGAACCACCCTCCGTGCCCACCACCCTCCAGCCGTAAGGCGCGAACCAGTCGGAGGGGGTGCCGCTCACCACGCTGGAGAGTGGCCTGGGGTCGATGCCGAAGTCGTTCCAGTCGATCAGGAAGACGAGGTTGCCCAGGCCGAGGCCGAAGGCGGTGGCCCGCGCCTCATGGCTCCCTCCGGGCGTGAGGCCGCCCTCGCCCTCCACCGCGAAGACCTTCACCTCCCCGGCGCCGGCCAGCCTGAGGGCCAGCGCCTCGCCAGCTGCGGGGGCGGTACCGTGGCCGGAGGGACCGGTGTTGAACTTGAGGAAGAGGGTGCGCCCGGACATCTCGGCGTGGCCCGGAAGACCTCCCCGGTGCCGGAGATCCAACAGCTGTTCCCAGGTGAGGGCCCAGCGCCCCCCGTCCGGGAACTCGAACCGGGGGTCCATGGTCATGCGATGGCGCTCCCGCAGCCCCTCGTTGAGGACCGCCAGGGTGGCGTACACCAGCGGCACGGTGTGGCCCGCCGAGAGCACGAAGCGGTCAGAGTACCGGAGCCAGGGCCGGCGCAGGTCCCAGCGCATGGCCCCACTCAGCAGCAGTCCCAGGAGCAGGTGGACCTTGGACCGCGAACCACCGGGGTGTCCGCTCTGGCGGTAGTTGAGCGAGAGGTCGATCAGCTCGTCAACGAGATCCTTCAGGACCTCGTACCGGGGGTACTCCGTCCGCGCGGCATCCAGGAGAGCATCTGGGCCCGGGGCTAGTGAGAGCTCCCCGGCCCCCTCGACAAGGGGCCTGGCCCCGACTCCCCCGGGATCGCCAGCTGCCATGGGCTGCACCTCCTCCCCCGCCACTCGCCTACCGTCCCAGGATACCGGGCAACTTGCATCCCCGAGGCCCGGCCCGGGCCGGTCCAGCTCCGGCGGTCCGCCAACCCGCCGCGGAAGGCACCCCTCAGTGGCAGTTGGCAGCCGTCGAGGTGAGGAAGATGAGGGCCACGGCCACCGCATTGAACGAGGCGTGGAGGGCGATCCCCGGATACAGCGAGCGGGTCCGCTCGTAGACCAGCGCCAGGGCCACCCCGGCGATGAACAGCGAGGGCGCCAGGAGGACGATCGAGCCCCCCACCGAAAGGCTGTGGGCCACGGCGAACACCGCCGAGCTGATCACCACCGCCCAGGTCACCCCCATCCGGGTGCGCAACCCCCCATAGATGAAGCCACGGAAGGTGATCTCCTCCACCACCGGAGCGATCACCGCGATGGCCAGCACTCCCAGGAGGGGGTCAGTGCCGAAGCCGCTGGAGATGTCGCAGCCCTGGGGGTTGCTCATCCCTCCGAGCAGTGGCGAGAGCATCGAGCTTATGACCCCAGTCAGCAGCTGCAGCGCGACCGCCAGGGGGACCATCAGGGGAAGGACCCAGAAGGGGGGGCGCACCAGGCCGAGCCGTGACCAAACTCCGCGCATCCCGGCCCGGGCGGCGAACAGCAGTACCGCCCCTAGCATCGCCGCATAGAAGACGATGGTGGTGACGAAGTTGTAGATGGGGACGATCCGGTTCCAGCTGGGGCCGGTGAGGCTGCGGATCACGCCCGCCTGGTGAAGGCCCAGGGTGACGGCCACGACCAGGAAGGTGACGACCAGCACCGCGGCCGAGCCCACCACGACTCCCCAGAAGACGTCCCGGGGCCCCCACGAGGGAATCGGGCGAGCCGCCGGCTCCCGCGCTGTGCTCAGAGTCCCGCCCGCCGGCGGCGCTCAGGGGGGCCGTCCGCCAGGGTGGTGGTCTGCCCAGCCGAAGGAGGCGGGGGGGGACCGGAAGAGACCCACTGGAGCGGATCCGGCCCCCGCTGTACCGCCCACGTGGGCGGCCGGGAAGGGCCGGCCCGAGTCTCCTCCGGGGGCGCGGGATGGCGGGCCAAGGGAGCGGGATTCGAAAGGGGAAGGAGTCGCCAGACCGCCGCGGCCAGGCCGGCCAGGAGGACCAGGTAGGCCACCGTGATGGGAGGCGTGGCCGCCAGGGCTCCCACCGCCAGGGCCGCCGGCAGCTGCAGCAGCACCCCGAGAAGGGCGGCGGTGCGGCCACCGGCGAGGCGGGTAGCGGGTCGGATCACCCCAAGTCCCCCGCGGACCAGCAGCAGGGCACCAATGACCCCGAGTGCCGCCCCCACCACCACGGGCAGGAAGTCCAGGGGACCCTGGGGCACCCCCGCATTGCCCATGGCTCCCAGGTCGGCGGCCAGCGCCACGACTCCCGCCAGCGCTGAGACCGCCCCCACCAGCACCAGGACGTAGGCGAGGCGCAGTCCCCAGGTGGTGTTGACCGGGGCCGCAGGGAAGGCTTCAGCCGCCGCGGCGCCGGGAGCCGCGGAGCGTCGCTGGCGTCGCTCGACCATGCCCATATGATGCTCCCGGGGACGAGAGGACTCCGGGGGTTCGAGTTCGCATCCCCGCCGCCCTGGCCTCCGAAGGGCCACCTCCGGCGGGGGCGGTGATCTCGCCGCGGCCTATAATCCACCGCCATGGCGGTCCCAGCGGCGACACCTGAGCCCGGGCCGCGGCGGCTGCTCGACCGGGTCAACTCGCCCGCCGACCTGAGGAAGCTTGGCCCCGATGAGTGCCGCCAATTGGCCCAGGAGATCCGCTCCTTCCTGGTGGAGAAGGTCTCCCGCACCGGTGGCCACCTGGGACCCAATCTGGGGATGGTCGAGGTCACCATGGCCCTGCACCGGGTGTTCGACAGCCCCCAGGACCTTTTGGTCTTCGACACCGGCCACCAGGCCTATGTGCACAAGATCCTGACCGGACGGCGCCGGGACTTCGACACCCTGCGCCAGGCCGGCGGCCTCTCCGGCTATCCCTCGCGGAGCGAGTCGCCGCACGACCTGGTGGAGAACAGCCACGCCTCCACCGGGCTCAGCTATGCCCTGGGCCTGGCTCAGGCCCGGCGGCGCCACGGGGTCCTGGGCAAGGTCGCGGTGGTGGTGGGGGACGGCTCCTTGACCGGCGGGATGGCCTATGAGGCCCTCAACAACATCGGCACGCTGAGGCCGGATCTGGTCATCCTCCTCAACGACAACGGCCGCTCCTATGCCCCCACGGTGGGTGGGCTGGCCAACCATCTGGCCCGGATCCGGCTCAACCCCCGGTACGAGGCGGCGAAGAGCGGGATCGGTGACTTCCTGAGCTCACTTCCCGCCGTCGGAGAGCCCGCCCACGAGATGGCGCGCAGGCTGAAGACCGGGATGAAGCAGCTGGTGACCGCCCACGTCTTCTTCGAGGATCTGGGGATCAAGTACTCCGGCCCCATCGACGGCCACGATCTGGCCGCGGTGGAGAGCGCGCTCAGGATGGCCAGCCGGCTCCCCGGCCCGGTGGTGGTCCACGTGGTGACCGACAAGGGGCGCGGCTTCACCCCCGCCGAGGAGGACCTGATCGACAAGTTCCACGGGGTGGGGGCGTTCGACGTCACCACCGGCAAGATCAAGGGCTCGGGACCGAGTTACACCGACGTCTTCGAGGAGGCTCTGCTGGAGCTGGCCCAGGAGGATCCCAGGGTGGTGGCCATCACCGCCGCCATGGCCTCCTCGACCGGCCTGCTCAAGTTCGCCGAGCGCTACCCGGACCGCTTCTACGACGTGGGCATCGCCGAGCAGCACGCCGTCACCTTCGCCGCCGGGCTGGCGATGGGCGGGCTCCACCCGGTCGTCTGCATCTACTCCGCCTTCCTGAAGCGGGCCTTTGACCAGGTCATGTACGACGTGGGGTTGCACCGGCTGCCGGTCACCCTGGTGCTCGACCGCTCCGGGGTCACCGGGCCGGACGGGAGCTCGCATCACGGCATGTTCGATCTCAGCTACCTCCGGCTGGTGCCCAACCTGGTGGTGGCCAGCCCCAGCGACGCCACTGAGCTGGGACGTCTCCTGGCCACCGCGCTCCGCCACGATGGTCCGTTTTCCATCCGCTATCCGAGGGGCGCCGCCGGGCAGCACGAGCTGGACATCCGCCCCCTGCCCCGCCTGAACTGGGAGGTGGTGCGCGAGGGCGGTGAGGACGTCCTCATCTGCGCCACCGGGAAGATGGTGGCGGTGGCCGAGAACAGCCTGCCCCTCCTGGAGGCCCAGGGCGTGCGGGCCACCCTGGTCAACGCCCGCTTCGTCAAACCGCTCGACCCCCGTCTGCCCGTCTGGGCCCGGGCCCACCGGGCGGTGGTCACGGTGGAGGACAACAGCGTCCGCGGAGGGCTGGGGGCAGCGGTCCTGGAGCAGCTGGCGGCAGCCGCAGTCGTCCGGCCGCTCCGCCAGGTCGGGCTTCCCGACCAGTTCCTCCCCCACGGCTCCCAGGTGGAGCTGCTCTCGGAATACGGCCTCACCGCCGAGGGGGTGGCGGGAGCCGCACTCCTGGCGCTGGAGGAAGGGGAGACAGGGGCCCGCGCCGACCTGGTCGGCTGAGCCGGCCCCCAAAGCCGCCCCGGTGACCTCCCAGCGCGGCCGGGCGGTGCTGATCCTGGCGGCCAGCAACTGCCTCTGGGCGGGATCCTACGTGGCCGGCAAGGATGCCCTGGCCAACTGGCCGGTGGCCAGCCTCAACATGCTCCGCTTCACGATCGCCGGCCTGGTGCTGGCCCCCTATCTCTGGGCCAACCGCCGGCGGCTGCCCCGCGGCCGGGGCGACCGGACCCGGCTGGCCGCCATGTGCCTTCTCGGCTTCATCGGCAACAAGGCGTTCGAGTACTGGGGGCTGAGCCTCTCCAACGCCACCGACATGGCCCTGCTCATCGCCGCCGAAGCCCTGGTCACCGTCCTCCTCAGCGTCCTCCTGCTCAAGGAGAGGGTGCGCGCGGTTCAGGCGGGCGGGCTTCTGGCTGGGGGTTTCGGAGTCTACCTGGTGGTGGTGGGCGGGCTGCGCCCGCCCTCCGCCTTCGGCGGACCGCAGGCCGTGGGCAACCTCTTGATCATCATCTCGCTGGTGATGGAGGCCGGCTTCACCATCGTCGGCAAGACGGTCGCCGACCGCTATCCACCCTTCCTGATCACCGCCGCGGTGGTGGTTGGAAGCCTGGTCGCCTGGTGGCCCGCCGGACTCATCCAGCTGGGCAGCGCCGGATGGCCGGCCCCCACCTGGGCGGTCATCGGGGGTGGGCTCTACCTCGGGCTGATCACCACCGTGGTGGGGTACTGGGCGTGGTTCTACGGCCTGCAGCGGGTCATGCCCGGGGCCATGGCCCCCCTCCTGTTCATCCAGCCGCTGGTGGGGACCGCCCTGGCCGTGCTGCTCCGGGGCGAACGCCCCGGTGTGGCCACGCTGCTCGGCGGCGCGATGGTCCTCATGGGTGTGTTCCTGGTGGCGGTGGAACGACATCCCAGCCCCTCCGCGCCGCCCGCGTCCGCCGGTGGCGGCTAGCCGTGTCTGACGATTCGGTCACGGCGGTAGCGGAGCTGTGAATTGCCCCCCGGTCCCCCAGTCCGCGGCGGTACGGTGGCGGCACGCCGGCGGCCGCCTCCCATAGCGACCGCCAAGGCGGCGCTCTCTCCCTCCTTCCGTCGGCTCCCTACACCGGCGGACCCCGCCGCCCCGGGCCCTCCCGGGGCGGCGGCCGCGTCTTGGGGGCCGTTCAGCGAGAGCCCCCTGGCGCCGGGGCCGTCCGGCCCCGGCCGGGATCAGCAGTCGGCGTAGAGCATGAACTCGTAGGGATGGGGGCGCAGCCGCACCGGGTCCACCTCGCGCTCGCGCTTGAGATCGATCCAGGTCCTCACCAGGTCCTCGGTGAACACCCCTCCTTCGTAGAGGAAGTCGTGGTCCTCCTCCAGCGCCGTCAGCACCTCCTGCAGGCTTCCCGGCAGGTCCTTGACCCGTCCGGCGGCCTCCCCCTCAAGCTCGTAGAGGTCTGCCTCGATCGGGCTCGGGGGCTCGATCCGCCTCCGGATGCCGTCCAGCCCGGCCATCAGCATGGCGGCGAAGGCCAGATAAGGGTTGGCCGTGGGGTCAGGCGAGCGGAACTCCAGCCGGCGGAGCTGTGGGCGCTCGCTGTAGGTGGGGATCCGGATGCAGGCCGAGCGGTTGCGGGCGCTGTAGGCGAGCTTGATCGGTGCCTCGTACCCCGGGACCAGCCGACGGTAGCTGTTGGTGGTGGGGGCGGCGAAGGCCAGCAGCGCCGGCGCGTGGTGCAGCAGGCCCCCGATGTAGAAGCGCGCCAGGTCGCTCAGCATGGCGTAGCCGTCACGGTCGTAGAAGAGCGGCTCGCCCTCCTTCCAGAGGGATTGGTGGGTGTGCATCCCACTGCCGTTGTCGCCGAACAGCGGCTTGGGCATGAAGGTCGCGGTCAGGCCCTCACGCATGCAGACGTTCTTGACCACGTACTTGAAGAGCAGCACCTTGTCGGCCATGGCCACCAGGCTGTCGTAGCGCATGTCGATCTCGGCCTGGCCGGCGGTCCCCACCTCGTGGTGATGGACCTCGACGTCGATGCCGGCCTCCATCAGCGCCATGGTGATCCGGGACCGCACATCCTGGAGCTTGTCCACCGGGGGTACGGGGAAGTAGCCCTCCTTGAGGCGGGGGCGGAAGCCGAGGTTGGGAGTGCCGTTGCGCCCCGAGTTCCAGATCCCCTCGTCCGAGTCGATGTGGTAGAAGCCCTCGTTCACCCCCTGTCCGAAGCGGATGGAGTTGAAGATGTAGAACTCCATCTCCGGGCCCCAGTAGCTGGTGTCGGCGATTCCCGAGGCCCTCAGGTGGGCCTCAGCCTTGTGGGCGACGTACCGGGGGTCGCGGCTGTAGCGGGCCTTGGTCACCGGATCCACCACGTCACAGATCAGGGAGAGGGTGGGAACCTCGAGGACGGGGTCCACGATCGCCGTCCGGGGGTCCGGGAAGAGCAGCATGTCGCTCTCGTAGATCTGCTGAAACCCCTTGATGCTGCTGCCGTCGAAGCCGATCCCCTCCTGAAAGAGCGACTCGGAGAGCTCGGACACCGGGATGCTGAAGTGCTGCCACTGGCCCAAGAGGTCGCTGAAGCGAAAGTCGACGATCTTGACGCCCTGGTCCCTGGCGAAGGCGATCACCGCCTTGGGGTCGGTCCCCGCCTCCACCCCCAGCTGCCGGTCCACGGTCATAGCCATCTGGCTCCTCCATTCCCAAAGCCGCCTGCTCCCCCGACGATAGCGCCGGGAGCCGGGCTGGGCATCGTGCTAGGAACACCAAGATGCCCGGGGAGAAATCGGGAGATTGCGCCGAACCGCCCCTTGGGGGAAGCTCAGTCGATCTGAGGCGGGGTTACCTCCTTGGCCGCCACCTTGGCGCGGGCCGCCTCTCGGTCCTGGAAGTACTCCCGGTTGATCTCGGTGTACTCTCCCCATTCCGGAGGGAGGTCCTCCTCGGCATAGATGGCGTCCACCGGGCAGGGGTCGACGCAAGCCCCACAATCGATGCACTCGGCCGGGTCGATGAAGAGCATGCGGTCCTCATCGCCGCCGATGATGCAGTCCACCGGACACACCTCTACGCAGGACTTGTCCTTGACGTCGATGCAGGTCTCGCCGATCACGTAGGTCATGTGCCCGGATACTCCTCACAATCGGTCCCAGCCGGGGGCGGCCACTGGCTCCGAAGTCGAGGATAGCAGAGGCCCCGGAGGGCCCCCCGGTCGGGTCAGCTGCTGGCCTGCGCTACTCCATTGGAGATGTTGGAGTACATGTCCGTCACATGCCCTCCCAGCACTCCGACGATGACGATGAGAACCATGGCGACCAGCATCAGGATGAGCGCGTACTCAACCATCCCCTGCCCCGGGGAGCCGCTCCGAAGGTGCCCCGCCCAGCCCCGGAGACGGGCCGAGATGAGCACTTTCATCGAGCCCCGGTTGGGCTTCTGCATGACCTGAACTGTACCGGGGGGCACCGACTCCCGATCCACCGTGCCCCAATCGTTACCGCTTCTGCAGGGGCCCTGTTCCAATCCGTGATTCCCGCCCTCTTGGGCGGGATTGGGCCGAGGTGCTTAGAATCAAGTTCGCGACGCCTTGAGGCCCTGCGACCGGGATCCGAGGCGGGCCGAGAGGGAGCCAGTGTTGCGGCAGACCCCGGACGGCGCCGACCGGGCCAACTCGAGCTGGGGCCATCCCCCACTTCCCCGTGGGCCCCGCTTCCTTGCCGGGTTGATCGACTTCTTCGCCCTCCTCATCCCCGAGGTGGTGGCCTACGAGCTCATCGCCGCCGGCCAGGTCAACCGCTGGTCCGCCTACTACCAGAGCCACCCGAAGGCGGGGCTGAGCGCCTCTCTGGCCAAGTACCCGGACGTCAACGCCGCTGTGTTCCACTTCTACATCGCGATTGAGGTGCTCACCGCCGCCTACCTCATCGCCAGCTACCTCATCTGGGGGGCCACGCCGGGCAAGCTCGCCCTCGGCCTCCGGATCACGAAACTGGACGGCTCCCCCCTCAGCGTTCGGGCCGCGGTGCTCCGCTCGGTCCCCTTCTGGCTGCCCCTGTTGGTGACCCCGATCAGCCTCCCCCTGCTCTTCTTCGAGTACGTGGGCAGCCCGATCCTGATCATCTCCCGTCCGGACCGTCGAGCCCTGGAAGACCTGCTGGCGGGCACCATGGTGGTGCGGCGGGAGCTGGCTGGCACCCCGCTCTCCCAGTTGGTGGCACCGCCCGCCCCCCGCCGTCCTCCCAGCTCACCCCCCGCGCCTCGCGGCCGACATCTCCCCGGCTGGGAGCCCGCCGCGCCGCCTCCGGAGGGCCCCGGCGGCGACAGTGGAGATGAGGAGGGCCGGTCATGACCTACATTGAAGAGATCCGGCTCGCGGCCGCCCCGGAGAGGGTGTGGAGCCTTCTGGTGCTTGAGGGGGGCGCAGCTGAACTCCTGCCCGGTCTGCGGCGGGCGGAGGCGGGCCGGGGAACTGTGAGGGCGACGCTAGCCGGACACGCCGTGACCTACCGCGGGTATGGCCGCCAGCACATCGAGGAGCCCGGGAAGCGGGTGACCTGGACTTTGAGCGGTCGCGAGGTGCGCGGCGAGGGGAGGGCCCATGTCGAGGTCCGTGCCCGTGTCCGGGAGGCTCCGGACGGAGGGTCGGACCTCCGCCTCACCGTCCTGCTGGACGGGCGGGGGCGGATCGACGAGGCTGGCGCAGAGGCCCAGGAGCAGGCCGTCGCCCAGGGGGTGGCCCGGTTCCGCCGGGCGCTGGAGACGAGGCTGCGCCAGGAGCATCTCGAGGAGCCACGCCCGGCTGCCCCAGCCGCACCGGCCGGCCCGCCACCTCAGCTCGAGATCCTGCCCCCGATGCAGGGGGGGGCCTCGCTGAGGGACCGCCGGCTGGCGGGGGCGCTGGCCCTGGCCACCCTGGCCGCCAGCGTCTGGGTTGCCTGGAGGTACCTGCGCAGGCGCTGAGGCCCGCTTAGGGTCAGCCCTCCGGCTCCTTCGCTGGCCCGCTGCGGCGGCTCCTGCGCCGGCCGCCCGCGGACGGCTCCACCTCCATGTCAGCGGCGGGCACCGCCATCACCGTTCCACTCTCGGTCATGGTCACCAGCACCTGCTCGCGAACCACGTCGACCTCGGACACCACCCCCGAGCCCTGCTCCATCTGGATCTCTTGGCCGGGGCGGGGCAGCCGGCGCTTGACCTCCACGTACTGCTCGTTCTCGTACTGGAGGCAGCACTTGAGCTTGCCGCACATGCCGTTGAGGCGAGTGGGGTTGAGGGGGAGCCCCTGCTCCTTGGCCATCTTGATGGTGACCGGCACGAACTCCTTGAGCCAGGAGGAGCAGCATAGGCGGCGTCCGCATGGGCCATAGCCGTCCTGGATTCGCGCCTCGTCCCGGGCTCCGATCTGGCGGATCTCCACCCGGCAGCGAAGCTCGGTGGCCAGCTCCCGGGCCAGGTCCTGGTAGGCGGTCTGGCGCTCGGCGGTGAGATCGAAGAGGATGCGGCTGCCCTCGAAGTTGATCTCCGCCCGAGCCACCTTGACGGGCAGGTCGCGGCGGGCCACCAGCTCGCGAGCCGCAGACATGGCGGCCGGCAGCCTCCCGTCCATGGCCTCGCGCTGGCGCAGGTCCTCGTCCGTGGCTCTCCGGATGACCGGCTCCAGCCTTCGGGGAAGCAGCTCCGGGGCCAGCTCAGTGGCCCCCATAACGACCTCTCCGATCTCCGGGCCCCGGGCGGTCTCGGCCAGCACCCGGCAGCCCGGCGCCAGCTCCTCGTCTGGGGGAGGCGCGTAGTAGTTGAGCGGGCCGTGGCGGCGGAACTTGACCCCCACCGCAAGTGGCATCAGGATCTCCTCAAGGACGCACCCGGCCGGCAGCGGCCGCGGGTCGGGAAGCGATGGTTCCAAAGGTCAGCAGCAGGAGACGGTCCAAGACCAGTCTGGCGGTGGCCCCCTCGGCGAGGCGCGACAGGCCCTCCACCGCCAGATCGTAGCGCCTCAGGCACTCCGGGAGCCCCAGCGCTCGCGCCCAGGCCTCGCCCCCGGCCCGGAACGCCGGGGGCCCGGGGGGCGGCTCGGCCCCGGCCGCCAGGGCGCAGCAGGTCCTGAGGAAGGCCGCCCAGGTGCGCAGCGCCGCCCAGGCCAGCTCCCGTTCCCGACCACGCTCGGCCAGCTCCCGGCTGAGCTCGAGCCAACCAGCGGACCCGAGGTTCGAGCAGCCCAGGAACGAATCCAGCAGGCCCTGGGTCCGAGAGGCAAGCTCGGGGTCCGAGGCCAGCTCCAGGGCCAGCCCGGGCCGCCCTTCGGAGATCGCGGCGGCGGTCTCGCACTCCAGCTCTGGCCGGCCCCCGGCCGCCAGCCAGGCGGCGATGAGCGGAGCCGCGACGGGACCCACCCCGAGTTGCTGACAGCGGCTGCGCAGGGTCCCCGGAAGGTGCTCCGAGTCCGGCCGGGAGGTGGTCAGGATGAGGATCGACTCCGAGGGCGGCTCCTCCAGGAGGCGCAGCAGGCTGTTGGCCGCCGGGAGGGTGAGCCGGTCGGCGTTGGCCAGCACCGCCACCTTGGGCCCGGAGGCGTAGGCCGAGAGGCTGAGGAAGTGCTGCAGAGAGGGCCCCAGCTCTCCCTCCGGGCCCCTCAGCCGATCCACCCCCAAGCTGTCCTGCTGATCGTCCAGCCAGAAGTCGGGGTGGGCCCCGAGCCCCCCCGGCCAGCCCTCCGCCTGGAGCAGCTCCGAGGCCAGCGCCAGAGCCAGCGAGGTCTTGCCGACACGGGCTGGACCGGATATCCAATAGGCGTGGGCGAGAGCGCCCTGGAGGAGCTGGCGCTCGAGCTGCTGCCGCTGCATGAGGTGGCCGACCACCTCGGAGAGGCGGGTGGGGGGATGGTCGGAGGGTCCCCGGTCGGCGGTGCGGGCCGAGGCCGCCGCCGGGGTCATCCGGCGGTGGCCGCCGGCGGAACCCGGATTCCCGGTAGCTGCCCCAGGGCCAGCACCCCTCCCCAATCCGGAGCCGGGCTGACGGTGACGTGCCCCAGCTTGCGGCCCGCCCGGGGCTCCTTGCCATACAGATGGAGGTGACTTCCCGGCACCTCCAGGACGCTCGGGGTCGGGGGCAGCTCGCCGAGGATGTTGAGCATCACAGAGCGGCCACGGGCGGAGGTCCCCCCCAGCGGCCACCCCAGGCCGGCCCGGAGGTGGTTCTCGAACTGAGAGGTGACGGCCCCCTCGATGGTCCAGTGCCCGGAGTTGTGCACCCGCGGCGCGATCTCGTTGGCCACCAACTCCGCCTCCTGGTCGAAGAGCTCGATGGCGATCACCCCGACGTACTCCAGATCCTCCATGACCGCGGCGCAGAGCTCCTCCGCGCGCCGCTGCAGGGCGGCCCCGACCCGCGGCGCCGGGGCGATGGAGAGCCGCAGCACGGAACCCTCATGGTGGTTCTCCGTGAGGGGATAGAAGGCCAGCTCACCCGTGCTCGAGCGCACCCCCACGATGGAGAGCTCGCGGCTGAACCGCTGCTCCTGCTCCAGGATGGAGGGGACGGACTGGACGGCCTCCAGGGCGGAGCGCAGCGAGTCCAGGCCGTCCACCGTGACCTGGCCGTGGCCGTCATAGCCCAGGGTCCTGGTCTTGAGCCGGGCGGGTGGCGGCACCGCTTCCAGCGCCGGCAGCAGATCCGCGGGGCCAGAGACCGGGTGGTATGGGGCGCTGGGGATCCCCAGCCGGGCGAATATCTCCTTCTCGCGCAGCCGGTCCTGGGCCACCGCCAGGGCCCTCGGAGGGGGGAAGACGGGGCACCAGCGGGCCAGCTCCGCGGCTGACTGTTCCGGCACCGACTCGAACTCGAAGGTCACCAGGTCGCTGCCCTCCGCCAGCTCGCGGAGCCGCGCGGGGTCGTCGTAGGCGCCGAGAAGCTGGGATCCCACCTGGCCCGCCGAGGAGTCGGGCTGGGGCTCGAGGAAGGTGAAGCTCAGTCCGAGCGGCTTACCGGCCAGGGCCAGCATCCGCCCCAGCTGCCCACCCCCCAGGCAGCCCACCCGCACCACCTGCTAGCCCGCCTGCCGGGGGTCGCCGGTGGCGAGCACCTCCTCGGTCTGATGGCGGCGGTACTCCAGGAGCCTTGACCTGATCCCGGCGTCCGAGAGGGCCAGGACGGCGGCCGCCAGCAGCGCCGCGTTGACGGCGCCAGCCCTTCCCACCGCCAGCGTTCCCACCGGGATCCCGGCGGGCATCTGGACGATGGCCAGGAGGGAATCCAGCCCACCCAGCGACTTCGTCTCCACGGGCACCCCCAGAACCGGCAGGTGCGTGCCGGCGGCCAGCATCCCCGGGAGGTGGGCGGCCCCCCCGGCGCCGGCGATCAGCACCCGGAGGCCCCTCCCCTGAGCTTCGGCGGCGTACCGGCTGAGCAGGTCGGGAGTACGGTGGGCGGACACCACCCGCACCTCATGGGGAACTCCGAGACGATCCAGAGTCTCCGAGGCATGGCGCATGGTCTCCCAATCGGAGCGGGACCCCATCACCACCCCCACAACGGGCGCGGCGCCAGCCTCGGGGTCGCGCTCCACGTCCACGGGGATAGGGTAGCGGGGAGGGCTAGCTGGCCCGGCGGGCGCCGCTGGCATCAAGCGGGACCGCCTCCTCGGCGGCCAGCTCCTGGCCGGTCAGCGCCTGGATCGAGGCCATGATTCCCTCGGTGGCAGATCGCAGGCCCGCCGGGCCGGGCACTGGCCGCTCCTGGGCGTTGCGAAACATCGGCTTGCCGAAGCGGACCTCAAGCTGGCTGCGGCGCGGCCAGTGGTATCCCGCCGGCAGTGCGGCGAAGGTGCCGACGATTCCCACCGGGACCACCGGGACTCCGGCCGCCGCCGCCAGGTGGGCGATCCCCCGCTTGCCCCGGTGCAGGCGGCCGTCGTGGCTCCGGCCCCCCTCCGGGAACACCACCAGGTTCCAGCCCTCCTGGAGCAGCCGGCGGACCAGCTTGACGGACTGGCGCGGTGGGCGCTCCCGCTCGACCGCGATGGCCCCCACCGCCAGCGCCACCAGCGCCCCCTTCCAGGGCTCGTCGAAGAAGTAGTCGGCGGCCGCCGCCACGAGGGTCCGGCGCCGCAGCCGCGGCGGCAGGGCCAGCAGGATGGCCGGGGTGTCCAGATGGCTGGAGTGGTTGGCGGCCAAGAGGAAGGGGGGCCGCAGCCCGCGCAGGTTCTCCAGCCCGCGCACCCGGGGATGGCCGTAGTGGTGAACCACCGGCCCGATGACGAAGTTGAGCAGGGCTCCCCGGACCGCTCGAGCGGCCGGGCTGCGCGCCCAGGGCAGGTCGCGGTCGCGGCGGTACGCTCGGCGCCAGGGCCTGGGCCGCTCCCCTTGCTCCAAAATCCGCATCTCCCCGCAGGGCCGCCGCCTCGCCGTCCGGGCCCCGACCAGGCCGGCCAACTTTGAGTATAGGCCGGGAGGCGCTTCACCGCCCCGGCTCAGAGCAGCTTCTGGGAGCGGTACCAGTCGAAGGTCTGGCGGAGAAGGTCCTCGGCTGAGGTGTAGGTGAGGCCGAGCTCCCGCGCCGCCTCGGCGCCGTCGTAGGCATGGCCGTGTAGAAGGGTCCGCACCATCTCGCCGCACACCGGCGGCCGGCGGCCGGTCATGGAGACCAGCCGCCCCACCGCCACCGCCCCCCCGACAGCCAGCCGCGGTGGCAGGAAGCGGAGCCGGTGGTGCACCCCAGTGATGCGGCCCGCCAGCTCCAGCAGGTCCTCGATCTGCATCGTGAACGAATTGAGCAGGTAGCGCCGACCCGGGCGAGCCCGCTCAGCCGCCAGCCGGTGGGCGGCGACGCAGTCCCCGACCGCCAGGAGGCTCACCCGGGTCCGGACCATCCAGCGCAGCCGGCCCTGGGCGTAGCGGATGAGGAAGCGAGCCGTCCCCCCGGTGCGGCCGGGTCCCTGGACCGAGGAGGGATTCAGGCAGATGACCTCCACCCCGAGCTCCCGCCCCAGCTCCAGGACCCGGCGCTCGGCGAGGTACTTGGAGCGCTCGTAGGTGGAGAGGAACCATCCACGGTGCTCCGACTCCTCGGTGGCAACCACCCCGGCCGGCTCCCCGATGGTGGCGGCGGAGGAGGTGTAGACCACCCGACGCACGCCCACGGCCGCGGCCGCCTGGACCAGGTTGGCCGACCCGCGCAGGTTGACCTCGAAGAGTCGGCCCGGATCTCGGGGACACAGGCTGTTCAACCCGCCCAGGTGGTAGGCGAGGGAACACCCGTCCAGGGCCCGGCGCAGGCTCGCGGGATCGAGCAGGTCGGCGGGCACCGGAATCCCGCCCAGTCGGGCGACTGTGGCCTCTCCCCCGGGCGACCGGAAGGTCCCGCGGGACGTGACCCCCGCGGCCACGAGGTCGGCCAGCAGGGCCGAACCGAGGAAACCGGTGGCCCCGACCACCGCCACCGTGCCGGAGCTCATCGGGATGCCCCGGTGTGGCCGGTGGCCACCCCGGAGAAGCGGCGGAGGTAGTCGGCGGCGGAGAGAAGGGTGAGAGCCACCGCCAGCCACATCAGCCACTGGTAGAGGGGCAGGGGGCCGAGGGCAGGGCCAAGGGCATACAGGGACGCGGCCACCGCCACGAACTGCATCGTGGCCTTGAGCCGACCCAGTTGGGACGCGACCACCACCACCCCGTGGGACGCCGCGGCCGCTCTCAGGCCGAGGATCAGGACCTCCCGACCCACGATGGCTGCGGCCGCCCAGGGGGAAGCCCGGTCCACCGCCACCAGCGCCACCAGGGCGGCGGTCACCAGCAGCTTGTCGGCGGTGGTGTCGAGGAAGCTGCCGGTGGCGGTGGTGACCCGCCAGCGCCGAGCCAGGTACCCATCCAGATAGTCGGTGGCGGCGGCAACCGCGAACACCACCAGGGCCGCCAGGTAGTCGGCGGCCAGGCAGAGCGCCATCACCGCAGGAGCGGCCGCGAGGCGCAACCCGGTGGCTCCCGCCACCGCCCCGGTCTGCCAGGGGCCGCCCCGGGCCTGCGCTGCCGCACCGGTGCCGGAGGGGCTGGGTGCGGTCCCGCGGGCACCCATCAGCGACCCGGGCGCACGCGGCGCCGCGTGGCTCTCGCTTGCGGCTCCACCTCGCCGCAGATCGTAGCAGGGAGATGCGCGACGGTCAGCGGCGGGGCTCGGCGAGCAGCTCCCGCACCGCGTCCGCGTCGGGCAGCTGAAGCGCCCTCTCGGCCAGCCGGGTGGCCTGGGCGAGGGTGGTGGCCCGGACCGCCTCCTTCACCCCAGGCACCAGCCGCGGCGCGGCGGACAGCTCCCTCACCCCCAGCCCGATGAGCAGCTCGGTGGCCAGGGGATTCCCCGCCAGCTCACCACAGACCCCCGCCCAGCGGCGGCCGGTGGCGGCCGCCGCGGTCAGCTGGATGAGGCGGAGGACAGCCGGGTGCAGCGGGTCGGCCAGCCCCCGCAGCTCGCCGTTCCCCCGGTCGGCCGCCATGGTGTACTGGGAGAGGTCGTTGGTGCCGATGGACATGAAGTCCACCAGCTCTGCCAGCCGGTCCGCTGCCAGCGCTGCCGCGGGGACCTCGACCATGATCCCGACCTCCAGCGGTGGTATCCCCTCCCTCCGCTCGAACGTTGGCAGCGCGGCCAGGAGCTCCAGCGCTCGGCTGACCTCGCCCACCGTCGCCACCATGGGGAACATGACCCGGACCCGGTGCTCAGCCGCCACCCGGGCCACCGCCGCCAGCTGGGTTTTCAGGAGGTCTGGCCGTGCGAGACCCAGGCGCAGGCCGCGCACCCCGAGGGCCGGATTGGCCTCGGGATCCCGGGGCAGCGAGGCCAGCGGCTTGTCCGCCCCGACATCCAGCGTGCGGATGGTGAGCGGCCGGCCCAGCAGGGCCTCGGCGATCTCACGGTACTGTTGAAACTGCGCCTCCTCGTCGGGGAGGACCGGTTGGTCCTGGAACAGGAACTCGGTTCGCAGAAGCCCCACCCCGTCAGCGCCGGCCAGGACCGCGGCCCGGGCGTCGGCCACCGACCCGATGTTGGCCGCCACCTCCACCGTCACCCCATCCCGGGTCCGAGCAGCTCGGCTCGCGGCCTCGGAGGCGGCGCGGGCGGCGTCGGCCCGCCGGGCAGCCTCCTTCCGCACGGCCGCCTGCTCCTCATCGTTCGGGTCAAGGCGGACCACTCCCCGGTCGCCGTCCACGAGCACCGTGCGGCCGGCGGGAAGCTCGAGAAGCCCCGGCCCCACCCCGACCACCGCAGGGATGCCCAGTGACCGCGCCAGGATGGCACTGTGGGAGGTCGGGCCCCCGGCCGCGGTGGCGATCCCGAGGACGGCCGCGGGGTCCAGCTGGGCGGTGTCCGCGGGGGTCAGCTCCTCGGCCACCAGCACCCCGGTGCCTGTCGGCCTCACCTCTGAGGTCCCCAGGAGGTGGGCCAGCACCCTCCTGGCCACGCCGTCCAGGTCGGCGGCCCGGAGGCGCAGCCGGGGGTCGGCGACCCTCTCCCAGCTCGCGTGAGCGGCCCTGGCGGCCGCCTGCCAGGCGGCCTCCGCGGTCACTCCGCCGGCTGAGATCGCTTCGCGCGCGCGCCCGACGAGCTCCGGGTCGTCCAGAAAGAGCAGGTCGGCGTCCAGAATGGCGGCGGCATAGTTGCCGGATCGTCTAGCCGTCAGATCGCGCAGCTCCCTCAGCTCCTCCCGGACGGCCTCCAGGGCCCCCTCGAGTGAGCCGAGCTCCCGCTCTGGAGGCGCTGGGACCCGGTCGTGGACCTCCAGCTCAGCCTGTTCGAGGTGAACCACCTCGCCCACCGCGGCCCCGGGAGACGCCGGCAGCCCCACCAGCGTCCCGTCGGCGGGGAGCGCCTTGGGCGCCACGGTCGCCGGCACCTGGGAGGCCTCCTCCAGGTCGTCGAAGCCGCGGCCCGCCAGCTCGCCGATGCGGCTGAGTGCCACATCCGCGTCCGCCCCGCGGGCCTCTAAGAGGAGGATCTGGGACTTCCCGACCTGCAGGGTGGCGAGGGCGTTCAGGCTGCGGGCGCTGACCGGTCCCTCACCGGTGGTCGCGTTGGTGGCCCGGACCTCCGCGTCCAGCCCTGCCAGCTGCTGGACCACCCGGGCCGCCGGCCGGGCGTGAAGTCCCATGGGAAGCTCCACCCGCACCGTCAGCTCCTGCCAACCCGCCCTCTCCTCCGAGGGCGCCGCGGGCTGAGCAGCGGGGGAGGCGTCACCCAGCTGGGAATGCTTCCCGGCTAGCCCCGACTCCGCCTCCTGCACCACCTGCGCGAGGTCCGCACCTCCCTGGGCGGCCACCGCAGCCGCCACCGCGCCCTCAACCAGTGGGGCCGAACTCAGCCGGACCCCCTGGCGCCTCCCATCGGGGAGCAGATCCAACGCCAGCTCGGCCGAAAGGACGGCGCTGCCCAGGTCCATGAGGACGACCACCCCCGCCGGGGACCACGCGCGTTGGATCGACTCCGCCACCCGCTCGGCGTCTGTCCCCAGAACAGCCGGGTCATCCCCCACCCCGCCCGCCGGGACCACCAACACCTCCGGTGCCATGGCCGAGGCCAGAGCGGCAGCGCTGGCCGCCAGCTGGGAGCTGTGGGAGACCAGAACCAGGCGGACGCGATCCGTGGGCGAATCAGCTGCCACCATAGGCCCGGTGGAGGATCTCGAGGGGATGGACCGAGGTGGCTCCAGTGGCCGCCGAGATCTGCCAGCGGCAGGTCTCGCTGTCGCAGGCCACGAGGTCCGGTCCCTCGGCCTGGATGTCGGCGAAGAGAGGCTCCCCCACCCTCATGGCGATCTCGTACTTCTCCCGCTTGACCCCATACGTCCCGGCGATCCCGCAACAGGAGCGATCAAGCTCCACCAGCCGCAGCCCGGGGATGAGCCGGAGGATCTCCAGCGCCGGCTTCCCTATCAACTGGTTCTGCTGCTGGCAGGGAGCGTGGTACGCCACGGTGAGCGGCACCGGCTTGAAGTCAGTTCGGAGCTCGCCCCGCTGGTGGAGTTCCAGAAGGAACTCGAAGATGTCGTAGGTGCGCGCGCTGACCGAGCGCAGCTCCGGGGAGTCCGCGCCCAGGATCTCGCGGGCCTCCCGCTTGAGCATCAGGCCGCAGCTGGTGGAGGAGGAGATCACCGGAAGGTCACCTGTGCCGTCCGGGACCAGCTGCCGTGCCAGCTTGGTCACCGCCTTGCGGGCGGCCGGGAAGAGCCCATTGGACTGCAGCGGAAGCCCGCAGCAGTCCTGCTTGGGGATGACCACCTGGAAGCCGTTGTGCTCCAGGATGGCCGTGACCTTTTGACCAACGTACGGCTCGTACCACTGCGTGCTGCAGCCATGGAAGTAGACCACGCGGCGAGCTGACCTGGTGCCCACGTGGTGCCCCACCCAGTAGGAGAAGGTGCGGGTGGTGGAGCGGGGAACCGGCGCCTTGCGGTGAATGCCGACGGTACGCTCACCAGCCCAGCGGATCAGGGAGTTGGCCATGGCCCAGTTGAAGAGAGGAGCCACCGGACGCCCAGCCCGCCCCAGCAGCCCTGGGCGGGCCACCAGCTGGTCGCGCAAGGGGGCCCCGCGTTCCCGCTTCAGCTCTGAGCGGGCCCTGGAGTTGAGCTCGGCGATCCGGACCTCCTGCGGGCACACCCTGCTGCAGATGCCGCAGCCGGAGCAGTAGTCCACAGAGAGGTCCGGCGAGTGGCCACCGGTGCGGAAGCGCTCCGCCTGGGGGCCAACGGTCTTGGGGCCGGGGAAGAGCTCGGTGACCGCGGCCACCGGACAGGCGGTCTCACACACGGTGCACTTGATGCACCGGTCCAGCGAGGCCCGGACCTCCGACCACGCTTCCGCCCCCCAGGCCACCTCGGTCATGCGCGTACCCCCCCGGCCAGCCGAGCGGCGCGGAAGCCGGTCGCCAGGCTGATCCCCTCACCGGATTTCTCGCGCCAGGGTTCCGCTCCGGCCAGCGTCGCCCCGGCCGCCCAGAGGTTCTCGAAGAGCGGCTCCCCGCCCGCTCCCAGGGGCCGCTGCTGGTCGTCCACCTCGACACCGAGCCGGTCCAGCGGCTGGGTCGCCAGGTACTCGACCAGCGGCTCGTCCGGCGCCCCTCCCCTGGAGACCCGGGCGCCGAACACCTCCTCGCGCAGCTCACCGTCGGAGCCGGCCGTGATCCCCCCGGTCCCGATGCCCCCCGTGGCCAGAACGAAGCTGTCGGCCGGAATCTCCACCTCCCGCGCCGCCGTCACCACCCTGACCGCCTCCAGGCGGTCGCCGCTGGCACGGTACCCCGAAGCCCGAGCCCCCAACCGCACCTCGCCTCCCAGCCTTCGCAGCGCCCGGAAGAGGTGCTGCTGGAGCCGCTGCCCCGGCTGGGAGGGTGGGGGCGTGGGAATCTCGAAGACCGGCCTACCGACCAGGTCCTGGAGCCGCTGCCAGACCTCGTGGGAGCGCTCGAGCCCCAGGACCGCGGGCACGCCCACCAGCTCCTCCTGCTCCAGGCGGGAGCGGATCTCCCGCCCGAGCTCCGCCAGCACCGGCCTCTCCTCCAGCCGCCGCGCCAGCAGCTGGGGCCGAAGGTCCCGGGGATCCCCGAGGAGGCTCACCTCCACCGACCGGGCGCGGATCTCTGCTCCCGACGGTGGATTCGCGAGGGCCAGATTCTCCGCCAGGAGCGGTGCGTGGAAGTCCCGAAACCCCCGGAGCCCCACCACCAGGACCGACCCTCCGCCGCTGAGGTCCCCGGCCGCCATGGTCTGGGGCACCAGGCAGGTGGGGCGCAGCGCCCCGAGAGCGGTGGGTTGCAGCCGGTTGATGTGCGGGCTCCCGACGTACCCCAGTGGCGCCGACAGCTCCAGGAACCACTCTAGGCTGGCCGCCACCTCGTCCGCCTCCACCAGGCGGTAGGGATGGTCGGGCCGGGACTCCAGAAAGCCGCCCAGCTCGGCCAGCGGATCCAGAACCAGCTGCGGCCGGTAGCCAAGCACATCCATCTGCGCGGGCGCCAGCGGCAGCCCGCCCTCGCCCTCCGCCAGGACCAGGACCGAGGCCCCAGCGGCGGCCAGCCGCAGCGCCGCGACCATTCCGGCTGTCCCGGCCCCCAACACCACCGCGTCCGTCCCCATCACCCCCTCCTCCAGGGAACGCGCCGCCCTGCCGTCACTCTGGCAGGTGCTCCAGGTCGTAGACCCCCTCGAAGATCCAGCGGTCCAGCCGCGTCTGCCGGGCCTGGGCTCCCCAGGAGATCACCTTGACCCCCTTCCAGCGCTCCTGGACGAACTCCCGGAGCGCCGAGTTGGCCTCCGCCCGGCCGTACCGGCCCTCCTGGTGCAGCATGCCGGCCACCCGGAAGGCGCAGAAACCGCCCTGGCAGGGGCCCATACCGACCCGCAGCGCCCGGCGGATGTCATCCAGCCGCCAGCTGGGGCGCCGGGCCACGACCGTGTCCAGATCGTGCTGGGAGACCAGCTCGCACTCGCAGATCAGAGGGTCGTCGGGCGGATCGGTCTCGGCCTCCTGCTGGCGGTTGCCAATCCAGTAGAAACGGTGCGACTCGCTCCCGGGAAGGACCTCGGTGCGGGTGCGGCACTCCGCCCCCCGCCCAAGCTTGCCCACCACCACGTCCACGGTGTCCTCGGCCATGAGGCGCAGGGTGGTGAATTTGCCTCCGGCGATGGTCACCAGCCCCTCGAGCCCGTCCCGGGCCCCGTGGTCCAGCACGGTGTGGGAGCGGCTGACCTCCCGGTCGCCTGCCCCTGCGGAGCCCTCCGTCTTGGGGAGGAGGGGCCGGGAGCCCGACCAGACCCTGAGAGCCCGGCTCTCCTTGAACCCCGGCACCAGCAGCTCGCCGGCCTCGATCATCTGATGGACCTCCTCCGGACTGCATTCGGTGTCGTCCGGGTCGGCCACCGGGTGGTCGGTGGTCCCGATCACGCTCACCGTGCGCACCGGGACGATGATGTCGCCGTCGGAGGGCATGTGGCAGCGGTTGAGGACGGCCCGGGCCAGCCGGTGGTTGATCGCCACCATGACCCCCTTGCCCGGACGCACCCCGACCTCGCAGCCGGCCAGCTGAGCCACCTGGCCGCTCCAGGCGCCGGCAGCGTTGACGACGCACCCGGCGTTGACCTGCACCTCCTCCCCGGTGCGCTGGTCCTCCATCACCGCCCCCTCGACCCGGTCGCCCTGGCGGATCACCCTGACCACCTTGTGATAGGGGAGCACCGTGGCCCCATGGGCCTGGGCCCCCCGCAGCAGCGCGGAGATCATCTTCCAGGAGTCGATGGAGCCGTCCTGAACCCGGAAGGCCCGGCGGATCTTGGGGTTGAGGCGTGGCTCGTCCCGCAGGGCCACCCCCACCGGGATCTCCTCGATCTCCATCCCAGCGGCTCCGGCCGCGGCGAGGAAGCGGTCGGCGTACTCGAGGTCGTCTTCCGGGGTGCTGACGAACAGCCCGCCGGTGTCCTCGAGGCAGTCCGCGGCGACCTGGCGAAGGATCCGGTTCTCGGCCGCGCACTCGCGGGCCGAGCCCGGGTCCTTCACCGCGTAGCGCCCCCCGGAGTGCAGCAGGCCGTGGAAGCGGCCGCTGGTTCCGGTGGCGAAGTCCTGCCGGTCCACCAGGGTGACGTGGAGACCCCGCAGCGCGGAGTCCCACGCCACCCCCGCCCCGGTGGAGCCTCCCCCGATCACCAGGACGTCGGTGTCCAACGTGTTCATCTCTAGGTTCCCGCCGGGGTCCTCACTCCACCCAGTCGAAGGTGCGGGTGACGGCCTTCTTCCAGAGCCGGTACTCCTTCTCTCGAAGCTCGGAGTCCATCCGGGGCTCCCAGGTCCGGTCCACTCCCCAGTTGGCCCGCAGCTCGTCCAGCTGGGTCCAGAAGCCCACCGCCAGCCCGGCGGCGTAGGCGGCGCCGAGCGAGGTGGTCTCGGCCACCTTGGGCCGGATCACCGGAACTCCCAGCACATCCGCCTGGAACTGCATCAGCAGCTCGTCGTGGACCATGCCGCCGTCCACCCGGAGGGAGGTCAGGGCGACCCCCGAGTCCTGGTTCATGGCGTCCACCACCTCGCGGGTCTGCCAGGCGGTCGCCTCCAGGACGGCCCTGGCGATGTGGCCCTTGTTGACGTAGCGGGTGAGGCCGGCGATCACGCCCCGGGCGTCGCTGCGCCAGTAGGGGGCGAAGAGGCCGGAGAAGGCGGGCACGAAGTAGACCCCGCCGTTGTCCTCCACCGTGGCGGCCAGCTTCTCGATGTCCGAGGACTGGCTGATCATCCCCAGGTTGTCCCGCAACCACTGCACCAGGGCACCGGTGATCGCGATCGAGCCCTCGAGGCAGTAGACCGCCGGCTGGTCGCCGATCTTGTAGCCGAGGGTGGTCAGAAGGCCGCTCTTGGACTGGATCGGGCTGGTGCCGGTGTTGAGCAGGAGGAAGTTCCCCGTGCCGTAGGTGTTCTTGGCCTCGCCCACGGCGTAGCAGGTCTGCCCGAAGATGGCCGCCTGCTGGTCGCCCAGGTCGCCGGCCACCGGCACCCCCGGAAGGGGCTCTTTGCAGGTGCCGTACACCTCACTTGAGGGACGGATCTGGGGCAGCATGGCCCGGGGGACCCCGAGGATCCCGAGGATCTCGTCATCCCAGTCCAGGGTCTTGAGGTTCATCAACATGGTGCGGCTGGCGTTGGTGACGTCGGTGAGATGCAGGCCTCCGTTCACCCCGCCGGTGAGGTTCCAGATGCACCAGCTGTCGATGTTGCCGAAAACCACCTCGCCCCGCTCGGCCCTCTCCCTGACCCCGGGTACGTTGTCCAGGATCCAGCGGATCTTGGGGCCGGAGAAGTAGGTGGCCAGCGGCAGCCCCACCTTCTCCCGGAAGCGGTCCTGACCGCCATCCTTGGCCAGGTCGTTGCAGATGGTGTCGGTCCGGGTGTCCTGCCAGACGATGGCGTTGTGCACCGGCCGACCGGTGGTCTTGTCCCAGACCACAGTGGTCTCGCGTTGGTTGGTCACCCCCACGGCGGCCAGGTCGGACGGCTGGATCCCCGCCTTGGCCAGCGCCCCGGAGATCACCTCCTTGCTGCGGGTCCAGATCTCCATCGCGTCGTGCTCGACCCACCCGGGCTTGGGGTAGATCTGCTCATGCTCCTTCTGGTCCACCGCGATCACGTTCCCGGAATGATCGAAGATCATGAACCGGGTGCTGGTGGTCCCCTGATCCAGGGCCCCCACGTACTTGGCCATTACGCCACCTCCGCTAGTTTTCCGCCGCCGCGCCCCCCGCGGCGCTCCGCCCGTCTAGTTGCCCTTCGCGAAAGCAGCCTCCGCCGCTTGCATCAGGAGCCAGGACGAGGTCGCCCCTGGATCCTGGTGCCCCTGACTCCGCTCTCCCAGATAGCTGGCCCTGCCCCGTCGGGCCAGGAGCGGGATCGTGGCCTCCATCCCTTGGTGGGCCGCGGCCGTGGCCCGGGCGAGCCCCTCGGCAAGGGTCACCCCCTCATCGGCCGCCGCCCGGAGCGCCTCCGCCGCCGGGAGCAGCGCGTCCACCATGGTCTTGTCCCCTGGCTCCGCCTTGCCCCGGGCCTGGACCGCCGTCACCGCCGCCAGAACCGCCTCCGCCCAGTCGGAAAGCTCGATCTCCGACTTGCCCTTGAGGCTGGAGGACAGCTGCAGGAAGACGGTGCCGTACAGCGGGCCGCTGGCCCCCCCCACGGTGGAGATGAGGGCCATGGCCACGGTCCGAAAGAGCCCGGAGATGTCCTGGTCGGTGAGTGCCTCCACCTTGGGGATTACGGCGCGCATCCCCCGGTCCATGTTGATCCCGTGGTCGGCGTCCCCGATCTCCGCGTCCAGCTGGGTCAGGAACTCCCGGTTGGCGGCGACGGCCTCCGCGAAGCCCTGCACGAAGGAGACGCACTCGGGGTAACCCGCCCCCATCTCAGCGCCCTCCCCCAGGGCTGTCCGCTCGGGCCGCCGCCGTCCCCATCCTTCAGGCCCCCCAGCGCAGCCCGGGGGTGTTGACTGGCGCGTCCCAGAGCCGCACCAGCTCGTCGTCGAGCCGGAGCAGCGTGATCGAGGTGCCGGCCATCTCCAGAGAGGTGATGTACGAGCCCACCAGATTCCGCTCGATGGTGATCCCGCGGCCCTTCAGGAAGCGGTCCAGGGCCCGGTAGACCACGTATAGCTCGATCAGGGGGGTGCCGCCCATGCCGTTGACGAACGCCAGGACCCGGTCGTTGGACTTGAAGGGGAGGTCGTCGACGATGGTGCTGGCCAGCACCTCGACGATCTCGTCGGCGGTGGCCAGCTTGCGCCGCTCCCGACCGGGCTCTCCGTGGATCCCGATCCCGATCTCCATCTCGTCCTCGCCCAGCTCGAAGGTGGGCTTGCCCGCCGCCGGCACCGTGCAGGAGGTGAGCGCCATGCCCATCGAGCGGCCGTTGGCGTTGACCTTGCGGCAGAGCTCGGCCACCTCGCCGAGCGGGCGCCCGGCCTCGGCGGCCGCGCCGCAGATCTTCTCGGCCAGGACCGTGACGCCCACGCCGCGACGGCCCGCGGTGTAGAGGCTGTCCTGGACCGCCACGTCATCGTTAGTCACCACCGCCTCCACCTGGATGCCATCCTCCTTGGCCAGATCCGCCGCCATCTCGAAGTTGAGGATGTCCCCGGTGTAGTTCTTGACGATGTGCAGCACCCCGGCGCCCCCGCTGACCGCCTTGGTGGCGGCCAGGATCTGGTCAGGGGTGGGAGAGGTGAACACCTCCCCGGGGCAGGCTGCGTCCAGCATGCCGCGCCCCACGAAGCCCCCGTGCATCGGCTCGTGGCCCGAGCCCCCGCCGGAGACCACCGCCACCTTGCCCTGGACTGGGGCGTCCTTGCGCATCACGTAGTAGGGGTCGAGAGAAACCTTGACCCGGTCGGAGTGAGCGGCGGCGATTCCTTCCAGCTCCTCCCGGACCACATCGTCGGGTCGGTTGATCAGCTTCTTCATTCGATCAGGCTCCTCTGCTTGGCACTACGGGGTGACGTTGGGCTCTTTGGTCCCGACCTCCGACCCCTCGTGCTCGTGGTGCTTGAGCCTCGAGGCGAGGACGTCGCCGATGAAGAAGTCGTAGAGCAGGACTCCCACGACCCCGCCCACCAGCGGACCCACGATGGGGATCCAGAAGTAGTTGGAGAAGTGGAACGCCCCCGCGCTGTAGGTCCCGGGGAAGGCCACCTTGCCCCAGCCGAAGAGCCAGGCCACGAAGCGGGGCCCGAAGTCACGGGCGGGGTTGATGGCGTACCCGGCGTTGGGGCCGTAGGACATGCCGATGGCGCCCACCGCCGCGCCCACCAGCCAGGGGCCCATGTTGCCCGCCGGCGCCAGGTTGCGGCCGTCGGTGATCGCCAGGACCAGGATGAGAAGGAAAGCCGTGCCCACGATCTGGTCCACCAGCGGCCCCACCACGCTGCCGTGGAAGTAGGGGGCGGGGAAGGTGGCGAAGATCGAGTAGCTGGCCAGCGCGTTGCCCGCCGACGGGACCGTCTTGGCCGCCAGGTCCCAGGCTTGGATCGCCGGACCGTAGACCATGTAGACGATGAGAGCGCCGAAGATCGCCCCCACCAGCTCCGCCCCCATGTAGGGGAGGACCTTGTTCCAGGGGAACTTGCGGCGCACCGCCAGCCCCAGGGTCACCGCCGGGTTGAGGTGGGCGCCGGTGATCCCGCCCGCCACGTAGATGCCCATCACCACCGCGAACATCCATCCGAAGGTGATGAGCAGCCAGTCGCCGCCCGCCTGGAAGATGGTGGTGGGGCTCGCCGTCCTTCCTGACCCGGGAAGGCCCGCCACGGCCACCGCCACCACGCCGTCACCAAAGGCGAGCAGCGTCAGGGTGCCGAAGAACTCGGCCATGAGCTCGCCCCAGAGGCCGCTCAGCCCGGCGAAGGACCTCCCCTCACCGTGCAGCGGCGTGTATTCCATCGCCATGCCAGCATCCCTCCTCTGATCCGCTCTCGACCGCGCGCCGTGGTGGAGAATCGCCACTCACGAGTCGGCAGCGAGAGCGTAGACCCAGGACCAATGAATAGTCAACCATGTGGGGATTACACCTAGTTTCACCTAGGTGGAAACACCCGGTTGGTTGGCGAACCTAAGTTCGAGAGGCCCGCTGCGTCAGGGGGAGCTGGGAGCGGCGCCCCGGCGCCGCGGGCGGCCTGGTGAGGGCTCGGGCATCCCCTCCGCGGGGGCCGCTGGGGCCGCCTCATCCTGGGACTTACGGTACTGACGGTAGACGGCGTGGATGCGCTGCAGGGCGGTCAGGTTGGTGGCCACCGCCAGTATCCAGAGGACCGGCACCATGAGGCCCAGGATCAGGCCCAGAGCGGTGATCACGACCCGCTCCGGACGGGCGAACCAGCCGACGTCGCAGGTGTACCCGAGTGACTGCGCCCGGGCCCGCACGTAACTGACCAGCAGGGAGCCGAAGAGCGCCGCCACGATCAGGAAAACCGGGACCTCCTGATGGAGGTGGGCGAGGAAGAGGTAGGCGAGGCCGGCGTAGAGCACCCCCTCTCCGTACCGGTCGGCGGTGCTGTCCAGGAAGGCGCCGAAGGGGTGTACCCGGCCGGACTCCCGGGCCACGGCTCCGTCGAGGATGTCGAAGGCCCCTGCCAGGAGCAGAACGATCCCCGCCCACAGCTGGAGGTCGAGGGCCGCCAGCGCCGCCGCGCCGCCGGCGATGGCCAGCCCGATCAGGGTGATGGCGTTGGGGCTCAGCCCCGCCAGCCGGCTGGCGGCGGCAAGCCGCTGGGCGGCCGCCCTAACGGAGGCCTGGAGCAGTCTGCTGAACACTTGGTTGCACCTCTTGGGAGGGGCGCTGACGCAGCGCCCTACGGTAAACCTGAAGAACCCGGTCCGCCACCAGCGGCCAGGCGTAACGCTCAGCGGTCGCCCGGCCCCGACGCCCCATCTCCCTGCGGAGTTCCGGATGATCGAGGAGGTGGGCGAGGGCACGGGCCATCTGCCCCTCGTCCCCCTTGGGGACCAGCAGCCCTTCCTGGCCGTCGGTGAGTACTTGGCGGAACCCGTCTATCGCCGTCGCCACCACCGGGCGGCCGCTGGCCATCGCCTCCAGGAGGATCACCCCGAAGGACTCCTTGCCGGTGTTGGGGGCGCAGTAGATGTCACAGGCGGTGAGGTGGGCGGGCTTCTCCTCTTCTGGAACGAAGCCCAGGAACCGGACGTCCGGGATCCCCTCCTCCTCGACCCGGCGCTCATACCCCCGGCGCAGCGGGCCGTCCCCGATGACCACCAGCTGGCAGTCGGTGCGCACCTGGCGGAGCAGCTGGTAGGCGTCGAGAAGGGTGGACAGCCCCTTGCGCTCCTCGAGGCGGCCCAGGAAGAGGATGGTTGTGCGCCTCTGGTCGCGGATGCCGGGCTTGGGGGATACCTCGGGATGGAAGCGCTGAGGGTCGATCCCGTTGGGGATCACGGTGTAGTCACCGGGGAAGTAGCGCGCCACGAAACGCCGCGCCGGCTCGGACACCGCGATGCAGGCGTCTAGATGGCGGAACTGCCGGCGCAGGATCGGGCGGCCGTAGTAGTAGCCGAGGTTCTGGCGGGCATAGGCGTGGAAGGTTCCCACCGCGGCGCTGGCCTGGTTCAGCCGGAGGACGGTGATCGGCAGGGCCGGCATGAGCGGCTCGTGGATGTGGAGGACGTCGAAGGCCTCCTCGGCCAGGACCGAACGGATCCGGCGGGTGAGGTGGAACGAGAGCGAGATCCTGGCCACCGAGCCGTTGGCCGGGAAGGGGATGGGCCGCCCCAGCGGGATCAGCCCCTCCACATCCAACCGTTCGCCGCCGGCAGCCGGGGCCAGCACCTTGACCAGGTGCCCGCGCCGCCGCAGCTCCTCGGCGAGGTGGCGGACATGCTCCCCGACCCCGCCGGGGCGCTGGTAGTCGTAGGGGGAGACCATCCCCACCCGGATCACGAGGCCACCTCGCGCAGCCCGGGTGGCTCTGGCTCCTCGGCCGCCATCGGGGGGCCGAAGATCGGGTTCATCACATGCCACTGATCGGGGTGGGCCCGGAGCTCCGGCTCCAGGGTGCGCAGGATGCGCCGGGCAGCCGCCTCCAGGTCAGCACCGGGCTCCTTGCCCAGGGTGACCGTGAAGGGGGCGAAGCCACGGCAGTGGTAGTTGTCCTGATCGTCGCGGGTGAGGGAGACGGGCAGCACCGCCGCCCCGGTCCGGGCGGCGATCTCCACCGCCCCCAGGGGGATCGAGGCGCGGTGTCCCAGGAACGCCATCTCCGCCCCGGTCCCCAATAGGTCGCGGTCGACGGCGATCACCACCACGCCTCCGGCACCCAGGATCCGGTAGATCTGCCGTACCGCCGCGGCCCCGGAGCGATGGACAGCCGCCTGGTCCCCACGGCGCACCGCGTCGACGTTGAGGGGCACCACCTGGCAGCCGACCCGGGCGCGGTTGCGAACCAGCCAGTTGAAGCAGCGGATGGGCCGAACCTGCTCGGCCAGGAGCGCCAGCCCGACTCCCTCGAAGTTCTCCCGGAGAGCGGCGATGGCGGCTTCCCAGGAGCCCAGGTGCAGGCTGACGATGATCACTCCGCGGCCCAGGCGGCGCGCCTCCTCCAGGAGGTGGGCGTCCTCGGTCCGCAGCCAGGGGGTCCAGGCATCGAGGGGCCGATGGCTCATCTGCAGCACGTCGATCCAGGCCTTCAGGAAGTTGCGCACGTTGGCGCGAAGGAGGCGGCGCATCTCCCGTCGGCCCAGGCCGGGGCGAACCACCGCTAGATTGGTCCTAAGCCCCTGCCAGTGGGAGGGCCAGCACAGCGTGAGAGCCGCTGACAGCGGCCCCGCGAACCAGTAGGCGACCCGCCGGTCCACGGCTCGCATCACCACCTCCGCGCTCCGCAGCCCGAGGTAGGGCAGCCAGGGCTCGTCGGGGTCGGGGCGCGGCAGGCTGGACGGCAGGCCAACCTGGCGGACCCGCCCCAGCGCGGCCCATGGGCTGGGGACCACCCGCACCTTCATCGTCCCCCACCGGGAACGGCCGCCGGGAGGCGGTGGAAGGCGAACCACTGCGACGGCTCCTGTCCAATGATCCGCTCGAACGCCGAGGCGATCTGCTGGGTCAGCGCCTGGACGCGCTCTCCCGAGCTCGCGGGCGGCGGCCAGGGAAGGGGGTCGAGCAATCGCGCCTCATGCCTACCCCGCGGCCAGCGCCGGACGAATCCGGGGATGATCGGGGACTCGGTGTGCAGCGCCAGCGTGGCAGGACCCGCCGGGAAGGTGACCCTCCTCCCGAAAAAGGTAACCGCCACCCCGCTTCCAGTGTGGTCGATGTCCGCGGCCAGACAGAGGACGTCCCCGCGGCGTAGGACGCGCAGTGCCTCCCGGCCGCTGGTCGGCCCGCTGGGGATGACCGTGACACCCACCCGCTCTCGCATGGCCCTCACGCGCCGGTCGACAGCTGGTGGGCCGAACCGGTCGGCCACAGCGAACACGGGGCGGCCGGCGGCGGCGGTCATGGCCGCACCGAGGTCCCAGTTCCCGAAGTGGGGAGTGACCACGATCGCCGTCCGGTGGGTGGCCAGAACCCGGCGCAGGGGCCCGGACTCGACCATCTCCTGCGCCTCACCGGTGGCCCGGACTAGCGACTCCAGCACCAGGAAGTCCATGACAGTGCGCGCGTAGTTGCGGAAGGCGCGGCGGGTCAGGCGGCGGGCCTCGGAGGGGCTGCTGGCGAAGATCCGGTAGTTCTCCTCCGCCAGCCGGGAGCGCGGGCGAAGCAGCCAGTAGGCGCCCTCGCCCCCGATGTCCGCCAATCCGTAGCGGAGGGCGGTGGGCAGGGCCGAGGTTAGGGATGTGGCCGCCGCCAGAAGCAGGCCGAGGTGCTCACCCCGGCGCGCCCACTCCGAGACGGCCCGCCGCGGGGATGGCAGGAGCCGGCCGGCCCCAATCTCCCCCGCCGCCACGGTCGCCATCCGCGTGCCCCGGGCCCCGGCCCGCTCCCTGCCCTTTACCCGTCCGCCGGGCGGGCGGCGAGAGGCTGGGTGTCCCCCGTCGCGTCCTGGCTCGGCCGGGGAGCGTGGTCCGCCTCGGGGTCGCTGATGCACTTGGCTCCAACCCGGCCGGCGATGAAGAGCTCGGTGAGTTCGTGAGCCCGCTCGTCCGAGACCTGGAAGGGCGGTGACTTCATGAAGTACGAGGCGGGGCCCTCGAGCGCCCCGGACAGCCCCCGCTCCAGACCCAGCTTGCAGCAGCGGACGGCGTCGATGACGATCCCGGCCGAGTTGGGGGAGTCGTGCACCTCAAGCTTCAGGTCCACCGTGAGCGGCACCTCCCCGAAGGCCTTGCCCTCCATCCGGATGTGCGCCCACTTGCGGTCCTTCAGCCAGGGGACGTAGTCGCTGGGGCCGATGTGCACGTCCTCCCGTCCGATCTCGTGCTCCATCTGGGAGAGGACGGAGTTGGTCTTGGAGATCTTCTTGCTCACCAGCCGCTCGCGCTCCAGCATGTTGAGGAAGTCGGTGTTCCCTCCGAAGTTGAGCTGATAGGTGTGCTCCAGCTTGACCCCGCGCTCCTGGAAGAGCCGGGTCAGAACCCTGTGGATGATGGTGGAGCCCACCTGGGACTTGATGTCATCGCCGATGATCGGCAGCCCCCGCTCCTCGAAGCGCTGCCGCCAGTACTGCTCGCGGGCGATGAACACCGGCATGCAGTTGACCATGGCGCAGCCTGCCTCCAGGATCTGCTCGGTGTACCACTTGGTGGCCATCTCGGAGCCCACCGGAAGGTAGTTGACGACCACGTCGGTGCCAGTGTCCTTGAGGATCTTGACGATGTCGGCGGTCGGCCCAGGGGCCTTCTCGATCACCTCGGAGAGGTACTTGCCGAGGCCGTCGTGGGTCATCCCGCGATGCACCGGCACCCCGAGCGGCCCCACCTTGGCGAAGGCCACGGTGTTGTTCTGTCCCCGCCAGATCGCCTCTCCCAGGTCGTATCCCACCTTCTCCTTGTCGATGTCGAAGGCGGCGGAGAACTCGATGTCCCCGACGTGATACCCGCCCAGGTCCACGTGCATCAGCCCGGGAACGAACTGGGAGGGCTCGGTGTGGCGATAGAACTCCACACCCTGGACGAGGGAGGAGGCGCAGTTCCCCACGCCGATGATGGCCACGCGGACTTTCTTGCTCACCTCAGATCACCTCCGGAAGCGACCGCTCCACGCCATGGCGTGAGGACGGCGGATTGACGGTCTCGGCCGGGCCGAGCCTTGATTCGGCCGGCCCCGGCTGACCATCACCGGCCAGCAGGGCCGTGAACGCGGAGAGGTTCTCCGCGATCGACGTGCGATCGAGCCGGCAGAAGACCTCGCGGCCCTCCCGGCGGGTGAGGACCAGGCCGGCACGGCGCAGGAGGCGCAGGTGCCAGGACATCCGTGGCTGGCTGATCCCGAGCAGAAGCGCCACGTCCGAGACCCGGGCCTCCTTCACCTGCGCCAGACGCTCCACTATGTGCAACCGCGTGGGGTTGGCCAGCCCCTCGAAGTAGGTGGCGAGGTCCCCCTCCACCACGGGGGTCAGGGCCAGAGGGAGGATCTGGCGGGAGGGCCGGGACCTGTCCCCAGCGACTCTGCTCACTTAAAGACTTCTTTCATAAAGGTGCCGTTATGTATGTTAGCCATAGGGGCTGCGGGCGTCAAGGCGAGAGATCAGGACCTCAGCTTCCGCTCCAAGAACTCGACTTCACGCTCCCTCTGGTCCAGCTCGGCCACCGTCCGGGACCAGGCCTCGGCCCCTGCGGAGCGGGCCGTCTCCGCCAGCTCGACCGCCCGCCGGACGGTGGCCTCCAGACGATGCAGCGCCTCACGGAGCTGCTGGCGCCACTCCGACTCCTTGCGGTCCAGCCGCTGGGAGATGTCGTAGCGCAGCCGGCCGCAGTGGCGGTCGACCGCCTCCTCCATCCGGGAGATCGCATCTCGCTCCACGAGTCTCCGACCCAGGCGGCCGGGCGCTAGCCGGCGCAGGATGGATGCGGCCGCCTCCAGGGCCAGCTGCTGATGCTCGAGGAGCACCAATCGCGAGCTGGCCGCTCCCATTCCCTCCCCCAGGGAGATCGGGGGAAGGTCGACCTCAAATAGTGCCGCTATCTGGGCGGAGGCCCGGGCCAGCATCTGGTTCGCCCTCTCGGTATGGCGCTCAGCGAGCGGCTCCAGCGCCCGGGCCAGCTCTCCCTCTATGCGCCCCATCCAGTCCTGGACCAGACCGGCGAGCTGCCCACCGACCTCCTCCTCCAGTTGGCGGGGTGAGCTTCGCGACGCCGCCAGCTCTCGCACCAGCGCGCCGAGCGTGCCCTGCGCGGCCGCCCGGAAATCCTCGATGGCCGGCTGGGCCACCTCCGGAAGCAGCCGGCCCACGTCGGCGTGCAGGAGGTGTTCCACCTCGATCGCAGCCCGCCGCACCTCGCCGAGCAGTAGCTCCAGTCCTCGCTCGCGCTCGCGAGCCTCCTGGCTGGAGAGACGCATCGCCGACCGCTGGAGCGCCACCAAGCGGCGTTCCTCCGACAGCGCCTCCTCGCCCAGGCTACGCATCCGCTGCAGTAGGAGCGCCGCCCGCCCGCCGGTGAGAGCAGACTCCAGGTGGGTGCGGAAGTCAGCGAAGCCGGCATCGCCCCCCCTCGCCGAGAGGGGGAAGAGGTCCGCCGGCGGGCCGTCAGTCGGGGGGCTCACCATCCGACGAACGAACTGGGCAGCCTCCCTGAGCTCGGGATCACTGACCAGGTCCGCCTTGTTCAACACGAGGATGAGGCGCCCGACCCGCTCCCGGACCGAGCGGAGGAAGTCCAGCTCAGCGCGGCTGGCGGGACTGTCGACCGAGAAGACGAAGACGGCGGCGTCGGCCTCGGCCAGCGCCCGGTGCGCCACCTCCGTGTTGTGGTCATGGGCAGACCCGATCCCCGGGGTGTCGACCAGGACCACCCCCTCCGCCAGGATCGGGGCCGGGTGGCGTACGACGACCCGCCGCACCTGGCGGCGATTATCCGGATTCCCCGCCTCGGTGGCGTAGTCCGAGAGATCGCCCGGCCCTAGGCGGAGGCCCTCACCGGAAGCCAGCTCGACCTCGACCTCTGGCCGTGGCCCATGCTCGACCAGGATCGGGAGAGAGGTCATGGGTACCACTCCCACGGGCAGCACCGGCTCGCCAAGTAGCCGGTTTATGAGCGTGCTCTTGCCGCGCTTGAATTCGCCGAGTACGGCCAGGTTCAGCCGGCCGGCACTCAGCCGCTCCCGGGCCGCGCGGAGCGCCGCCTCCCCCGCGCTGTCACCTCTGCTCGCGGCCAACTCCGCCAATCGGTCCAGGACCTGCAGAGCCCGATCTCGGGCCTGGCTCCACCCGGTGAGCGAAGACCCGGGCACCGCTTCAGGGACCGCCTCCACAACCACCTCCTGCCATTCGGGAAAGAGGTAGAAGCCATCATCCGGCGGCAGCCGGCGCAGGCGGGCCCCATCGCCGCCGCCGACTCTACCAGGTGGAGCGCGCGCACTCCCTGGACCGGGCCGCGGTCAACTGGCGACGATGACCAGCTTCCCGACGGCCGCTCCGGCCTCGAGTTTGGCGAAGGCGGACGCCGCCTCGGCCAGGGGCACGGCCTCGTCGATGATGGGGTGGAGTCCGGCGGCCTCGGTGAACCGCAGGAGGGCTCGGAATTCGGCCCGGGTCCCCATGGTCGAGCCCAGAATCTGCAGCTGGCGCCAGAAGACTCGCCGCAGGTCGGCCGGCGGGTCGGCCCCTCCGGTGGCCCCGGCGACCACCACCGCGCCGCCGCGGCGCAGAGAGCGCAGGCTGGTGGCCCAGGTCGGCTCCCCCACGGACTCGATCACCGCGTCCACCCCCTCGCCCCCGGTCAGATCCATGACCGCCGATACCGCCTCCCGGCCAGGGGCCAGGGCGTGGTGCGCCCCCCTGGCCAGAGCGGCCTTCCGTTTCTCCTCCGAGCGGCTGCTGACCAGGACCCTGAGGCCGGCTGCCAGTGCCAAAGCCTGGGCGGCCGTGGCCAGCCCGCCGCCGGCACCCTGGATCAGAACCGTGGCACCAGGTTGCAAGCGCGCCTTGGTGAACAGCATGCGAAAGGCAGTGAGGTAGGCGGTGGGAAGGCAGGCGGCCTCCGGTGCCGAGAGGCCGGCCGGTACGGGGAAGAGGTTGGTCGCCGGTACGAGGCAGTACTCCGCCAGCGTGCCTTCGTAGGGGCCTTCGCTGAGCATGGCGAAGTGGCGGCAGGAGGTCTCGTCGGGGCCGAGACAGGCGTCGCACGATCCACAGGTGATCACCGCGTGGGCCACGGCGGAGGAGCCCAGAGGCAGCGCCTCCGGGGTGTCCGGCCCGTAAGCCTCCACCTTCCCGGCCACGTCGCAGCCGAGAATCCGCGGCAGGGTCTCGGGCGGCGCGCCCACCCCCCTAAGCGTCCATAGGTCGTGGTGGTTGAGCGAGACCGCCTGGGTGCGCAGCAGCGCCCACCCAGTGGTCGGCTCCAGCCGCGGCCGCTCCCCCACCTCGAGGTTGGCCAGCGGCTCGTCGCCGCCGACTCTGGTCGCGTAGGCGGCTAGCATCCTCGAGCCTCAGAGCCCCACATCTCCTCCCGAGTCTAACCTGGCGATGACCGGCGCCGGCAGGGCCGATCAGTATGCGGGCGGCGGCCCGCGCGGCATCCCCCGAAGATCGGCATATGCTGGATGGGCTGTGGCCGTAGCCCTGCTCCGCCCCCGCCGACCGCGCCGCACCTACGAGGGCATGCCCTCGGTCAGCCCGGTGATCATCGACTCCCTCCGCCAGCGGATGGAGCGGGTGGCCCGGCGGATGGCGATCGAGATGGCCCGGACGATCCCCCTCGCCGAGGGGGTGGCCGGTGGATCAGCCTTCTCCAGCGAGGTGCTGGCGGCCTGTCGAGAGGGGGTGGCCACGCTCCTCTCCCTGTGGGCCGAGTCCCGGCCGCCCTCGGGCCCCGAGCTGCAGCAGCTCTCGCGCATGGGCGGGCGGCTGGCCACCACCGGGGTGCCGTTGGACGCCATCCTGCGGGCCTACCGAGTGGCGGCTCTGGTCATCTGGCAGCACGTGATCGAGCTGGTGCGTAATCACCCAGAGATCGATGCCCAGTCGGTTCTCACGGCGGTGGGGCCGCTCTTCGACTACCTGGACAGCATCAGCGCTGCGGTGAGCACCAGCTACCTGGAGACGCGCGAGCGCACCCGGAGGGAACAGGACCGCCAGTACGACCAATTCTTCGCCGAGGTGATCCAGGGGACGGCCGACCAGGAGGCGCTGGCTCGCGCCGCGGCCGGCGGCACCGTGCTCAGCTTCCCGTACCAAGTGGTCGTGGTGGGGGCCGAGGACACCAGCGCGGAAGCCTCCGTGGCGACCTCGTGGATGCCGCTGGGAGCCCATGTCGCCCTCTACCAGTCCGCGGTCGTGGCGCTGGTCCCGACCTCCGTCCGGATCGCCACCCTGCGGCGGTCGCTGCGCAGTGCCACCGGAGCCGAGCAGCTGCCCTGGAGGATCGCCCGGGGCCCGGTGGCCCAGAGCCTCGCGGAGGTTCCCCAGGCGGTGCGGGCCGCCCGCGATGCCCTCGCCGTGGGCGCCATTCTCCAGCCTGAGGAGGCGGTCCACGACTGGAGCCGGCTCCACCCGTATCTTGGGTGGGTCCATGACCTCCCAGGACTGGAGGGCTTCGTGGCCGCCAGCCTCGGCCCGCTTCTGGACCGAGAGTCCCACCGGCGCCCCCCTCTGCGCCAGACGTTAGAGGTGGTCCTCTCCGCAAGCGGACTGAGTGAGGCGGCCCGGGAACTCCACGTCCACCGCCACACCCTCCTCTACCGGCTTGAGCGAATCCGCGAGCTGGTCGGGGATTGGAAGGATCCCGACGACCGCCTCCGCCTGGAGTTGGCCCTGCGCGGATACCGGATCTTGCAGGGCATGTCAGAGCCGGGAGCGGAGCCGCAAGACGGCAACCACTCCGGAGATGGCCGCGAGCGCATGGTTGAGGCCCCATGAGGTCACGGGCCTCCGGGGACAGGGTGCGGCTCGCCATACTCGGGTGGCTGGGCGCGCTGGACGTCGCCAATTTCGTGTGGGTACGCCGACACTCCCTATTCCAACAGTCCCCGGGCCGCGCCATCGGCGCGGTCGTCGGCCTGGGGATGTGGCTGGCGCTGGGCGGGGCCGCCAACGCCGCCCCGCGCACTGCCCTCACGAGGCGGCTGGCCCGAGCATGTGGAGCAGGCAACATCGCCCTCTACCTCATCCATCTCCGGGTGGGAAAGGGACGGCTCAGGGCTCTGCCGGGAGCGGTGCTCGGCGCCGCCGCCCTCCTCAGCTCGCGGAACTAGGAGGTACGAGAGCCTGGCGACCTCCGCTTGACGGCTACTCCCCTCCGGCCTGCCGTCGAGCCGCCGCCGGCTGCGCACCACGCGGCCGGGGCGCCCGGAGTCACCCTCCCACGCTGGCTTGGATGGTGATCTCCGGCTGACAGACCACCTCGAAGTTGAGGGAACGGGCGATGAAACACAGGCGGTGCGCCCGGCGGTGCAGCTCCTGGGCCAGGTTGAGATCGCCCGGGGCCGCCAGCTCGACCCGGGGACGCAGGGTCACGCGCCGAAACTCTCCGCTCCCATCCATGTGTTCTGCCATCTCGCCGACAGCGTCATCCGTGTACGCGGTCACGGAGAGGCCCGAGCTGGCGCAGAGGTGGAGGTACCAGAGCATGTGGCAGGCGCTGACGGCCGAGACCAGGAGGTCCTCCGGAGAGTACCGGGTGGGGGTGCCTCGAAAGTCCGGATCAGAGGATCCCAGGATCGGCGGCCGGTTGGGCGCGCGCACCTCATGGTCCCGGCTGTACGAGGTGTAGGAAGTCGTTCCCAGGCCGGTGTTGCCGGTCCAGGTGACCGTGGCCTGGTAGTCATGGATCCGCATGGCAGCAACCTATCAGTGCCGGCGCCGTGAATGGGGAACCTCTCCCCCTCGGCCCGCGGGTAGCTCGAGGGCCATCCCTGCAGGAGGGGCGTTCCACGGTTCCGGACGGCTCGTGAGCTGACTTCAGGAGCGGGGCACGGGGGCGGTGCCCGGCCCCTGCACGGTGTGGGTAGACGTCCGTCCACAAGTTCAGGCAGATCGCGGGGGCTCACCCCCGGAGCAGCCCGGCGGAGACTCACCTGGCACTCCGGCAGTGACGCGGGTCGCCTCCGGCAAGGGCCCGGCCACCACTCCGCACGGACCAACGATGCACCCGAGGTGTCAGCTCCGGAACCGACTATCCAATCCGAGTCGATCACCACGCTCCCGGCCACCGAGACGCGCATCTCCGCGGGGAGGTCACCGCGAGGCAATAGGCTTACTGCGGGGAATCGCGACGAAGCTGATTTGCGGGTCGTGGAGAAGCGTGGGAGCCCCGTCCACTACAAGGTCCGCGCGCGCCACGGGGTCGTTCTCAGCGACGTAGGTGTCCTCGGCGGCCATCCACCGCTGCCAGAGTGGGGCGGCTCTGGCACCGTCCCGCTGAAGTCCTCGGCGCAACCGTTCCGCTCGATCAGTGTGGATCCAAACGAGAAACGCGAGGTGCTCAGCCCACTCAAGACGCCCGGAGCTGACACCCTCGATGAGCACGGCTGGAGCGGTGGGCACCTCCACCCATTCAGCAAGCTCGCGTCTCGCCCAGTCGTAGCGCTGGTAGCGGGCTGGACGGCTCTGGGAAAGGGGCTCGATCACCTGGCTCAGAAGCCTCGGCCCCCACTCCAGTGGGGCATCGGCCGAGGCGAAGTCGTCCGTAGGCACGACCGGAGCCCCTCCGAGCGCAATCGACAGCCTCTCGGCAAAGGTGCTCTTACCCGCTCCCCCTGGCCCGTCGACGGCCACCAGAACAGGGCGGCGCCCGGGAAGGCGCGCGATCTGAAGACCAAGTCCCTGAAAGGACCTCACCGTTGCATGAGGCAATTCGACTTCGTTCATGGGAAGCAGTTTCCCACCGAACCCGCTGGCAGCCTACCGTCGGGCGGTCATCCGTCCGCCCGGCAAAGCGGTCTCGGGTCACGCCCTTCAGGCAGGGGTAGCCCGTAGCCACCGTGCCGAGGTATGCCCCACGGCCTTGCACCCTTGACCCAGCCGGGGGGGGCACGAGCGCAGACCCGCTGACGCCACCAGCCAGGACCATCACCCCGGAAGCTTCTCCCTGCCGTGGGCCACCTCGCCG
This sequence comes from bacterium, assembly GCA_021801645.1. Lineage (GTDB taxonomy): Bacteria > Chloroflexota > Dormibacteria > Aeolococcales > Bog-877 > JAJYXT01. The sequence continues at coordinate 52,260 of JAJYXT010000021.1, forward strand.
TCCACACGGGGGACCAGAGACGACCCCAGGGCTGGCCCCTCGGGGCCACTTTGCAACTCTCTCTGCAACAACCCTCCTACCCGCACGGGGAGTCGAACCCCGGTTACCACCTTGAAAGGGTGATGTCCTAACCGCTAGACGATGCGGGCCGGAATGGACTGTTGCCTATACTCGCAGGGTGGCCGAGACCAAGAGCGGGCGCCGCCGGCCCGACCCCAGCAGATCGACTCCGGTGACCGACGCCCCCAACGCCGCGGAGAGCGGTCCCGCGGCTCTGCGGGCCAGGTACCCCAACCTGGGTACGGAGGGGGTGGCGGTGAGCAGTGATGCGCGAGCCGATGTCACATTCCAAACCTCCAGGATGGAAGGGTGGCTGGTGGCGGGGGCTCTGCTCCTCGCCAGTTGCCTGGCGATGGGCATCTATCTGGTCGTCCTGCACCATTGAGCGAGGGACCGGCGTCCCTGCCAACGCCCACCGCACTTCCCGGCGACCGGCGCCTGCGCTTCGCGCCAAGCCCCACCGGAGCGCTGCACATCGGCAACGTGCGAACGGCGCTCTTCAACTACTGCCTGGCCGGTCCAGAAGGGCGCTTCCTGCTACGCATTGAGGACACCGACCGGGAGCGCTACCGCCCCGAGTCGGTCCTGGAGTACCAGGCCGATCTGCGCTGGTTGGGCCTTCTATGGGACGAAGGGCCCGACGTGGGGGGGCCGTGCGCCCCCTACGTGGAGTCCGAGCGGCTGCCCCTTTACCGGAGGGCCGCTGACCAGCTGCTGCAAGGGGGGACCGCGTACCCCTGTTTCTGCAGCCGGGAACGGCTCGAGGAGCTGAGGGCGGCGCAGCGGGCGAGCGGGCTTCCAACCCGGTATGACCGCCGCTGCCTGCACCTCAGCCCGAACGAGGTTGCTGAGCTGCGGGCTCAGGGGCGGCCTGAGGTTGTGCGGTTGCGGATGCCGGAGGGGGAATCGGTGTGGGAAGACCTGGTCCTGGGCCCTCAGCGCTTCAACAATGCCGAGATCGATGACCAGGTACTCCTGAAATCCGACGGATACCCCACCTACCACCTCGCCCACGTGGTCGACGACCACCTGATGGGGGTGACTCACGTAGTGCGGGCGGTGGAGTGGCTCCCCTCCACCCCCAAGCACCTGGTGCTCTACCGAGCGCTGGGGTGGAGCCCGCCTGAGCTGGCCCACGTGCCCCTGGTGCTTGGCCCTGACCGCCAGAAGCTGGCCAAGCGCCACGGGGCGGCCGCGGTCTCCGAGTATCGGGAGATGGGCTACCTCCCCGAGGCATTGGTCAACTTCCTGGCGTTCCTGGGCTGGTCGCCGGGGACTGAGGAGGAGGTGTTCAGCCTCTCCGAGCTCCGCTCCAGGATGACCTTCCCGCGGCTCCAGTCCAGCCCGGCCGTCTTCGACGGGCAGCGGCTCGACTATCTGAACGGTGTCTGGATCCGCCGGCTGAGCCCCGGCGAGCTGGGCCGGAGACTGGGGCCGTTCCTGCCTCAGGCGCGGGCGGAGCAGCTGGAGCCCATCGCGGAGATGGTGCAGGAGCGGATACGGAGGCTGGACGAGGTGCCGAGCCTGATGGCCTTCGCCTGGGCCGACCCCGAGCCGAGCGCCACCGTACTCCAGGGGTCACTCTCGGCAAGGGCGGCTCATGACTTCCTCGAGAGCACCCTGCCGGTGTTCCAGGGCGGCCCGGATGGTCTGATGGACGCGCTCCGTGCCTTGGCCACCTCGGCAGCGGCGACCTCACCAGAAGGAGCCAAGGCAGAGGTCCGCCGGCTGATGCGGGTGGTGCG
>JAJYXT010000057.1 GCA_021801645.1 bacterium
GACTTCCAGCTGCTCCTCATGCCCTCACTGAGGTCGCGCAGGCGTCGAGCGGCCGGTACCAGAACTGAGAGCACCTCCACGCCGTGATGCAGCGCACCCGCTGGATGGCGCCCGCTGAGGCCCCAGATCCGTCTCTCCGACTCCACCGCATCGACCGCCACCTGGTAGAGCTGCTCCAATTCCTCCGCCCGATCCATTAGATCCCGGGCCACCTCCTGGCGATAGTCGATGTCCTCGACTGTCTTCATTCCTTCCAGGGTTACCCGTCGGACCACCTCCCAGATGAACCGGTCACCTCCACTCATGGCCCGCCAAATTGTCTCCAGGCCCAGGTCCTGGCTGAGATCGCCCGCGGAGTCTGGGAGCTCACCCTCACGGTTGAAGTCGCGATCCGCAAACAGCAGGTGAGGCTTCACCTGCCCAACCGCTCCCTGAGCTGATCGTGGGTCAGCCGGTACTTGCGGGCGATCGCCAGGGCATAGGCGAGGCCGTCGGGCGGCCGCCGCTCCACCCTGAAGGTCCGTTCAGCCGGATCTTCGGGGTCGACCATACTCACCATGCTCACCATGGCCGGCCCCATGCTTGCGAGTTCATCGATGAACGTGACGTAGACGCCGCGGACCCCGATCGCCACCAGCCGTTCCAGAACCCTCCGCCCGAGAGATCGAGCGTCCTGCAAGCTGGCAGAGCCGAAAGTCTCGTTCAAAATGACGACGCTCCGGTCGGTGGCCCTGGAGAGGATCTCCGCCAGGGCGGCGAGGTCGGCCTCCAACCGGCCCTGTCGCTCTCCCTGGTCCTCGGTGCGGCCGAAGTGCGTCAGTACGGCGTCGCAGACCGAGATCCGCGCCCGGGAGCCCGCCACGGGAAGGCCTAGGGCCCCCAGGTGAAACACCTGACCCACCGTGATCGCGAACGTCGTCTTGCCACCCTGGTTCGGTCCGGACACGACCAGGATGCGCTCGGCGCCCGTGAGGCGGAAGTCGTTGACGACCACCCCCTGGCCCAGGGCGACCAGCTTGCGGGCCAGGACGAGTTCATATGTGGAGTCAGCTCCGACTGGCTCGCCCACCCCGACCACCTCGGGATAGCAGACAGGCAGGTCAGCTTCCCTGACGGGGGCAAGAAAGTCCAGGTAAGACAGGTAGAACTGCGCCTCCCGGTCCAGCTCCATGATGACTGGGTCGCGGAACTGATTGGCCCGGAGGCAGAACCGTTCGAGGCGGCTGAAGGGCTGGGGGAACAACTGGGCCACGCGATCCAGGATTCTCAGCTCCACCGGGTCCAGGAACTCGGGACGGATGAAGTCGAACTCCCGTCCGGCCACGGCGACCTGCTGAAACCGCCGGAACGCGTCGGTAACCTCCTCGCCTAGGTCGGCCTCCCCCAGGAAGCGCCCCACAGCAACCCGATTACCCGTGACCTTGACGGAGTAGCGGAGAGCGCCCATTTCGGCCCTGACCTCACGCCCCTCCCGGGCCAGATCCGAGAATTCCGAGGATGCCTGGTAGGCTCGCAGGTAGTCCCCAGCGGCCGCCAACGCGGCGGACGAAAAGCCGGCAACTTCGAGCGCGGCAACAAGCTCCTCCACCGCTCGCACGTACTCGACCACCGCCTCGAGGTGCCAGAGGCTCCGTTCCCACTTATGCCGCATCCTGTCGGCCCGGGCCAGGCAGGCACGCGTTTCAGCGAGATGGTGGCGGAAGGTGCGCCAAGCGTCCGCCACCTCCGGGAGTTCAAGGTCACGGCACACCTCCTGCCGATAGCGAACCTCTTCGGGCGTCCGGAGCCGCCTGCGGAACAGCTGCGCCAGGTGGTAGGAGTCCCGGCCGCTGGTGACCTGCGAGATCAGCTGATCGAGACGCAGATCTACCAGCCACTCGCCATCCAGGGTCCCGGGCTGCTCGGGGACCGGCCCCGGGAAAAGCAGGCTTGCGCCGGCGCGGCCCCCGGCTGAGTCACCGTTGGGCCGAGTCGGGCCGCCAGCACTTGGCATCACAGTAGCGCCGCCCCATAGGCGATGAGGATGGCGACGAACACGTAGAGCAGATACGTGTTGACGTTCCCCGATTGCAGGCGGTTGGCGGCGGTCCCGATGCGGCTCAGGAGCCGGGCCGCCGGCTGGTACAGCCCCCGTTCGAAGACCGGGGTCACTCGGAAACCGTAGTGCACCGGGCCCGACTGGCCGGCGGGGTCATCCGAGGCCCGGGCGACCTCCACCGTGGGGCGATAGAGGCGATCGAAGGTGACGCGCACTGGGTTGGCGAATGTGGTGGCGGAGTACTGCATCCGCGCCCGAAAGCGGAGCATTCCCCCAGCCCAGACCGGGCCGACCCGGGCCGCCTCCCGGCCCCGTCCGACCCGGGAGATGGCGAGCGGCACGGCCAGCATCGCGACGAGGCAGACCGCCAGCCAGGTGGGTGCGAGCGAGCTGAAGGCAACGTGGGCGGGGATGATGGTCAGTCCGGGCACCAGCAACAAGCTGCCCAGGTGTTCTCCGGAGATCTCCCCGGCCACGCGGCTCAGGCCGCCCAGCACCAGCGGGGCTCCCAGCGCCAGGAAGATGCAGGCCCCGGCTAGTAACGCGCCACCAAGCCACGGCTGCCTTTGCTCCGTGGCAGCCGCAGCACCTGCGCCCCTCGGCATTCCGAGCAGGGGTATCCCAAAGCTCCGCGCGAAGGCGCCCACCGCCAAACCCCCGGTTAGCGCCAGCACCGCGGCCGCCACCACCAGTAGAACGGCGGTCAGGTGGGAACCGATCCTGAAGCCCTGGAAGAGGCCCTGGAAGATGAGCCACTCTGACACGAAGCCGTTGAGGGGCGGAAGGGCGGCTATGCCAAGGGACCCCACCAGCATCAGGACCGTCGTCCTCGGAAGGCGCCGAGCCAACCCCCCTAAGCGGTCCATGTCCCGTGTTCCGGCGGCATGTTCCACCACCCCCACCGCGAGAAAGAGCAACGTCTTGTAGGCGGCGTGGTTGAGCACCTGGTACAGGCCGGCGATGAGCAGCAGCGCCCCCAGAGCTTTCAGTCCCGACTCGAAGAAGGTCAGAGAGGCGCCCAGCGCGATGACCACGATCCCGATGTTCTCGATCGTGGAGAATGCCAAGAACCTCTTCCAGTCGCGCTCCATGAGCGAGTAGAGGACCCCCAGCACTGCCGAGAGGCTTCCGAGGGCGAGTGCGAGCAGCCCCCACCAGACCGGCCCCCTCGGCAGCAACTCAAAGGCGACCAGCATGAAGCCGTAGACACCCAGTTTGGTGACCACCCCCGAGAGGAACCCCGAGCCGTCGGCGGGCGCGACCGGATGGGCCTCCGGCAACCAGATGTGAAACGGGACGATGCCGGCTTTGAACCCGAACCCGGCAAGGGCGAGGACGAACACCAGGTCCTGATACCCCGCCGGCACCGAGTGGACGCGAACCGCAATCTCAGCGAAAGAGAGTGTCCCCGTAGAGGCGGCGAGCACGCCCAACGCTCCCAGCACCAACATGAAGCCAACCTCACCCAGGGCGAGGAAGAGGTACCCGCCCCGGACCGCCGCAGCCTGTCCTGGGTGGCGCAGGATCATCAGGTACCCGGCGATCGTCATGGTCTCCCAGGCGACTAGAAATGTGGTGACCGAGCCGGCGAGCAGCACTCCGAGGCTCGCGACCAAGGCGACGGTGTAGGCCGCTTGATAGGCCGAAGTTCCCGGACTGGGAAGGTGGTATCGCGGCGCATACATCCCGATGGCGACGGCCACCAGCCCAACGGCGACCATGAAGACCGCGGCCAAGGGCGTCGTCCGGAGCACAAGGCTGCCGGCCACTCCCCTTTCCAGGGTGAGCGTGCCCACCCGACCTGAGGCGATCACGGCCACGCCTGAGGCGGCCGCCAGCACCCCTCCCGCGGCGGACAGCCAGGAGCAGACGCGCAGCCCGATGGGCCATCTGCCGCCTGCCGCGGCGATCAGGGTTGCGGCCCAGGCGCCCGCCGCGGTCACCCCCAGCTCGAGTCCCAGAGTCACTGCTCGCCTTCCTGCAGAGTGATTCGCTCCTCAATCCGGTCCAGGGCCAGAAGGAGGCCGTGGATAAGGGCGAGCGGACTTGGGGGGCACCCCGGCACGACGACGTCAACGGGAACGACGTCAGTGATCTCCCCTCGTGTGTAGCGGTCAGCGCCGAACACTCCACCCAGCGGACAGGCCCCCACCGCCACCACCACCTTGGGGGCCGGCATGGCTTCGTAGGCACTGAGCAACGCATGATCCATCGCCCGACAGCCCGGGCCGGTCACCAGAAGGCAGTCGGCGTGACGCGGAGTGGGGGTGAAGAACAGGCCAAGGCGATGGAAGTCGTAGTAGGGGGAAGAGAGAAGCCGGATCTCCGACTCGCACGCTCCGCAGGACCCCGTGTCTACCGTGCGGATGTGCAGGCTGCGGCGCAAAACCGCCTGACTGCGCCGCTTCAGCCGGACCGCCGCTGCATCGATCTCCCCATGCGCCGCGCCGGCGAGCGGCAGGGCGCCCGGGTCTCGAGCTGTTGGGGTCACTTCACATCTCCCAGTCGGTAGCTGACCATCAGATTCCCCCGGCTTCGCGTCGCCAGAAGCGCCTCAGGACGGTTGCGCCCCAGGACCTGCGCCAGCTCCAGGCAGCGGCCACAGGCGGTGCAGCGGCCCAGATCCAGGACCAGCCGCGGGCCGACGACCTCCAGAGCGGAGCTGGGACACGCGGCGGACATCCGCAGCGCAAGATTGGGTCTAATCTCACCATCCCGGAAGCGAGGAGGAGCTGGCCAACCGGCCGCCTCTGGCTCCGGGCGCCTGGGGAATCGAGTCGTGACGATCCCCCGGCGAGCGCCGCGGAGGGCCCACAGTGCCATCAGCGCGCGAAACCGGCCACGGTCAGCCAGAAGCTGGCTTCCACGATGGGCACGTCGGTGAAGACGTTGCGGGCCCGCAGGGCATCGTCAAAAGCCCGCCAGTTCCGCGTCGCCGCTGGCCGCAGACGAGCGAAGCTCACCCGCCCCTCGGCCACCTCCAGGTGAACGAGTGCTTCACCGCGACAGGTCTCGGCCCATCCCAGTCCCTCAGCGGGCCCCCCAGCATGGTCTTGGCCGGGCGCCGGCGCGGCCCAGTCATCCTGAAGTGGCGTGCCGGACCGAACCCAGTGGCGCACCAGGCGCAGCGACTCCCTCACCTCCGCCGCTCCGACCAGCATCCGGGCAAGGGAGTCCCCGGCCTGCTCTCGGGCCGGCCGAAACCCGACGTACGAGGCGCTTGAGACCTGGTGCGTGCGGCGCAAGTCGGTTGCCACGCCGGCCGCTCGCGCCACCGGCCCGACTAGGCCCAGACGATGGGCGGCATCGGCAGTGATGGTGCCAGCCCCCTCGAGCCGATCCACGTAGGAGTTGGTGGCCAGAAGGTCCGCCACCAGGGACTCAAACCTGGCTTCGAGTCGATCCAGTCCTGAATCCAGAGCCGCGAGGTCCGCCCCTCGCCTGACCCCGCCGACTTCAAGGAGATTGAAGAGGTATCGGTGGCCGAACGCCCTGGCATTGAGTCGAAGACAGTCCTCCAGGAGGATCTCCGCTTCCGCCTGACCCACGCTCAGCCCGGTCGCAGCCCCGAGAGCCGCCAGGGACCCGACGTGGTGGTAGATGCGCTCCAACTCGAGCGCCAGACATCGGGTCACCTCCGCTGCCGGCTCGACCGCGATGCCCAGGGCCGCCTCCGCAGCCCGGGCCAGGGCGAGTGCGTTTCCCACGGAGCCAAGGCCCTCACAGCGCTCAGCCAGAAATAGGGCACGGGCCAGTGTCTGCCCGACCATCCGATGCTCCAGGCCGCGATGCTTGTGGAACATGGCGAGGTAAGCGTCCAGAAGCTCCTCTCCGGTGGTCACCAGCCCCAGGTACAAGGACTCCTGTCCCGCGCCGCGGATCGGCCCCCAGGGGAACTCGATCGCCTCGCCCTGGACGACGTGAGGAGCCCTGACTTCACTGGACAGCCGGTCCCCGCCGGGTAGTCGAAGCGGCTCAGCAGTCTCCGCGGATGGGGGCAGGATCACCCGGTTCACTGGCTTCCCGCCCCCGGGCTCGACGCCCCACAGCTCGTACAGTTCGCACTCCTCCTGGTACGCCGCCGGCAGCACCCGTGAGAGCGGAACCGGAAAGCTCTCGTCCAACGGACAGGTGAGGCGTAGGTAGCCGCCCGACTGGTCATCGGTGAACACCAGCACCCGCTCCAGTCCGTGTTCCGCCGGCCGCACGAACATGTCGGCAAAGCGAGCGATCGGTGCGAGTTTGGCCACCAGGTCGCCTGCGGCGGCGGCCGACATGCGAAGGTTCGAGACCATCGGTTGGCTCGAGGTGCCATCCCGGGCCAGCTGCGTGAGCGTCAATCCACTCTCCCCCTCGTTCATCGCACCAGGGCTACCGAATGGGCCAGCAGGGAGTTGAGCCAGGAGGGGATCCAGAGCCCGAGACCCAAGAGGGCGAGCAGCCCCACCACTGAGGGGGCAACCGCCAAGAGGTGTTCCCGTGAGCCGCGGTACGGCTCCCGGTGGACACCTCGGGGGGCACCCAGCAGCATCCCGCCCACGGTCTTTATGAACGCCAGGAACGCAACCGCCAGGAGGGCTAGGAGCAGGGCGACCAGCCATGGCTGGTCGCCCGCGAGTCCCGCCCGAACGATGGTGAACTCGCTGATGAACAGTCCGAAAGGCGGCGCGCCCAGGATGGCGAGGGCGGCGCCGAGCAGCAGCGCACCAGTCCACGGCATGGCACCAACCACGCCACCGAGTCGATCGATCCGCCGGGTGCCGTAGGCCAGAGCCACCGACCCTCCGCTAAGGAAGAGGATGGTCTTTCCCAGGCTATGGTTCAGGCTATGCAGAAGGGCGCCATAGATCCCCAGCACGCCGCCAAAGCCCAACCCCACCGCGATGATCCCCATGTGCTCAACGGAGGAGTAGGCGAAAAGTCGCTTGAAATCGCGCCGGCGGATCATGAACACAACACCCACCAGCACCGACAGGAAGCCGAAGATCAACATCGTCCGCCCGCCGTACTGGGATCCCAACCCTCGGTTGGCGATCGCCAGGAGCCGGATGATGGCGTACATTCCAACGTTCAGGAGCGCCCCCGAGAGCATCGCGCTCGCCGGCGCAGGGGCCTCGGCGTGGGCATCCGGCAGCCAGGTGTGCATCGGTGCCAGACCCACTTTCGTGCCGTAGCCGACGACTCCCAGAAGGAATCCCAGCCGCAGTGCCGTGGGAGCGAGCTGGTGCGCATGGGCGAGGAGGAACGGCCAGGCGAGGTGGGCTTCCGCGCTCCCCGGCAGCGCGCTGGCGGAGTAGAAGAGGAAGAGCGCCCCGACCAGTGCTACGGTGATCCCCAGGCTGCTGATGATCACGTAGCGCCAGCCGGCTTCCAGGCCTTCCGTGCGCCCCTCTATGGGGACCAGCACCACGCTCGCCAGGGTCGCTGCCTCCACCAAGATGAACAACAGCCCGAGATTGGCGGTTTCGACCGCGGCGAGCATCGCAGCGGCGAAGAGGCCGAACGCTCCGAAGTAGACCCTCACCCGCCGGACTGACAGATGCCCGGAGCGCTCCTCGACTGCCAGATAGGAAGCGGACCCCAGGCTGGCGAGAAGAACCACCGCCGCCACGGTGACCAGGAAAAACCCCCCCAACCCGTCCACGTAGACGAACGCTCCGGCGCTGGCCAGGGGCGCGCCGGTGATGGTGAGCGTGGCCACGACAACCGCCAGTAGCAGGCTTGCGGCGGAGCCGGCCACGGTGGCGACGGCTGCCCACCCCGTGCGGCCGCTGAGGGCCGCGAAGGCGCTGCCCACTAGAGGCAAGGCGGCGACCAGCACCGGGAGCCAGACCATCAGGAGTCCCGCCCTGATCGGCCGATGGACAAGGGGCTGATCCGCTCAGCCAGTCCCGTGGTCATCGCCAGCATGATCAAAAAGCCCGCCAGCAGATCGAAGAAGATCCCCACCTCGACGATCAAGGGGAAGCTGGCGGTGAGGGTGATGGCCCCCAGGAAGACCCCATTCTCCATGATCAGCCAGCCGATCAACTGGGCGACCATGTGCCGTCGCACGACCATCGCCAGCGCCCCCAGGAGCACCACGGCGGTGGAGATGGGAACCACCGACGCTGCGAGTAGGCCGTGGGCCAAGCGTTCGGGCGACACCGCAAGATAGGCGAAGGCACAGAGGGCGGTCCCCAGCACCAGAGTCAGGGAGAGGCCGGTAGTGATCCCGCTGTCGCGCTTCAAGTCAAGGCGTTGGACCAGCCAATGACGGGCCGCCGTGGGAATCGCCCATCCCTTAAGGACCAGAGTCAGGCCGGCCAGCACCCAGAGGGCGGGGTCCCCTTCCAGGTAGGCGGCGGTGGCGGCTGCCACCGCCAGCAGCACCGACTGCAGCGCGTAGTAGCTGAGGTAACGATCGAAGAGCTTGGAGCCCAAACAGGCCAGTGCTGACAGCAGAATCAGGACGGCGTCCAGACTGAGGACGGCGCCACCGGGCGGGGCCAGCGTCAACTCCTGCATCGCTACCGCCCCACCACGTATGAGGTGATGATCCCAATCAGGGCGAGCAGGAACGCTCCGCCCAAATACTCCGCGATCCTGAAGAAGCGCAACTTGGCAAAGGAGCTGTCGATCGTCATCACCAGAGCAGCGCTGAGGGCCAGCTTGCCGGCCACGGCAGCGCTCCCGAGCAACCCCTGGGCGAGACTGGTGGCGCTGCCCAAGCCCCAGGGAAGCACGAACACGTTCATGAAGACGCAGGAGAGGATGGTGAACTTCATCCAGCTGCCCCACTTCACCAGGGCGTAATCGCGCCCTGAGTACTCCAGGACGCGGGACTCCTCGATCATCGCGATCTCGGTGGTCCCGGCCGGATTGTCGATGGGGATATGGCCGTTTTCGGCCAGGATGAGGAGGAGGAAGGCCACCGCGCCGAGGAGGTGGGTGGGGAGGATCAGCGCCGCCGGCGAACTCGCTATGGCATGGTTCATGAGGTAGGGGTTGTCGGAGGCCGACAGCACCCCAACGGTGAAGAAGACCAGGATGAGCGCGGGCTCCGCCAGGCTGCCAAGCCAGGCGGTGCGGCTGGCCCCCAGCGCCCCTAACGGGCTCGCCGAGTCCATGGCCCCCAACGACATCGCAAACCCGGCCAGCGCCAGCACCAGGGCCCCGCCCAGTAGGTCACCCATGAACGCGAGCGGCAGCGGCTCGTCGGTGATTATGGGAACGATGGTGGACACCGTCAGGTAGCAGGCCATGGCCACGTATGGAGCCGCCACAAACACAAGGCCCGCGTGCTCGGAGCGGACCACCCCCTTGTGGAGCCACTTCCTCAGGTCGCGATAGGGCTGTAGAACGCTGGGGCCGTGCTTGGACTGCAGAATCGCAGTGCCCCTGGCAATGACCCCGACGTACAGTGGGGATATGGCCAGGATCAGTAAAGTCTGCACAACCTGCAGCAGGTACGGCAACGCGAACCCTCGGAAAGGTGGGCTAACAGCTACTAGAAGCCATTAGCCGGAAGCGCCGGCTTACGCGGGCCTCATCGCGTCGCAGCCTCATTCTGCCAGAGCCGGGCCGCCCCTTGTCAAGCTGGAGATTGATCCAGACGCCCGGTCGTGGACCGTCTTCACGTGCCGTTCTCGACAGGACTTGTGGGGTGGGGAATCCGCGGCCCTAGGCATCCTCCGGAGCCAGCCGGGGACCCGAGCCTCACCGCCCGACCTGGTGGCCCTCGGGATCGTATTCCCAAATAGGTGTGGCGAGTACCATCGCCCCATGGACTCCGCCTTCCACACCATCATCGAACCCTTCCGCATACATTCGGTCGAGCCCCTGCACCTCACCACTCCCGAGGAGAGGCGGCGCGCGATCGCAGCGGCCGGCTACAACCTCTTCAACCTCCCCGCCGAGCTGGTCCTCATCGACCTCCTCACCGACTCCGGCACCGGGGCGATGTCACGTGACCAATGGGCCGCGATTCAGCACGGGGACGAGAGTTACGCGGGCTCGCCGTCCTGGTTCAGGTTTCTTGCGGCGGTGCAGGAGCTCTTTCCCTTCCGGCACGTCATCCCCACCCACCAGGGTCGGGCCGCGGAGAAGATCCTGTTCTCCGTCCTGGGCGGTCCGGGCAAGGTGATCCCCAACAACACCCACTTCGACACCACCCGGGCCAACGTGGAGTTCACCGGGGCGGAGGCGGTGGACCTGGTGATCCCAGAGGGGCGGGAGCCGTCCCTCATCCACCCCTTCAAGGGCAACATCGACACCGGCGCCCTGGACGAGCTGCTCCAGCGGCGGGGCCGGGATGTGCCGGTGGCCTTCGTCACCGTCACCAACAACTCCGGTGGGGGCCAACCGGTGTCCCTCGCCAACCTCAGAGAGGCCAGCGCGGTCTGCCACCGCCACGGCGTGCCGCTCTTCCTGGACGCCTGCCGGTTCGCCGAGAACGCCTGGTTCATCCGCGAGCGCGAGGAGGGCCAGGGGGACCGGGAGATCGCCGAGATCGTCCGGGAGATGGCCGGCTGCGCCGACGGCATGACCATGAGCGCCAAGAAGGACCCCTTCGGCAACATCGGGGGCTGGCTGGCGATGAACGACGACCAGCTGGCGGAGCGCTGCCGCAACCTGCTCATCCTGACGGAGGGATTCCCCACCTACGGGGGGCTGGCCGGACGCGACCTGGAGGCGATCGCCCAGGGTCTCAGGGAGGCAGTGGACCCCGACTACCTGCGCTATCGCATCCGCTCCACGGCCTACCTCGGAGAGGCGCTGGCGGCGGCTGGGGTGCCGGTCGTCCAGCCCATAGGCGGCCACGCCGTCTACCTGGACGCGCGGGCGCTGCTCCCCCACATTCCCCCGCTCCAATACCCTGGCCAGGCCCTGGCGGTGGCGCTCTACGAGGTGGGGGGGATCCGCAGCGTGGAGATCGGGACCGTTATGTTCGGCCGGCAGCCCGATGGCTCAGAGCTGGAGGGTCCGATGGACCTGGTTCGGCTGGCCATCCCCCGGCGCACCTATACGCAGAGCCACATCGACTACGTCATCGAGGTGGTGCAGCGGGTGGCGCAGATGGCCGATCAGCTCCCCGGATACCGCATCGTGGAGGAGCCACCGGCGCTCCGGCACTTCACCGCCCGCTTCGCGCCCATGGCCGGGGCGGGGATCGGCGGCTGAGGCCCCCCGGCTACCCTCAGGCGTCCAGCCAGCCGCGGATGGCCTCCGCGACGTCTCCGGGGCGCTCAAACGGGACCAGGTGCCCCGCTGCCGACAGCACTTCCAGGCAGAGGGCCGGGTAGGACTGCAGCTCTCTCTGCGCCGCCTTGAGTGGAAGCTGGCGGTCCTGGTCTCCCCAGATCAGGCGAATCCTCTCCTGAATCAGGCCCAGCTCCGGCAGTAGGAGGGTCTCCGCGCGGAACCCCCGCGGCCGGATCAGCTTGGCGATGGAGTTCAGGTCGGAGGCGCCCCACCAGCGGTCCGCTGCCATCTGGCAGGGGTCCTGCCCCGCTGGGCCGTCCGCGGCGCCGGTGAGATGGCGCCCCCTCGCGAGAGCAGCCGCCAGGTCGAGAACACCGGGAAGGAGTGCCGGGGTCCAGCTCCAGGGGTGCTCCCGCGCCACTCCCAGGGGACTCAGGAGCACCACTCGCCGGACCAGCTCCGGACGCTCCACGGCCAACGCTCCCGCGACGAATCCCCCGAGGGAGTGGCCGACCACGTCCACCGGAGCCAGGCCGAGCGAGCTCACCACGGCCTCCACCTGCCCGACCCATGGCTTCCGGGGATGGCTGTGGCCCCGCAGCCCGGTGCTGAGCCCGCTGCCGAACCGGTCGACGGCAACTACTCGCCGGTCTCGCGAAAGCTCCTCCAGGAGATCGTGGTAGGCGGCCGCGCAGCCGCCCATGCCGGAGAGGAACACCAGGGTCGCCCGCGGCCCTCCGCCCATGTCGATCAGGTGGGTCCGGCCACCATCAGACGCCAGGTAGCGGTGCCGGGGTGCGGCCCCCTGGAACTGGCGGTCCATGGCCGCCTCGACCGAGGCCTCGCTGGGCCCGGCGCGCCGAGGGCGCCGCGCCCCGGCGACAGCCGCCGCGTAGGCGAGGGCCAGCAACCCGGCCCCCGCCCCAGCCCGAAGGCTTCGGTTCAAACTTCCTTGAACTCGGCGTCCACCACGTCGCCGTCGCCGCCTCCGGCCTCACCCGCCGCGCCCGCGGGCGGGATGTCCTCGGCCGGCGCCGCCCCGTCCGCAGTCGATCCCGGTGAGCTCTGTGAGTAGATCGCCTCACCGATCTTCTGCAGCGCCTGGGTGAGCTCCTGCTCCCGAGACTGCATGTCCACTGCGTTGTTGGCGGCCACCGCTGACTTCAGAGCCTCAACCTTCTGGTTGACGTCGTCCCGGATCTCCGAGCTGACCTTCTCACCGTGATCGCGAATGGTCTTCTCGGCCTGATATACGAGGGTTTCGCAGCGGTTCTTGAGGGCCACCTCCTCCGCCCGCCGCTTGTCCTCGTCGGCGTGGGCCTCGGCCTCCTTCACCATGCGCTCGACCTCCTCCTTCTGGAGGGTGGTCGACCCGGTGATGGTGACCTTCTGCTCGCGCCCGGTGCCCCGGTCCTTGGCGGTTACATTGAGGATGCCGTTGGCGTCGATGTCAAAGGTGACCTCGATCTGCGGCAGCCCACGGGGAGCCGGCGGGATGCCGTCCAGCATGAAGCGACCCAGGGTGCGGTTGTCCCGAGCCATGGGGCGCTCCCCCTGGAGGACCACGATCTCGACCGACGGCTGGTTGTCCGCGGCCGTGGAGAAGACCTGGCTCTTGCTGGTGGGAATGGTGGTGTTGCGCTCGATCAGACGGGTGTTGACCTCACCCTCGGTCATGATCCCCAGGGAGAGTGGGGTCACGTCCAGAAGCAGGACATCCTTGACCTCACCCTTTAAGACCCCGGCCTGGATGGCCGCACCGACCGCCACCACCTCGTCGGGGTTGACGCCCCGGTGGGGCTCCTTGCCCGCCATCTGCTTGACCAGCTCCTGGATCACCGGCATGCGGGTCGACCCACCCACGAGGATCACCTCGTCCAGATCGGACACCTTCATGTTGGCGTCCTTCAGAGCTGACTCGAACGGTGCCCGGCAGCGGGCCGTCAGGTCCTCCGTCAGCTGCTCGAACTTGGCGCGGGTCAACTTGAGGTCCAGATGCTTGGGGCCGTTCTGGTCAGCGGTGATGAAGGGAAGGTTGATCTGAGTCTCCTGCCGCTGCGACAGCTCGATCTTGGCCTTCTCAGCGGCCTCGGTGAGGCGCTGCAGGGCCTGGCGATCCCCTTTCAGGTCGATCCCCTGGTCGCGCCGGAACTCCTCCGCCATCCAGTCGACGATGCGCCGGTCGTAATCGTCACCGCCGAGGTGGGTGTCGCCGTTGGTCGACTTGACCTCGAAGACGCCCTCACCCACCTCGAGGATGGAGACGTCGAAGGTGCCGCCACCGAGGTCGAAGACCAGGATCTTCTCTGACTCCTTGCGCTCCAGCCCGTAGGCCAGGGAGGCGGCGGTCGGCTCGTTGATGATCCGCAGGACATTGAGACCGGCGATCTGGCCGGCGTTCTTGGTGGCCTGCCGCTGGGCGTCGTTGAAGTAGGCCGGGACGGTGATGACCGCGTCGGTGACCTTTTCACCCAGGTAGGTCTCGGCGTCCGCCTTTAACTTCTGCAGCACCATGGCCGAGATCTGCTCTGGGGTGTAGCTCGTCCCCTCCACCTGCACCTCAGCCCGGCCATCCTTGCCGGCCACCACCTGGTAGGGGACGATCTTGCGCTCGGCCTCGACCTCGTTGAAGAGGCGGCCCATGAAACGCTTGATCGAGTAGACGGTGTTCTCGGGGTTAACCGCGGCCTGCCGCCGAGCCAGCTGGCCCACCAGCCGCTCCCCGTCCTTGGTGAAAGCCACCACCGAGGGGGTGGTCCGGCCGCCCTCGCTGTTGGGGATGACCACCGGCTCGCCGCCCTCCATGACGGCCACCACCGAGTTGGTCGTGCCGAGGTCGATTCCTACAGTCTTGGCCATGAAGTTGAGTTACCTCCGTGCGTTGGGGTCGGGGGCCGCGGGGCGGCTCCCCCGCCACCATTACCCTACCGCAGAGTGGGGAGCCCCAAACGGCAGCGTCGATTACCGGCCTCACGCCCCACCCGCGTTGCCGGATGATGCAGGTCCATGGGTACCAAGGAAGGACGTCGCCTGGCGTCCCCGGTCACCCTCCTCGTCCTGCTGTTGCTGGTCGGAGTCGTGATCCTCACCGTGACCGGGCCCACTGGCCCCGCCCAGCCAAACGGGCTTGGCATCACTCCGTCCACGGTCCTCCTCCTGAACCAGAGTGGACTCAGCCTCTCCACCCCACAGGGTCGAGCGCTGGTGGGTGAGGGCCGGGCCTTCCGGGTGGCCCGGGGGCAGGGGCTCCAGGATCTGCCCCAGTCGGCCTTCCTAGCGCTGGCCAGCCAGCCCGAGGGGGGCACTGTGGGAACGCGGCCGCGCCTCTGCTGGGTGGTGCTGTTGCAGGCGGGCGCGGACTCCAGTGGCAACCTGCCCGCCCCCGGCCAGATCACCCTCTATGCGGTGGTGATAGACGCTCGCAGCGGACGATTCCTGACCGCGGTCATAGCCTTCCAGGGCCCGGCCCACTCCGGGGTGGGCTCGGAGTAGCCACGCCAGTTCAGTCCTCCCCCCCTGCCCACCCAGTAAGGGAGAGCGCGGGCGGGATCAGCGCCGGTCTCTGGTTGGTGCTCGCGGTCGTCGCCCTGGGGGCGATCGTCCTCGCCCCGCTCCCGACTCTGGCGGCCTCGTTCCGGCCACAGAGGCCACCAGCGGGAAACCTCCCCTGGCTCAGCGTCCGCGGCGGCCAGATCGTCAACAGCCAGGGGGAGACCGTGATCCTCCGCGGCTTCAACGACGACGCCCTGCTGCAGAGCGGGACTGCGCCGCTGCCACCGCCCCTCACCCTTCAGGACGCCCAGCTGATGCGCGCCCAGGGGTTCGACGTGGTCCGGATCCCGGTGTCATGGTCCCTGCTGGAGCCGCGGCCGGGGGCGTTCAGCCAGAGCTACCTGGGAAAGGTGGAGGCGATGGTGGAGCTCTGCGCCCGGGCGGGGCTTTACACGGTCCTCGACCTGCACACCGAGGACTTCGGGGTCGCCTTCGGCGGGAGCGGGGCGCCCAGCTGGCTCACCCTTCCAGCTCTCCCCGACTGGCACCTCCCGGGGGTCCCCAGCGCTTGGCAGCGGCACCTCTCCCCGGCGGTGAACGCCGACCTGGCGTTCTTCTGGCTGTACCCTAACTGGCAGCGTCTGTACTGGCAGGCATGGCGGGTGCTGGCGCGGCCGCTGGCCGGCAACTCCGCCGTGGCCGGGTTCGACCTGTACAACGAGCCCCACCCTCTGCCGGTGCCCCCGGGCATCTTCGCCCCCCGGATCCTGTTCCCCTTCTACGCCACCGGGATCCGGGAGATCGCCCGGGTGGACCCCAACCACCTCTTCATCATCGAGGGCGACCTCTTCGGGAACCTGCCGACCCGGGTGGACCCCCTGCGGGCACCCGACCTCGTCTACTCAACCCACCTGTACGCGGGCAGCCTCATCGGCGGCCCCTTTCACGGCCAATCCTCCCCTCTGCGCTCCGAACTAACTCAGGGGCTCTCTGAGGCCGCCCAGATACCCGCCGCCTACTGGACCGGCGAGCTGGGGATCGACCACCAGCTCCGCGGCGCCACCGCCTGGGCGCTCACCGAGATCTCGCTCTCCGACCAGTACCGGACCGGTTGGGCCTGGTGGCAGTGGGACGACCCGGCCGGGTGGGGGGTGCGCACCGGCCTCGGGCCGGTGGACCGCGCCTGGTTGGACATCCTCTCCCAGCCCTACGTGCAGGCCGCCCCGGGTCGGCTCCTGTCCATGGCCTACTCCACCTCACGGCGCGTCCTCACCGCGACGTTCTCAGGGGTCCGCAGCCCAGCCACCGCCGAACTCGCCTGGCCCGCCAGCCTTCCCCAGCCGCACCTCCTTGGTGGCTGCGCCCAGCTCGCCGGCACCTACCCCGGTGGCGTTCGGGTGCGCATCTCGAGGCCGGATTGCGCCTTCACCCTGGCGGCATGACCACGGGGACCGCCGCCCCACTCGCCATGCTGCCCCGGCAGGCGTCCAGCACCGCCAGGTTGGCGGCCGCCTCCCAGGCCGCGGTGAGCGGCAGCTCCCGGGTTCGCACCGCCCGCATGAACTGACCCGCCATCTCCCGGTAGGGGTCTGCCGCCTGGGTCTCGAGCCGCTCTTCGGCTCCCACTGGCGACCGCGCCAGGTACAGCGGGAGCTGCTGCCCCGTCCAGGCGGTGAAGGGAAGCGGGATCCGAAGGGTGCCTTCATCCCCCTCCACACGGAGCCACTGGCTCTCCCCGCGGTTGAAGGCGCACCCCAGGGCCGCCGACCCCAGCTCCCCGAAGTCCAGCAGCAGATCGCAGCGGACGTCCACGCCCTCGCGCATCCGAGCGGCAGCCAATGCTCGGAGAGGCTCCGCACTGAACACCTGGCGGCTGGCGCTGATCAGGTAGGACCCAACGTCGTAGAGCGCGCCGCCGCCCAGCTCGGCCCGCCAGCGGTAGTCGTCCCCGGGCGCCAGACGGAAGGCGAAGCTGCCCGCCACGTGCCGCGGCTCGCCGATCACCCCCGAGCGGAGAAGTCGGAGAGCCTGCTCCCAGCGCGGGTGATAGCGGTACATCAGAGCCTCGGCCAGGACCCGGCCGTGGGTGCGCGCCGCCCTCTCCATGGCCAGAGCCTCCTCGGCGCTCAGCGCCAGTGGCTTCTCGCACAGGACGTGCTTGCCGGCGGCCAGCGCCCGCACCGCCCATTCAAGGTGCAGCGAGTTGGGCAACGGTAGGTAGATGCTGTCCAGGGGCGCGGCCAGGACGGCCTCGTAGCCTGGAAGAGCCTCCGGGATGCCCAGTTCCCGGGCCATCCTCTGGGCCCGCTCCAGGTCGCGGCTGCCGACGGCCACCACCTCTCCGCCGGCGGCCCTGATCGCCGGCACCACGGCGGCCCGGGCGATCCGGGCCGCGCCCAGGATCCCCCAGCGGAGGGGTGCGGTCAGATCCTGACCCGCTGAGGACCGCCGCTGGCCGCGCGCATCGCCGCCTCCATGATGGCGATGTTGCGTCGCGCCGCCTCCGGCGTGACCGCCAGCGGCTCCCGAGCCAGCAGGTGGCCGGCCAGGTTCCGGTAGAAGGCCTGCGGCGCGGCGGTGGGAAGGGCGACCCTCTGGTCGTGACTGCGTCCGGCCGGTCCCGGCCGCAGGAGGTGGAGCTCGCAGGGCAGGTCGGCCACCGGCACCTGGACCTCGGAGACCCCCGTCGGGGTGGCCACCAGCCGGCTCTCCTCGCGCCAGAGCCCGAGCGCCGCCCCCTCGGTCCCCAGGACGTACCATTTCGGCTTCCGAGCGGCGGCTATGTCGGAGTGGATGAACTCAGCGCTGGCCCCATCCTCGAAGGTCATCCGCAGAACGAAATGGTCCTCGTTGGTCACGTCCAGCCAGATCAGCTTCTGGCTCGAGGCGCTCACCTCGACCACCCGTCCGGGGAGCAGTTGCAGGATCCAGTCAAGGTAGTGCGCGCCCCAGTCAAAGATCACGCCCCCGCTGACGCTGGAATCGGAGTGCCAGAAGTGGCAGGGGTGCTCGAAGCCGCCGACGAAGGCCTCCAGGTGGAACACCCGTCCCAGCTGGCCCGTCTCCACCAACTCCCGAAGGGCCATGAAGTCGGGGTCCCAGCGGCGACTCTGGTAAACGGTGAGGGTGCGCTGGGTGGCCGTGGCGGCCTCCAGGAGTTGGTCCGCCTCGGACACGGTGAGGCAGAAGGGCTTCTCCACGATCACGTGGCGGCCAGCCTGCAGGGCGCGCCGAGCCAGGGCGAAGTGGGTGTTCGGCGGAGTGGAGATCACCACCGCGCCCACGGCGGGGTTTTCCAGCAGGTCCTTCAGGTCATCGGCCGGGGCCGCCTCGGGGGCCAGGCTGATGGCTGCTCTCAACCGCTCCGGGGAGTGGTCCGCGACCGCCGCCACGCTGAGGCCGGGGACCGCCGAGATCGCCGACAGATGCTCGGGCCCGATGGCCCCGAAACCCACCAGCCCGACCCCCACCGGCGAGCCCTCGGACCGCCCGGCGGCGTGGCGGACGCCCCGATATAGCAGATCCTGGACCGAGGGTGATTGAAAGGTGGAGGCCGCGCCACCCAGCCCAAAGTGCAGAAACCGGCCCGAGCCGGCGCGGCGGACCGTGGCCAGGGGCCTTCTTCCCGACCTCCAGGTGGTGCTGAGGAGAACCTCGGCACCGTCCCCACCGTCATCCTCGACCGTGAACCCGGAGTCGAGGACCGTGAAGGAGGTCGGTGACCGCCGGGTGATGTCGTGGTCGGAACGCTCGACGTCCACCACCAGCTCCCCGGCCGGAAGCCGGTCGGCCGCCCCGCCGATGAGCGGGCCAAGACGTGGCCCCCGGCTCCAGTTGGCGCTGGTGCAGTGCAGCGAGACCAGGCCGCCGCCGGAGGTGAGGAAGTCGGCGATGCCGTCCTCGGCAGCTCCCCCCAGGGCTCCGGAGGGGTCGTGGGCCACGACCACATCGGCCCTTTCCAGATCGGCCAGCTCCTCGGGACGGCCGATCACCCGGGTCTCCACCTCCTTGGTCTCACGGAGGTAGGAGAGCCAGGGCTCCATGGCCTCCAGCTCAGGCCCAGCGGCCATCACCAGCGCACGAATCAACTGACGCTTCTCCCCATGGCTGTCCCGCCCAACTCTAACTCACTTAGCCGCTAAGAGAGCGGCCAGGTGCTTCAGGCCGGGCGGCGCCCCGTGTGGAGGGCCACGATCCCCAGGGTCATGCGCTGATAGCTCACCCTCTCGAAGCCCGCGTCCCGCAGCCAGCCCGCGACGACCTCGGGCCCGGGGAAGGCGGAGATAGAGGATGTGAGGTAGCGATACGCCCCGGTGCGTCCCAGAAGGAGGCGCGCCACCCGAGGGATCACCAGCCGGCTGTACTCGCGATAAAGGGGCCGCATCAGCGGCCGAGGGGAGCTGAACTCCAGGATCACCACCCGCCCGCCGGGGCGCAGCACCCGCCAGACCTCGCGCAGCGCCCGCTGGTGATCGGCGATGTTGCGCAGCCCGAAGGCCATGGTCACGGCTTCGAAGTCCCGCTCCGGTGCGGGCAGATCCAGGGCGTCCCCGACCCGAAACTCCACCTCCGGGACCGCCCGGGCGGCTAGAGAAAGCATCTCCTCGGTGATGTCCACCCCGATCACCACCCCTGACGGCCCCACCCGGCGCCACAGCAGGCGTGCCAGGGCACCGGTGCCGGTGCACACATCAAGGGCACGCCCCCCCGGCCCCAGCCGCGTCAGCTGCGCTGCCCGCCTCCGCCACCGGCGGTCCTCGCCCAGGCTGAGAACCGCATTGAGCAGGTCGTATCTGCCGGCGATGCCGCCGAACATGGCCCGAACGGCAGGGGCCTCAGGCCGGCCCGCGGTGGGCAGCACCTCCTCCGCTTCATCCACCGTCATGCGCTGAGCAAACCTTCGGCCGTACTTCCCTCCGGCGTGGTGGGGCGGGCGGCGCAGAGACAGGTCCGCTCCTCCGGCAGCGCCGCCAACGCGTCCAGAGCCACCTTGCCCAGCTCCTCGGCCCCCTCGCGGATGATGGCCCGGAGCAACTCGAAATCCCACTCTGGCCGGACGCCCTCAGCGTAGTTCAAGACCATCTCCACGGTCCCGAAGCAGGCACCTATCTCCCGGGCCAGATAGACATCGGGAGTGACCCCCTGGCTGATGACGTCGCCGCCGAGGCGCGCCAGCGCCGCGACCTCGGCGGCCGTCTCGGCCCGTGGCCCCTCCACAGAGGCGTGGATGGCGCGGTT
Source organism: bacterium (assembly GCA_021801645.1). Taxonomy (GTDB): domain Bacteria; phylum Chloroflexota; class Dormibacteria; order Aeolococcales; family Bog-877; genus JAJYXT01. The sequence goes on from JAJYXT010000057.1 coordinate 19,952, forward strand.
GAAGGCGCGGGTCGCCTTCTCGGCGGCGAAGCGCCGCGAACGCTGCCAGAGCACCTCGCGGATGTCGGGACAGAACGGCTCCCGCATCGACACCGGGCGGCCCGGGGAGAGCCATCCCGACCGCTGCGGGGTGAAGTCGATGAAGTCATGGGGTATGACCAGATCGCGGGGGTGGAAGTGCTGGGTGATGCTGGCGGCGCCGGACTCGGCCACGACTCGCACGACCCCGGCCTCCCGCAGCGCCCAGAAGAGAGCTAGGCTCCGGTGCTCCCTGCCCGGCGGCCCGGGCTCGAGAGCGGGAGCTGGCGCAGGTGCCGGACGGACGAAGATCAGCCGGCGGACCTCTCCCCAGTCGGTCCGAAGGGTGAGGAACTCCAGGTCGGGGGTCGTGCCGAATGGTGTGGGGAAGGCGGTGGGCCCGAGCACGACGGAGATCCTGGGATCGGTGCCGGGAAGCGCCGCCGGCTCGGTCCCGGAACGGCCCAGGAGGGCGTACTCCGCCCGGGGCAGCGGCGCTGCCTGATCACGGGAATCCACCAGCCGAGTATATGTGGAGCAATCCGAGGGTCCCGGGGCTGGAGTCGCTCCGCGCCGCCCCGATACGGCTCAGCCGGGCTCCAGGCGGAACTCCGCCAGCACCGGGAAGTGGTCGCTGGCCCGCCTCGCCACCTCGGCCAGGGGACCATGCCTGCCGACCACCTCGCAGGCGAGGAGCCGGTCGGCCAGGTCGGGCGTCGCGAAGAGATAGTCGATGCGCACCGCCGGGTGGTAGGTGGGGCAGGTGAACTCATCACCGTCGGGATGCAGCCGGCGCAGGCAGTCGACGTACCCGGCGGCGAGCATCTCGCTCACCACCTCCCGGGGCATCATGGCACCTACCACAAGGTCGGTGGCCTCCCCCTTGGGGACGAACTCGACCAGCGGCTGGAGCACCCAGGGGAGGCGAGGCATGCCCTCTCTGGCCACCGGCGAGAGGTCCAGATCCGTCCCCCCGCCAGCCCCCACCGCCGCCTGGCGCCGGGCCGGCACCGGTCCCAGGGTCCCGTACCTCTCCAACGCTCCGGATCGGCGCCAATCGGACAGCAGCGAGAGGAATCCCGCCGCATCTACTCGCTCCCCGGGGGCGAGGGAGTTGAAGTCCCCCAGGATCAGGTGGCGGTCGGGGTTGCCCCCTCGGGCCTGCTCACGCACCGCTCCCAGTTCGCGCAGGCGGTCCGGCTCTGCCCGTCCACGGCGCTGGAAGGCGGCGGTGAGGTGGACGGTGTGGATGGCGACCGGGCCGCCCGGTAGGTCTATGGAGACCTCCAGGGAGTTGCGGGGGAAGGCCCGGGGATCCTGGTGGTTGCGCCATTCCCGGAGCGGTAGGCGGCTCAGAAGGCCCTGGTGCCGGAAGCGGGGGGCCCGTCCGAACACCGCCCGATAGCCGAGGCGGTCGGCGAGGCTGTACATCGGCCGCGGGTCCTCGATCTCCTGAAGCGCGAGGACGTCGGCATCGATCGCCTGGACCATCTCCGCGATGGTGGCCCAGCGGCTTCCGCCGCCGGAAAGGATGTTGTAGGTGGCAATCCGCAGCCGGCTCATGAGGTCGGGCATTCCCCAATTCGGGTTGGACTGGGGTCGATTCTAGGCTCCCAAATTGCGTGGACCGGGGGGAGGATACTTGAGGCCATGCGAAAGGGATTGTTCCTGGCGCCCTTCGGGGAGTTCGCCGACCCCCGGCGGGTCTCGCAGTTGGCCGTGAGCGCCGAGCGGGCCGGCTGGGACGGTCTTTTCCTCTGGGACCATATCCTGGCCGACCCCGGGACCCCCGTGGCGGATCCATGGGTGACGCTGGCCGGGGTGGCAGCGGTCACCGAGCGACTTCGAATCGGGGCGATGGTCACCCCCGTGGCTCGGCGCCGGCCCTGGGTGCTGGCGCGCCAAACGGCCACACTTGATCGCCTCTCCGGCGGGCGGCTGGTGTTCGGCGTGGGGCTGGGTGACGACGGGTGGAGAGAGTTCAGCGCCTTCGCGGACCCTGATTCCCCGGCCAGACGTGCCGCGGCCCTCGATGAAGGGCTTGCCATCATCCGCTCCCTCTGGGCGGGGTCTCCTGTGGACAGCTCTGGTGCGGTCCACCGGGTGAATTCCCCGGCGTTCCTCCCCCGCCCTCTGCAAGACCCGATCCCCACTTGGGCTGCGTGCCGCTGGCCCCACCGCCGACCGCTCCGGCGCGCCGCGGCCCTGGAGGGCTGCTTCCCGATATTCGGAGGCGGTTGGCCGCCCCCTCCCCCCTCTCCCGACCAGGTGAGCGCGGTCCGGTCCGCGCTTCTGGACATGGGCGGCTCGCAGGAGGCAGATCTCGTTGTGACCCACGCCAACTGGGCCCAGCCGCCCAGCGCGCGATCTGCGCTCGCGAGGATCGAGGCCGCCGGCGCCACCTGGTGGCTGGAGTGGTTTGGCCCGGAGGGGATCAGCCCCTCGAGCATCGAGCAGGTGGTCGGCGCCGGCCCTCCTTCCTAACCCGGCGATCGGGGATAGACTCCAGAGGATGGCAGGACTCCGGGCCCGATGGGCAGCGTCTCGGATCCCAGACGGTAGGGCTCTGCTCTCCCAGGTCGTCACCAGCAGACTGGCGCTCACGGTCAGCCTGGCCCTCCTGCTGGGGGTGGCCGTCTCCCTGGCGTCCTTTCTCTTGCAGACTCACTATCAGGAGGTCTTTGCGGCCGGAGGGCGGCTCTCCGGGTGGCAGGAGTTCCTGCGGCTGGGAGCCCCCTGGCAGGCCCTGCCACCGGTGCTGGCGGCCACTGTCCTCGCTGCCCTCGGCTGGCTGCGCCTCCGATCCGCAGCTCCCGAGCCGTCCTGGAGCGCTTCATCCGACCGCCCGCCCTCTGCCTCGCGGCTCCGGGCTGGCCTCCGCCGCGAGCGGTTGGTGGTCCTGGCCGCGGGTGATGCCGCCCGGGTGCTGGGGTCGGTGGCCGTGATCCGCCTCTGCCTCTACGCCGGCCTGAGCCTTTGGGGCAGCCGGCTGGCGGCGGACACCCTAACTGGTGTGCTGGCCGAGGCCGCGGCCTGGGTGTTGTTCGCCGCGGTGGCCGAGGCCTGGCGTCGCCGTTATCTGGGGCTTCTGGAGAGCTGGGGTGTCAGCTGAGCCGTCCCTGATCCTGCTCACCCGGCCCGGCTGCCACCTCTGTGACGGGGTCCGGGAGCCGCTGTCCACGCTGGCTCGGCTCCACGGCCTGCATCTCGACGAGCTGAGCGTGGAGTCCGATCCCCAGAGGGAGGAACAGTTCGGGCAGCGCATCCCGGTCCTGCTCTGGGGCAGCGTGGTCGTGGGCGAGGGCCGGTTCAGCCCCGAGGAGGCCATCGCCCGGGTTGTCCAGCCGGACGCGGGACTAACGATCCGGTAACAGCGTCTGGGATGGCGGCGCACCGGCCTAAACTCGAGCCGATGCCAAGATCGCGACAGCCCGCCGCGCCGGTCATGGAGCTCACGGTCGTAGTCCCGACGCGCAATGAGGCGGGAAACGTTCCGCTCCTGATCCAACGCCTCCGCAATTCGCTGGCGGAGCTGCCGTTCGAGCTGCTGTTCGTGGACGACAGTGACGATGGCACCACCAGGATCCTGCGTGAGGCTGCGCGCAAAGATCCCCGGATCGCCATGATCCACCGTCGTCCGGAGGGGCGGCTGGGGGGCCTGAGCACCGCGGTCGTGACTGGGATGGCGCGAGCCCGGGGACGGCTCGTATGCGTCATGGATGGCGACCTGCAACACCCACCCGAACTGATTCCGGAGATGGTCGCAAGGGCCCGCGCGGGAGCGGACCTGGTGGTGGCAAGTCGCTACCTCCCTGGTGCCACCAGCCGGGGACTGGGGAGCTGGAGCCGACGCCTGGTGTCTCGGGGCGCCACCCGCGTAGCCAGGACCCTGTTCCTCGAGGCCAGGGCCAGCACTGACCCCCTGGCGGGCTTCTTCCTTTGCCGAACCGACCTGATCCGCGGCCTGGAGTTCCGGCCGGTTGGATTCAAGATCCTGCTGGAGCTGCTCGTATGCACCCCAGGATCACGGGTCGCCGAGGTCCCGCTGGACTTCCAGCCCCGCGGCGCAGGGGAGAGCAAGGCGACTATCGCGCAGGGCTGGCTGTACCTTCAGCACCTCTGGTCTCTGATCAGGGACGTTCCCGGTAGCGCCCGCCGCTGGAAGTTCGCGGCTGTCGGCCTGAGCGGCCTGGGCATCCTCCTCGCTGCCCTGGAGGTTCTGGGCGCCTGGCTGGGCTGGCCAGCACTCCTGGCCTGGGCCGGCGCCTTCGCCCTGTCCCTGGCCTGGAACACCGTTCTTAACCTGCGCCTGACCTTCGCCGACCTACGCCGGGAGCGCTCCCCGCTCCTGAGGGGATACCTGCTCTCGGCCCTCGGCTCCGGCGCAGTCCAGCTGCTCGCCTTCCTCGGACTGCGCTACACCGGCTTACCGCTGGTGGTCGAGGGCCTCGTGGCCGCGGTGGCGGGCATGGCCGTCAACGCGGTGGTGAGCCTGCGACTCGTGCGCTGGGGTCGGCGGGTCCCGGACAGCCCGGTGGGGTCCCTGGCACTGCTCCAGCGGCTAGCCCGCGCGGCACGAGCCGACCAGGCCGCCCTCCTCGGGGCCGACATGGCGGTTCTGGCCAGCTACCCCGGCGAGCAGTACCGCCCCACCCGCACCGTGCGGGACCTGTGGCGGCGGGCGGGAACCAGCGGCCAGGCCATCATGTGGACCACGCCGCCGTCCGGGCGCGCCCAAGCCCGGGCCAGCGTCGGCGTCGACTCCATCATCGTCATCCCCGCGGCGGCGGGGCCCCGCGACGGGGCCCGCGTGGTGCTCCTTCGCCACCGCCGCACCCCCTTCACCAGCGCCGATCTGGACGCTGCCATGCGCCAGATGCAGCGGCTCGGCCGAGCAGACGCGCGGGCGCAAGCCACGAAGGTGCCCCCCACCAGCTCGAGAATCAGTCCCGACCCAGTCCGCTGAGCCCACCCCGGCCGGCTGGGATAGTGGCCGCATGACAGCTCTCGGCCAGGGGCGGCGGGCAGCACGCCTGCTGCATCCGGTTCGGCACCGGCTACTGCCCTGGGTCGTCCTGGCGGTGGCGGTCGGGCTGGCGGTGCCCACCACGTCGAGCGCCCTGGTACCGGTGGTCCCCGTCCTCCTCGCCGGGCAGGTCCTCGGGGTCTCCCTGAACCTGACGCCGGCGGACTTCCGCGCGGCGGCCCGCCGCGCCCATCTGGTGGGAGCTGCGCTGCTCCTTGAATGGACCGTCCTGCCCGCCCTGGCATTGCTGGTCAGCAGGGCGATTCCCAGTCGGGAGCTGGCTTCGGGAGTGGTCATCTGCGCCATCGCCCCGGCGGAGATCACCTCTGGGCTCATGGCCGCGGTCGCGGGTGGGGACGCGGCGCTGGCGACCTCGATCATGGCCGGCTCCCTCGCCCTCGCCACCGTTCTCGTTCCCGTCTGGCTGGGGCTGGCGCTGGGTGGGGCTGCTCACTTCAACCCCCTCTCGTTGGTGGGTGAGCTGGGGCTATCGGTCCTGCTTCCGCTCTTGGCGGGGGTGTTGTTGAGAGTCCGATTCCCCAGTCTGGCCCGTCACCGCCACATCTTTCTCGACCTGAGCGCCGCCTGCCTTGTGCTCGTGGTCCTGGCGGGCATGGGCCCGGCGCGTCCGGCCCTCCTCTCCGCCACTCTCCTGCCCATCGTTCTGCTGGCGGGCGCGATTCTCCTGGCTGGAGGCGCCCTGGGATGGGGGCTCGGCCGCGGGCTCTCCCTCCCCCGTCGCACGGCGGCTGCGGTGGGGTTCCCGGTGGCCATCCGGGAGTTCGGGGTGGCGATCGCCGTGGCCGTGGCGGTGCTTCCTCGGGCGGCTGCCGTGGCCGGCGTCTACGGCATCCTCATGGTGGCTGGGGCCGGCACGGTGGCCGCCTGGCTGGGGCGTCCAGCCCTCAGTGGTAGTCATGTGAGGCGCTAGGGGCGGTGCCGGCCGCACCCTCGGGCAGGGCCAGAAGCCGCTCCACCGCCATGCTCACCACCCCGTCCACCGCCCGCATCACCCCCTGAGCACAGATCAGGGGCCGGTGATGAGCCAGCTGGCGGTGCCGGCGATGCACCTCAGGCGGGATCACCAGGTCCAGGTGTCCAGTCTCGTCCGCCAGGGTGAAGAACCGCATGCCGTGCGCCGAGGGGGGAGCCTGCCGCGTGATCACCAGCCCGAGCACCGTGAGCCTGGCCCCCGGCTCAGCGGCCCGCGCCTCCTGCAGCCGGACGGCACCGAGGACGGCCAGCCGGGGGCGCAGCAGCTCCACCGGGTGGGGTCCGGTGCTGAGGCCCAGGAAGCGATAGTCGGTCTCCAAACGCTCCTCCGGCGTCATGGGGGGCAGAGGCGGGGGTGGGGCCGGCAGGGGCAGGAGCCAGGGCTGGCCTGAGGATTCGATCTCATCCTCGATCCCACGGAGCCTCCAGAGCAGCTCCCGGCGCGGCACCGCGAAGCCATCCAGAGCTCCCACCAGGACCAGCGCCCCCATAGCCTCCCGGCTGAGCCGGGTGCGGAGCCAGAACTCCTCCGGGCTTGCGTACCCCCCGCGCCGGCGCTCGGCGTCCAGCCGCTCGCCCCAGACCTCGCCCACCCCCTTCACGTAGTTGAACCCCAGGCGCACCGCCAGCCCACCGCCCTGCCGCTCCACCCGGCAGCGGGAGGCACTGTGGTTCACATCCACCGGCAGCACCGCAACCCCATGGCGGCGGGCGTCATCCACCAGAACCGAGGGATGGTAGAAGCCCATCGGCTGCAGGTTGAGAAGCCCCACCAGGTAGGCCTCCGGGTGGTGCAGCCGCAGCCAGGCGGTCTCGTACGCGGTCCGGGCGAAGGCGGCGGCGTGACTGCGGCAGAAGCCGAACTCGGCGAACCCCCGCACCGCGGCGAACAGCTCGGCCCCGATCCCGGCCTCCACTCCCTGGGCCCGGCAGCCGGCAAGAAACTCCGCCTCCAGGGAGTCCATCTCCTCCCTGGAGCGATGCCGGTTCATCGCCCGCCGGAAACGGTCCGCCCGGGCGGCGCTGAAGCCCGCCAGGCCCATGGCTATCTCGATGATCTGCTCCTGGTAGAGGATCACGCCCAGGGTGTCCCGGAGGATGGGCTCCAGCCTCGGGTGCAGGTAGCGGACCGGCTCCTTTCCCTGGCGGCGACGCAGGTAGGGATGGACCGCCTTCCCCTGGATAGGCCCGGGGCGGATGATCGCCACCTCCACCACGAGATCGTTGAACTCCCGAGGACGGGCTCGAGGCAGGGTCTGCTGCTGGGCACGCGACTCGATCTGGAAAACCCCCACGGTGTCGGCGCGGGAGCACATCTCGTAGACCTCGGGGTCGGCCAGGTCCAGCCGGTCCAGATCAGGGCGTCCCTCCCCCACCCGTTCCAGCTCGGTCAGCGCCTCCTCCACCGCGGATAGGGTGCGCAGGCCCAGCAGATCTATCTTGATGAGGCCCAGATCCTCGACGTCATCCTTGTCAAACTGCACCACCACCCGGCCGGCACGGGTGGCCCGCTCCAGGGGAGCGATGTCCCAGAGCGGCTCCCCCGTGACCAGCATCCCGCCGACGTGAATGGAGAGGTGCCGCGGAACCCCGACCACCTGATCCACCAGCTCCGCGAACTGCCTCCATTCCCGAGCCGACATCGCCTCGGAGGGTGCCCGGCTGGCCACCGCCAGAAGCCGCTCCACCAGGGTCGTTCCTCCCTCGCCCTCCACGTCCCGGTCCACGGCCTTGGCCAGCTGCTCCAGGAGCCGGTCAGGGATCCCGAGGGCGGCCCCGACCTGTCGCAGCGCCAGGCGCAGGCGGAAGGTGATGACCGTGCAGACCATCCCGGTGCGCTCCTCGCCGTAGGTGTCGTAGACGTGCTGGATGAGCCGCTCGCGGTGAGTGGTGGAGACATCGATGTCGATGTCCGGAGTGCTCTCCATGCCCTCGTGGAGGAAGCGCTCGAAGAGAAGGTTGTGGGCCAGAGGATCGACCCTGGTGATCCCCAGGAGGTAGGCGACCAGACTGTCCGCCGCCGAACCCCGGCCCTGGGCTGGGATCCGCTCCCGGCGGGCGAACTGCATCAGCTCGGCCACGATGAGGAAGAACTCCGCCAGGCGGCAGCTGCCGATCACCTCCAGCTCATGGGCCAGCCGGGCATCCACGGCCTCCCGCGGACCGGGGTAGCGGTCCGGGATCCCCTCCTCACAGAGCTGCCTCAGCCGCAGGTCGGGGTCCACTCCCGGGGGCAGTCTCAGGCCAGGGAAGCGGCTGTGGCGGAAGTCCAGCTCCAGGTCGGCTCGAGAGGCCAGCTCAGAAGCCCCCACCATGGCCTCAGGGTGGGGCAAGAGCTCGGCCAGCCCCGCTCCGTCTCGCATCCAGTACTCGTGATTGGGCAGGAGCAGGCCGGAGGCCGCCGCCTCCTCCAGCGTGCAGCCGTGGCGAATTGCGGTCAGCACATCGAGGAGTCGGCCGTCACCGGGACGGGCATAGCGGGGCGTGGCGCTGGCCATGATCGCCACTCCCAACTCCGCAGCCAGAGAGGCGGTCTCAGCGGCCAGCCAGTCGTCGCCGGGGTGCAGGTGATGCTGCAGGCAGAGATAGATGTTGTGTGGCGCCAGTTGTGCTTGGAGAGCGGCCAGAGCCTCTCTCGCCACCGGCCGCTCCCCCCGCCCCAGCGCCCGGCTCACCGGGCTGTGCGGCCCCCCGAGAAGGAAGACGCAGCGGTCGAGATCGCCAGCCCGCACCCAGTGCTCCGCTGCCACCCGGACTCGGGAGTCGTGGCGAATCCGCTCGCTCAACCCCGCCGGCCGGCGGGCATCCCGCTGCCCCGATTCGGCAGCCCCAGCCGCTCTCCCCAGCACCTCGTCCAGGCCCTCGAGGCACAGCCGTGGAGCCCCCTTGACGCCGGCGAGCTGGGCTCGGCTAACCGCCCGGCAGAGCTGCTGGTAGGCAGGGCGGTCCGGAGCGAGCACCGCCAGGCGGCCGCCCCCTTGCAGGTCCAGCTCGGCCCCCACCATGGCCCGCACTCCCAGGCGCCGTGCGGCCCGCACCAGCCGTACGGCCCCGTACAGACCGCCCCGGTCCACCAGCCCGATGGCCGGCATCTCCAGCTCCCGGGCCCTCTCCACCACAGCCTCCGGCGAGCTGGCCCCCTCAAGGAAGGAGAAGTAGGAACGCGCCCAGCATTCGGAGAAGGGGACAGGCGCCATTCCGGTATGGTAACGAACATCTGTTCTTGTATGGCCCCGAGCGCAGCTGTCAGAATCTCGCCATGGCAGCCCGTGCAGGCCCCCGATCGGCTGCCGCCCCGACGCCCACCTCTGGCCGTCCGACCGGCCACTCCCGAACGTCACTCGAGTTCACCTCCAGAGGACCGATACCCGCGGCCGCCATCCGTGACCTGCTTCAGCTCTCGGCGCCGGGGCGAGAGGTCGTGGAGGTCATCGATCAGCAGTGGGTCGACACCTTCGACAGGCGCCTCCGGAAGGTCGGCGTGACCCTCCTGCTCTCCTGGGGGCGGCACCCCGAGGGAGGCCGGGCTGAGATACAGGGATTGGAGGAAGGCTCAGCCTGGAGCGTCCCCTGCCACCTGCCCCGCTCGCGGAGGAATGACACGGGGTGGCGGCTGGAGCAGCTCATCAGCGAGGGTCCGGCGACCTCTGTGCTCGGCCCCGTGATAGGAGCCAGGGCGCTCCTGCCGATCGCTCGCCTGCGGACACGGCGGCACAGCATCTCCCTGCGTGATGCCCGCGGACGGGTGCTCGGAGAGGCCCGCTGGGAGGAGCGCCTGGGGGCCCTGAGAGCGATGCCCCGGACCTTGCTGCGGGTGACGCTGCTGGGCCAGGGTCGACGCCGGGCCCAGCAGCTGCACGGCCGCCTGGTGGGCATGGAAGGGCTGGAGTCGAGTTCCGGAGGCTGGCTGGCCTGGCTGGACCTTGCCCCTCAGCCTCGGGTGAGACCTGTCGACCCAGATGAGCCGGCGGCCGAGGCTGTGAGGAGGATATTGCACGACCTCAGGGAGGTGGCCGCCGCCAACACTCCAGGGGTCCTCGCCGACCTCGACGTGGAGTTCCTTCACGACCTCCGAGTGGCGGTGCGGCGGGCTCGCTCCGCCCTCAAGCTGCTGGGCGACTGCCTGCCGGGACCGGGTGGAGCCCGCCTGGCCTCCGATCTGCGGTGGATGGGGGACCTCACCACCCCGACCAGGGACCTGGATGTGCTGCTCCAGGCCCTCTCCTCGACCGGGGACCCGGAGGCTGATCCGCTGGTGAAGCACCTCGCCCAGCGCCGTGCCGAGGAATGGTCCCAGCTCGCGGCGCAGATCCGGAGCCCTCGATGGAGGACGGCGCTCCGCCGCTGGGCCGCGGTCACCGCCAGCGGCCGGCTCCCCGTCCCCGGCGACCGCACTGTTGAGGCCCTGGCGCGGGAGCGGGCTGGACGCGCTTACCGGCGAGCCTTCCGGATCGCCGTCAGCCTGGGACCGGCCTCGCCTCCCGAGCGGTTCCACAGCCTGCGCAAGCGCTGCAAGGAGCTCCGCTACCTGCTGGAGTTTTTCGCACCCTCCCTGGACGGCGGGGAGTACCGTGACCTGCTGACGGTGCTGCGCTCCCTCCAGGATTGCCTCGGCGAATTCCAGGACACGCAGGTGCAGGAGTCCGAACTGATGAAACTCGCCCCCATGGCCGCGACCTCCGGGCCCGCGGCGGTGCTGGCCCTGGGACGGCTGGACCACCGGCTGCGAGAACGCCGGGAGCGGGCCCGGCAAACCATCGTCCCCCGGCTCAAGGCGTTCACCCAGCCCCGACTGAGGCGGTGGGCATCCGCCGCCGCCACCCTGGGAGGATCGGGATGCTGACGATTGCCGTCTACAACCTGAAGGGCGGGGTGGGCAAGACCTCGGCCGCCGTCAACCTCGGCTTCCTGGCGGCTTTAGATGGCTATAGGACCATTCTCTGGGACCTGGATCCCCAGGGCGGGGCTACCTACCTGCTGCGGGGCCGTCCCAAGGTGAAGGGAGGAGCGCGCTCGCTGATCAACAAGCCCGGCCAGCTGGAGCAACGAATACGCGGAACCGAGTTCGACAACCTCGATCTCCTGCCTGCCGATCGCTCCTACCGGGCCATGGATCTGGTCCTGGACAGGACGTCCCATTCCACCCGCCGCTTCGGGGACCAGCTTCGGCCCCTGGCCAGCCGATACGACCTGGTGCTCCTCGACTGTCCCCCGAGCGCATCTCTGGTCTCCCAGGCGGCGCTGCGTGCCGCCCAGCTGGTGCTGATCCCAGTCATCCCGGCGACCCTCTCCTGGAGAACCCTGAGCCAGGTGACGGGGCTGGTCAAGGAGCTCAAGCCGCCGCGCCCGGCCATGCTGCCGTTTCTCTCCTTGGTGGACCGCCGACGCCGCCTGCATCGGGAGGTCGCCGAGGAGCTCCGGACCGGGCTGCCGTCCCTGGCCCGCGCGGCGATCCCCATCTCCTCCGCGGTGGAGCAGATGGGCCCAAGGCGGTCACCGGTGCAGGTGTTCGCTGGGAGCACAGCGGCGGCCCTCGCCTACCGGGACCTGTGGGCAGAGGTGAGGGAGATGACCACCCCGACTCAGGACACAATCCAAGGGTCGACTCCTCCGCAGTCATCGGCCGCCCCGGGCAACTCGAAGCGGGGCGGAGCCTGACTGCTCGGTGACCGGGATAGGCGGCACCGGGCGGCTGCGGGCACCTTGGCGCACTGGGGACGTGTGGGCCATATCACTCTCGGCCTTCCTGGCCGACCTCGGCTACCAGGCTGTGCTGGCCGGATTCCCCCTCTTCCTCGTTCTGGAACTCCACCAGCCGGTCATTCTGTTCGGAGTGGCCAGCGCCCTCAGCTATGGAGGGGGCACCTTCTTCTCGCTGCTGGGGGGAAGACTGGGAGATCGCCTGGGCCACAGGCGGGTGGCTCTCCTGGGCAACTCCTTGATCCCCCTGCTCTCCCTCAGCGCCCTCTCCACCAGCCCCTCAGTGGCCATCGGCCTGCTGACCGGCGGCTGGTGGTTCCGCAACCTGCGAAGCCCCTCTAGGCGGGTCATGCTGACCGAGGCGGTTCCCGACCCGTCCGCCCGAACTGCCGCCTTCGGGTTTCTCCATGCCCTCGATGTAGGGGGCGGAGCCCTGGCCGGCCTATGGGTGCTGGTCGCAGTGTCCGCCCACCTCCCCTACCGCTGGATCTTCCTGGCCACCGCCGTACCGCTGGTAGCGTCCACCTTCGCCCTCTCCCGGGCCCGAACCGGAGTGCGGATACCCCGCCCGTCCCTGACTGCAACAGCCGGCCAGCCGCGCCCGCCTCTTCCCGGGGCGGGGGCCATGCTCCTGGCCGCCGCCCTATACGGGTTCACGTTCTATGCCGTGGGCTTTCCCATCCTCACCGTCGCCCAAGGTGGGGGCGGCGCTGTGGCTGGCATTGGGGCATTCCTTCTCTTCCAGGCCGTCTCCGCTGCCACTGGGTACCTGCTGCCCCGCCTCCTCGGGAGCACGCTGGCCAGAGGGTTTCGGGAACTGGCTTGGCTGGGGTACGGGGGAGGGGCGCTGGGAGCGGTGCTGCTCGCGACGGGGTACGGCCTCCACCTGGGTCTGGCGGCACTACTTCCAGGGGTCGCCGTCCTCGGGTTTGGTCTGGGAGTCGTCGAGACCCTCGAGCCGAGTCTGATGTCGCTGCTGCGCCCGGGGGCGGCGGCGGGCCGAGGGTTCGGCGCCCTGGCGGCCGCCCGCAGCTGGGGGGTCTTCCTGGGGAACCTGCTGATGGGTCTGCTCTACGGCGTAGCCCCCCAGCTGGCGTACGCCTATGCCGCGGTGGTTGGAGCGGCAGCCGGGGCAACCATGCTCGCCGCAGTTCCCCGAGCGAGGCTTAGCGACCGCCGGCTCGCGGAGGGCGGCTGAGGGAGTCAGAGTTGGGAGGGAACTCCTACCTCGGCGACAGCATCGTGAGCCGTCGCCACCGCCGCCTTCTCCGGCTGGGGCACCGGCTCAGGGGCCACCGGCTTGGGAGGCAGGCCAGTCACCCGCAGGATCTCGGCCTCCTCCAGCGACTCCTCCCGGAGCAGGGCGGTGGTCAGGGCCCGGAGCTTGTCCCGGTTCTGCTCGAGCAGGCTCACCGCCTCGTCGAAGCATTCGTCGACGATCCGGCGCACCTCCGAGTCGATCACCTGGGCGGTGGCCTCGCTGTAGGGGCGCTGGGCCATCATCATGGTCTGCTGTTCCGGGTCGTCCGACAGGTTCAGCGGACCGATCTTGGGACTCATCCCCCAGCGAACCACCATCTGCCTCGCGATGTTGGTGACCTGCTGCAGGTCGCTCTCGGCCCCGGTGGTCACCACTCCGTAGACCAGCTGCTCGGCGGCGCGGCCGCCCAGGGCCCCGACGATGCGGGCCCGAAGATAGGTCTCCGGGTAGTTCTGGCGGTCGTCGACCGGCGCCTGGACGGTCACGCCCAGCGCCCTTCCCCGCGGGATGATCGACACCCGGCGGACCGGGTCGGCCTCCGGCACCAGGAGGCCGAGGAGAGCGTGACCGGACTCGTGGTAGGCGGTGCGCTCCCGGTCCTCGGTGCTCATGACGATGCGCCGGGCTGCACCCAGAAGGACCTTCTCCAGCGACTCGGTGAAGTCGTCCATGGTCACCGCGGCGCGGTTGCGGCGGGCGGCGGTGAGCGCCGCCTCATTGACCAGGTTGCGCAGTTCGGCGCCCACCAGCCCAGGGGTCCGGGAGGCGAGGGCGTCCAGGTCGACGTCCGCGGCCAGCGGCACCCCCTTGGTGTGGATCCTCAGGATCGCGGCCCGACCGACGCGATCCGGTGGCTGGACCATCACCCGCCGGTCGAAGCGCCCGGGACGGAGCAGGGCTGAGTCGAGCACGTCGGCGCGGTTGGTGGCCGCCAGGACGATCACCCCCTCGCGGGAGTCGAAGCCGTCCATCTCGGTGAGAATCTGGTTCAGGGTCTGCTCCCGCTCGTCGTGGCCTCCGAAGCTGGGGCCGACGCTGCGGCTCCGGCCCACGGCGTCCAGCTCGTCGATGAAGATGATGGCCGGGGCGGCCGCCTTGGCCTTGTTGAACAGGTCGCGAACTCGGGAGGCGCCCACGCCGACCACCATCTCGATGAACTCCGAAGCCGAGATGCTGAAGAACGGGACCCCCGCCTCGCCCGCCACCGCCCGGGCCAGCAGGGTCTTGCCGGTGCCGGGCAGGCCCACCAGAAGCACTCCCTTGGGAATGCTGCCTCCGAGGCGCTGGTACTTCCCTGGCTGGCGCAGGAAATCCACTATCTCCTCCAGCTCCTCCTTGGCCTCCTCGATCCCCGCGACATCCGCGAAGGTGGTGGCCGGCTTCTCTGGGTCATAGAGCCGGGCCTGGGATCGGCCCAGGCTGAAGAGCCCGCCGCCCGCCGAGGCGGTGGTGCGCCGCATCAGCCAGACGAAGAACACCAGGAACAGCAGGGTGGGTCCGAAGCTGTAGAGGATCTCGACCAGAGCCGACGTCGGGGGATTGGGATTCTGGGCGTTGATGGTGACGTTGTGGGCGGACAGCAGCGACTCCAGCTGGCCGCCGGCGAAGGCGGGGACCTGGGTTGTGAAGTGGAGTGCCTTGTCCTTGCTGGAGTCACTCGCCCCGGTCGGCGTCTTGAAGGTGCCCTCGATGCTGTCCCCGGTCGCGGTGATGCTGCTGACGTCGTTGGCCTGGACCTCGGTCACGAAGCGGTTGTAGGGGACGGTTATGGTCTTGGGGCTGGCTGGTGGGAAGAAGACGTTGGCCACCAGGATGTTCAGGGCCAGGAAGATGGCCACCGGCAGCAGGAATTGCAGCGAGCGCCACTGGGGGGACCGCCGGGGCGGCTGGGAGCCTCCCTGCGGAGATTGGGCCATGAGCGAAAGCTAGCAGATGCCGGAGCGGCGGTTCGCGGGGGAGATTTGCCTTGCCCTCAGCCCCACACTCGGACCGTCCAGCCCACCCCGGGCTCGCGACGCAGATCCAGGCACTCTCCTGATGCCAGCAGCACCCGCCAGCATCGCAGCCTCCGGGGCCGGGCTGGGGCGGTGCGCCACCAGCCCACCTCCACCACGGACCGCTCAACGACCTCGGTCACCTCCACCCAGCCGCTCTCCCTTAGGACGGCGCGCGGCTCCGCCTCCTCCCCGGCGCACTCCACCTCCACCGGGGTCATGCCCGACGCCACACCAGCCGCTCCTCGGGCACGTCCCCAGGGTGCTCAGGACGCACCGCAACCCGCCAGACCAGGTCGCCGCCGAACCGCTCACTGAGCCGGGCGGCGGCGCGTGCGATCTCCTCCCGACGATCTCCCCCGCTGGGAAAGAGCTGGCGCTGGCGCACCGGAGGCGCGACCAGCTCCAGCGCTTGGAGCTCGACCACCTCGACCGGGCGCCGCACCCGGGCCATGAGGCTGAGCACCAGAGGCAGCAGCTCCTCCTTGGTCATGGCTGGAGAGGGGGGCGTGATCAGCTCCCAGGACTCCCCTTCCTCCCCACCCACCAGCAGCCGCAGCCGTCCCGCGGCCAGGTTCCGCTGGGCCAGCTCCCCGGCCAGCTCCGCCGCCAGCTCTGGAGCGCCGAAGCGCAACGCCTCAGTGTCCTCGACCGGCCCGGCCAACACCCGCCGAACCCCACAGGGAGGCGGAGCCACCCAGGGATTGACGGTGGCCCCGTCCCGCCCCAGACAGAGACGGTTGAGGAGCAGGCCCTCCGGTCCGAACTGTCGTTGCAGCAGAGGGAGCGGGATCGAGGCACAGTCGCCACATGTCGTCAGGCCAAACTCCCGCAACCGCTCCTTGACGGTCCCGGGCAGGGGCAGGGCCTCCACCGGAAGCGCGGCCAGAAAGTGTGGCGCCCGGCCCGGAGGCACCAACCGGGCACGCCCGGGATCTGTGGCCAGGGCGGCCGCCCAAGCGGTGAAACGCGACTGCCCCACCCCCACCCGGGGCGGGACCAGAAGCAGCCGCTGCAGCTCCCTTCCCAGCCGGGAGGCCAGAGCCGCCTCCGTGGGACAGCGCAGGTCGCGGGCCCCGGCATCCAGGTAGGCGAGGGTGTCGTCCACCCACTCCACCATGGGGCTGATGTCCTGCAGGGCCAGGCGCAGCTCCCAGCGCAGCTCCGAGATCGCCGTCTCCTCCACGCCGAGACGGGCCGCGTCCGGGCAGGAGATCACCGCCTGGCGCCACTCACCTCCGGGGACAGCCCCGGCGGCCACCGCAGCCTCCGAGGCGGCCAGAAGCACCTCCCCACCGCCCAGTCTCCGCTCCGGGCCCACCAGGACCGCCTCTTCTCTCAGCTCAGGGTGGGCACGCCAGGCCAGGCTGAGGGCGAGATGAGGGAAGATCGCGCAAGCCAGGCGGGGGGCTGAGCCCCGGCCGCTCACCCACTGGCCTCCATGGGGACCGTGAGATCCTCTGCCTCCAGCTCCGCCTCCACCACTCCCGCCCCGGAGGAGTAGGGACGGGGAAGTGCGATCCGCAGCCGACAGCTCCGGCCGCTCCCCCCCATCCGGCTGCGTCCCACCCGCAGGCGCACCCAGATTCCGGAGATGTCGCGATGGACTCTGGTCCAGGCCAGCCGCTGACACTCGACCTCCATCGCCACCCGGAGGGCGACCTCTCCGGGGAGGGACTGCCCCCCGCAGATGAGCGCCACCCCTCCGCTGGACTCCAGCGCCCCGAGCAGGGTCGCCGGGGCCACCCTCCCCACCGGCTCCCACCTATCGGCCACCATCAGGGTGATGCCCGCCCCCGCCTCGACTAGGGCTCGGGCGGCGGCCCACCCCTGTTCGGGGCGGCGGGGATGAACCAGCCATAGGTTGCGCAGATCACCCCCATAGGCCTCTATGTCATTGGGGTCGACCCGCCTGGAGAAGTCCACCAGCACCGCCGGGAGGGAGATGGAGAGGCGAGCCAGGATCACCAGGCTCAGGTCGAACCACCCCTGACCCAACTCTCCCGACACCCATGTGAGGCGCCCTCGGGGCAGCCCGTCGCACCCGGTCAGGCCGTCAACCCCACCTATCCCCGTGGGCAACCCGTCCACGCGCAGCCCTGTCCCCGCCAGGACCGCGCGGGAGCCGTAGCGCTCCCGGAGGGTGGCCAGAGCCGCCCCCAGAGCGGGGGAAGCCCTGTTACGGAGGTCGTCGCCCAGCAATGTCCCAGCTCCTCGACAAGGTCCAGCGGACACAGGGCCATGATACGAACATTTGTTCTCGAAAGGCAAGAGGCCTCCGCCGACTGCGTGCCTCCCCATAAATTGCCTAGAATCCCTGCAGAAAGTAGTCACGCGACCCTTGCTCAAGGTCGCTCTCGGGAGGCAAGCCCATGAATCGGCGCGAGCTGGCGAAGACTCTGCAGGCTCAGCTGCTCTACGACAACGACCCGAGCGATCCCGTCTTTCCCAACTTCCGATTCGCCGACGAGACCCTCCAGTTGATCTTCGGCCTCATCGGCCAGAAGCTGGCGAACGGCGAGGAGGTGAGCATCGCCGGCTTCGGCCACTGGAAGTTGCGCCAGAGCCCGGGTGGGATGCGCCGCAATCCCCAGACCCAGGCCATGGTCCGGGTCGCCCCGACGACCAAGGTGCGCTTCTACCCGGCCAGCTCACTGAAGGCCCAGGTAGCGGGCAAGCCCACCGCCTCCCGGCGCAACGCCCGGCGCGCATAGAGCTGAGGGAGGACTGAGGTGCGGGTCGCCATCACCGGAGGAACCGGATTCGTCGGCTCGTACCTGGTTGCCCAACTCCTCAGCGCCGGCCACGAGCTGAGGGTGGTGGCCCGCGGCAGTGCCCATGCCGACCTGCCCACAGGGCTCCTGCCCACCTTCGGCGATGTGGTGTCCGGTCGGGGCTTGGAGGAGGCGTTCGAGGGGGCCGAGGTGGTGGTCAACCTGGCAGCGGTCATCCGCAACCGTGGTGTCCAGACCTTCGAGTCGGTCAACGCCGGAGGCAGTGCCCGGGTCGCCCGCGCGGCGCGCGCGGCCGGGGCCCGTCGGGTGGTGCAGCTCTCGGCCATCGGTGCCGACCCCGACCCCCGCTTCCCGTACCTGTACTCCAAGTGGCAGGGCGAGCAGGCGGTCAGGGGGAGCGGGCTGGAGACGGTCATCCTCCGCTCCTCGGTCGTCTTCGGCAAGGGCGACGGCTTCTTCACCCTCCTGGCTCGCGCGATCGCCATCCCCTCCCCTTTCCTGGTGGTGCCCGGCAACGGCGCCGCCACCTTCCAGCCGATCCACGCCGAGGACTTGGCCCGCTGCCTGGTCGCGGCGGTCGAGGACGGCGGACGGGCCGGCCAGCTGTACGAGCTGGGTGGCCCGGAACAGCTGACCCTGGATCAGATCACCGAGGTGGTGGCTCGGGTCACTGGGCGCGAGTGGCTCGGGATCACCCGTCGGCGGCTCCTCCACCTCGACCCGCGGCTCATTCGCCCAGGAGCCGTACTGATGGATAAGCTGCTCCCCAATCCCCTGGTCACCCCCGATCAGCTGGACATGCTGGTCAAGCCCAACGTGGCCCAGGTGGATGCCGTGCGCAGCAACTTCGGATTCGACCCCCGCCCCCTGGAGCCAAATCTGGGCTACCTGCGACGGCAGCGCCGCTGGCCAATGCGGCTGTTGGACCAGGGCGGCGCTAGGCTTGAGAACCATGGACCCTCGGCTCCAGGCCCGGGTCGCGAGTCGGGGGGTGACGGCTGAACGCGGCCCCCAGGAGGAATCTGTTATGAGCGACGAGAACCCCACCCCCAAGGAGATCATGGAGCGCATTCCCACTGCGTTCAAGCCGGAAAAGGCCGCCGGGGTGACCGCTGTCTTCCAATGGGAAGTGGGCGGCGAGCAGGGGGGACACTGGTTCGTGACCGTAAAGGACTCAGCCTGCCATGTGGAGGAGGGCCAGGCTGAGGCTCCTAACATCACCCTCACCATCGCTGACGAAAACTTCGTGAAGCTCCTCACCGGCAAGCTGGACGGGACGGTGGCCTTCATGACCGGGAAGCTCAAGGTGAAGGGCGACATGGGGCTGGCCATGAGGCTGCCCCAGCTGTTCAACCTCAGCTGACGGGCAAAGGTCCGCGGTCGGCCACTCCGTTGCGCTCAGGGCAGAACCACTGGTAGGGGCACTCGCCGCAGGGCAGCGGCGAGTGCCCCACCGCCGAGAGGCTCTCCGGCTCTGCCGCCCGGCGCGCCAGGGCGATCGCCCAGCTGAGCGCATCCTCGCGAGCCGCCGCAGACGAGTCCACCTCCACCATCTCCCCCGAGCGCAACATGACCAGGGTCGGCGGAGCCACCCGATGGCCCCCGAGGACGCCTCGCTCCACCGCCATCGAGTAGAGGAGGAGCTGGCGGCCGTGCCGCTCCAGGGAGGCGGTGGTCAGCGTGCGATCCGTCTTGTAGTCCAGCACCAGGGCCTCCCCCCGGTCTGTAAGCGCCACCCGGTCGATCGCCCCGACGAGGTCCGGCAGATCCACCGTCCCCCAGCCACTCCACTTGAACTTCACCTCCACCCCGAGCGTGGACAGGGCGGCGATGGGAAGTGTGGCGTAGGTCTCCAGCATCGCCTCCAGCTCACCCGAGCTGACCCCAGAGCTCCTGGCGATCTCGGCAAGCTCCCCGGGCCGAGGTCCGCGGGCTGGATTTCGCCGGTGGAAGCTCTCCAGGACCCGGTGGGCAGCACTCCCCATCTCCCGAGCCGCGCTGGCGCCCTCCCCGGCCGGCTCTCCGACCCGGAACTGAGCCACCTGTTCGAACCAGTACCACCGGGGGCAGCGTTCCAAGGTCTCCAGTGCGCTGAAGCTGACCTCGGGCCGCGGGCGCTGCCGGTGGTCCCATCCCTCCTCCTGCAGCCCTTCCACCTGCCGCCACCTAGCCAGCGCCGATTGCAGGTTCGCGGGCGGTCGTTCAGGGGCCGATTTGGAGCTGAGGCTCGGGGACGGCGACCAGGGCAAGGTCACATCCTCGGGAAAGCCCGGCAGAGCCCCCACCCAGGGGGCGCGGGCGGCCATCGAGGCGACCAGCTCGCCGTATTCTCCCCCACCTCGCGCCCCATTCCAGACCTCCTGGACCAGGTCCTCCAGGGTGGCTCCCTTGCTGCCCCGCCAAGCCCGGGTCGTGGTCACCACCAGCAGGTCCCTGGCCCTGGTCATCCCCACGTAGATCAGCCGGGTGCGCTCCTCCCGGTCCACCCGCGCCGCCCTCGTGGCTGCCCACCGGGCCTTGGCAGCCGTGTCCACACCCCCGGCGTTGGTGACCACCACGGCCCTCGCCTCCTCGTCCCAGAGGACCGGGCCGGAGCGGCTCTGGGCATGGAACGGACGGCAGTCGGCCAGAACCACCACCGGCCACTCCAACCCTTTGGCCCCATGGATGGTGCTGATGGTTACCTGGTCACCCTCCGCCGGGGCGGGCTCCCGCCTCCCCCCACGCTCCTCCAGGCCGGCGATCCTGGCCACCAGAGCGCGGGCGGCGACGAACCTGCCCCCGCGCTCGGCCTCCAGCGCCACTCGGTTGAGCGCTTCCAGGGAGGCGAGGGCACGTGCACCGTCCGGTTCCCCGAGGCGGCGACGGGCGTCGTGGTAGGCCCTCAACCCCGACCGTTCCACTAACAGGGACAACACCTCGCTGCCCGAGCGGAGCTCCGCCGCGGCCGCTCCCGCGGCCAGCAGCTCAATGGCCGCTTCCGCGCGGCGCCGCACCGGCCGGCTCACGGACGACGTGGCCAGGCCCCGGCGGATCAGGTCCGACACCGGCTCACCCTCCACCTGCGGGCGACCCAACATCAGGGCCAGCTCCTGGTCGGGGACGCGGAACAGGGGTCCCTGGAGGACGCGCACCCAGGCCAGCCCGTCGAGGGGATTGACCGCCGCACGCAGCAGTGCCACAGCGTCCTTCACGGCCGGTCGCTCCAGCAGCCCACCGGCCGCCGCGGCGAACGGGACGCCCCGTGCCCTCAGGGCCTCTTCCAGGAAGGGCCCGATTCGGCTGAGGGTGCGGGCAAGGATGGCGACGTCCTGATAGCGCACCTCCTGCTGGCTTCCATCCGGGTGGACCAGCCCCTCATCGTGGAGCTTGCCGATCAGGTCGGCGATCCCCTCGGCCTCCAGCTCGGGATTGGCGGCGAACCCCAGGAGGACGGGATGCCCATTCGGAGTTGGCCTCCCCACCTCCATCGGGCGGTCGTCCTCGAACTGAGGCTCGGTGCGCAGCACCGCTTCGGCGGCCGACAGGATGGAGGCGAGGGACCGGTAGTTGCAAGCGAGTGGATAGAGGCGGCCGGGATGATCGTCCATCACCCCCGGCTGGGCATCTCGGAAGGCGTAGATCGACTGTCTCGGGTCGCCCACGACGTAGCTGCGCTCCTGGTGGCGGCCCCACAGCTCGGCCAGGAGGCCCACCTGAAGAGGGCTGGTGTCCTGGTATTCGTCCACGATCACCAGACGAAAGTTCTGCTGCGTCCAGGCGCTGAGAGCAGGTGCCGATCGCAGCGCCCGAAGGGCGGTCCTCAGAAGGCCGTCGAAGTCCGTGGCGTTGAGGGCCTCGAGGCGCTTCTCGTACTCGAGCCAGACCTCCAGGGTGAGTTTGAGCCCGAGTCGGTGGACGGCCACCTCGGATCCGGGGTCGGCATCGAATGGAGGGGCTCCGTAGGCGGTGGTCGAGAGCCGCCGGCAATCGTCGGGGCTGAGCGGCGTCGAGCGAAGACGCCTGACCGCCTCCTCGGCGGAGCTGGCGATCCGGAGGAGATCCCTGCCGTTCACCTGGGGGGGCAGGTGGCCCAGCTCACCATTGGCCAACCTCCTGCGCACCACCTGACCGGCCTCCTGGAGCAGCTGATATGCCTCGATCTCGTCCAGCTGCTCCAGCTCCGGGCCGACCCGAGCGTCGTACCAGTGCTCGGCGAGGAGTCGATACATCAGCTGGTGGAAGGTCCCGATCCAGGCGGAGTCGAGGTCGGGCGGCGAGGGGAAGATGGAGACCGTCCGGGCCACCCTCTCCCGCAGCTCGGCGGCGCCCTTCTTCGTGAACGTCACGGCGAGGATCTGGCCCGGGGTCATCCCGTCCAAAAGGCCGGTCGCGTACAACGCCGCCATGGTCCGGGTCTTGCCACTGCCGGCGGCGGCGACCACCTTCACCGGACCGTGATGGAGCTGGGAGACGACCTCGCGCTGCGCCGGACTCAGGTCCCGAAGGATGCGCTCCAGGATCTCCTGGCTCACGACGGCGACCCGGCTCCCCCGCCGACGCTCCCCTCACCGTCGCAGCAGGCCGAAAAGGGGCACCCGCGCTCGCCGAGACAGGTCCCGAAAGAGTGGCGCGGAGCGGCGGGGTAGCTACCCCTTTGGATCGCTCGGGCCTCGTGATCCAGCCGCACCTCGAACTGGCGGCGGAGCTCCGGTGTGAGCAGCGCATCGGTCCAGGCAACACGCTCCGCTTCCTCACCCACGGCGTATCCCCGCAGCTCAAGGCCGATCTTGAACCTGGCGCTCGGCTCCTTTGCCAGGTACCAGTTGCGGACGAAGCGAGGGCGGATGCCCTGGGTGGCCTGGTCCAGCGCCCCCGAGCTGGCGGCCAGCTCATAGATGGGTAGCTGCCAGTCGACTGCCGGCTTGCCACCGGCACCGGAGACGTAGCTGGCCAGGACGTCCCTGCTCGGCACCTGCTGGGAGGTCTTGTAGTCAACCAGCTCCAGCTCCCCCGCGGGACGTCGCCAAAGTGCATCCACCCGACCGGTGAGCTCGTAGCCGTCTCGCGGCAGGGAGAAGGGGACCTCCAGCGCTACCGGGCTGCCCACCTGTCCGGGGCCAGGATCCACGACGCGCTCCGCCCAACGGGACAAGATCGCACGCAGGGAGAGGTCCACCGAGGCCTCCTGCAGCGGATCGCACAGCTGCTCCCGGACATCGGGCATAAGCTGCTCCCGGATCAGGGTCTGGCCCCGGGCCAGAAACTTCTCAGGGTCCCCCTCCCACACGGATGGGTCCTCGTAGAGAAGCTGCAGGAGCCGGTGGGCCTTGCTACCCAGGACCGACGGCACGGTGCTCGGCTCGGATAGGTGGAGTCGTTGGTAGTGGTACTGCCGGGGGCAGGCGAGCCAGCTCTTCACGCTGGTGGCACTGAGCCGGAGCTGATCCGGAGGCGGCGCGGCAGCCGTCGGGTCCCACGGGAGCAGAAGGCCGGCCAGATCACGGGCCTCCTGCGGGAGGGTTTGCACAACTTCAGGTGCGACCTCTGGCGAAATGGCCGCCAGCTGGGCGAGGCAGTCCGCCCTAGTAACACTCCTCGCCGATGGTGCTGGGTCAGCCGTGACCCCCACCTCCTCCAGGGCAGCGGCGAACCGGGAACCCCCCACCTCCTCCTCGCCGTACCGAACCGCCCAGGTTACGGTCAGCTGGACGTCAGCCCGGGAGATCCCCATCAGGAACCTTCGGCGCTCCTGGATTCCCCGGTCCCCCGGTGCCAGCACCTCCTCCAGCTCGGGCACGAGCTCCGCGAGGCGCTGCCTGTCCTCCCCGGTCAGCAGCTCGCGGGCGGGCCCGGGCCCGGGCAGGTACCGATCAGCGACCCCAACCAGGAACACTCGCTGCCAGCGGCGACCCTTTGCCTGGCCCAGGGTCACCACCGTCACCTCGGGCCGGTCCGGCCTCGGGACTCGGTCTACCTCCCATCCCGACCGGCGGGCCGCCAGCTGCAGGATCTGCGCCCATTCCCGAAGTTGGGCCGGCCCCAGCGACAACAGCTCGCGGGCACTGCCGGCATCCTGGACCGAGAGGTTGATGCGGGCCAGAGCGGAGGCGGAGGCGAACTCGCGGAGAGCGAGCCCGGAGAGTCCCAGCTCCACCTCCAGGGTGCCGAGCAGGCCAAGGAACTCTGGGAGAGTGAACCTTTTGTCGGCAAGCCCCGGGTCGCCGCCTCCGAGGCGAATCCACAG
The DNA here is from genome assembly GCA_021801645.1 of bacterium. GTDB lineage: Bacteria > Chloroflexota > Dormibacteria > Aeolococcales > Bog-877 > JAJYXT01. Next base: position 43,905 of record JAJYXT010000057.1, read on the forward strand.
CCCTCGGCGCAGCCCCAGGGCAGCCTCGTTCGCTCCGATCTCGACGCCCCGTAACGCGCCGGCCACAGTGGTGCGCGTCCTGGCGGCCCACCGCCGAAGGCGGAGCATCTCAGCCTCGCCCACCCCACCCGGATCCGCCCGTAGCGCCAACAGAACTCGCCGGTCGTCTGCGGGATCGCAGAGTGCCTCGAGCCAGGCGGAGAGTTGGCTGAGAACGGGGCTGCCCGACCATGGGCTCATCTCCAGCCGCACCGGGATCCCGATGGAGCGGAGCGCCTGCACCAGCGACGGGAGCAGAACCGTCCCGCCGGCCGAGATCACGGCGACCTGGTCATAGGCCACCCCCTCCTCGAGGCGCAGACGGCGGATCTCCCGGGCTACGGCGAAGGCCTCCTCGGTCTCGTCCGCGGCCCGCCAGATCCGGATCGATGCGGTGGGGGCGGAGGCTGACGCTCCCGCCGGCACCACGCTGTCCGCGGTGACGCCCCACCCCATCGCCAGTTCGACAGCCGGGCCGTTCCCCGGCAGCACGAGTTCCAGGGGGTGCATCTCTCGGGGGAAGAGCTCCTCGAAGCAGCGCACGGACGGGCCGTGACGCTCGCCCCCGGCCACCGTTCCATCGCCTGCCACCACGAAGCGGTTAGGTGGGGTCAGTAGCTCAGCCAGCTCACGGAGCAGGTACCACTGGGCGGGGCTGAGCTGCTCGGCCTGATCCACCACCAGGAGGTCGGCACACCCGGCCCATTCACGGCTCTGTGCCTGCAGGCAGGCGAGGGCCGCTCCGGCCAGCTGCTTGGTGTCCATCGCGCCCATCTGGTCAAGCGCCAGCTGGTAGTTGGCGGCCAACACGGTGACCTGGGCGAGAATGCCGCCGCTGGCGCGGACCCGCGAGGCCAGAAGCGCCGGTGATACCAGGGCCTGACTGAAGCTTCCGCAGAGGTCCAGGAGCCCATCGACGAAGCCAGGCACGTCGGCCAGCTGCCCGAGTTCCCCAAGGACGGGCCGGGAGCGCTCCACCGCCGCGCGCATGGCGATCCACTCCGCCACCGGTCCGAGGACCGGCGGGAGCTCGGCGACCGAGCGTTCCAGGACCCAGCGGGCGAGCCGCTCGTGGGTCATCACCAACGGCGGCCGCCTCGTTCCGCGACGCCCACCATCCAGCCGGCCGGCGAAATCCCGCACGGCCGCCCGGCTCGGGAGCACCACTATCACTCGTGATGGGTCGGCCCCCCTCTCAAGATCCCGAGCCACCAGCTCGACCAGGGCCTTCGTCTTCCCGGACCCCGGGCACCCGGTGAGACGCGTCGGCCCGACCGGCTCCAGGAGCCCCGGACCGCTCGGAAAGGCGGTCAAACTCCAGGTGGGAAGAGGGTGTCGGTCAACTCCGGGATCTTCGGAGGCGAGTCGGACATCGCGCCCAGTATCCAGGTCGGATCGAGTAGCTTGCGCAGGGCCAGCGCCCGACCGGCGGCGTCGTCGCCGTCGCGGAGGGATCCCCCAACCCCCTCCAGGATCGAGAGCAGAAGGGTCCCCACTCCGGAAGCCAGAGCGGCTTCGCCGACATCGGCACTCGCTCCGGCCTCGCGCAGCACGGCCCCCACCACCGCTTCCTCCAAAAGGAGCCTCAGGGACTGGACCCGCCGTCGGGCCGCGCCCGGGCTGCCGTTGACCACCTGGAAGAGGAAACGAAAGCCCGCAGGAGAGGTCTCGGCATAGCTGAGGTATGACTCGATCAGCTGGGCCAGGCTGGGGCCGGATTCGAGGTCCAGCGTCTCCAGCAACCGGTCAGCCTGATCGTTCACCACCGCCAGGAGGGCCTCGAAGCGGTTGGGGAAGTGTCGATAGACCAATGGCTTGCTCACTCCGGCCTGGGCCGCGATCGTGTCCATGGTGGTGAGGTCGAGCCCATGCGAGACGAACGCTGCCAGACTGGCATCGAGCAGCTGGCGGCGCCGCCCACCGAAGGTGAGGCGGGGCCGCTTGCGCGGCTCCGGCGGCTTGCGCTCGGTCACCTTCCCGACGGTCTCGATCGCGGGGTTGCCCAGCCACGGTGCGAGCTGGCGCGGGGCCCTCACGTCAGCAGGGCTCCCCGAGCGCAGTTGCAGGCGCTAATGCGCGCGCCTTGGCGAGCTCGGCGCCGTCCGGGTCGGATCCCAGGAGCCTCGGCATCGCATTCTGCCTCCTCGCTTGCGGTCATTCTACGGTGAGCTGAGGGCGAAATGGGGGCTGCTACACTTGCCGGCGGCTCGAAGCGGCTCAGTGCGGCCATCTCCCGGGCCCCGGGGACCCCATGTTCGGGCCGCCGCCCGAGAGAGGAGGGATTCTGGCTATGGCAGCAGGAGTGGAGGACCAGCGAGCCGCGCGCGGCTACATAGGTGGCGCGTTCGTCGAGCTTGAGGGGCAGGAGCGGATCCCTGTCCTCGAAGCCTCCACCGGGGAGGTCTTGGCCGAGGTGACGGAGGCCGCCCCGGGTGACGTCGATCGCGCGGTTCGGACCGCGCACGGGGCGCTGCCGTCCTGGTCGACCAAGCCAGCCGATGAGCGGGCCGCAGTGCTCCGGCGCTGGCGCCAGGCGATGGAGGGGCGAGCGGAGGAATTCGCCACCTCGATCAGCCGGGAGGTGGGTACTCCGATCCGCCACTCGCGCTCCATCCAGGTGGGCAACCCTTTGGCGATCCTCACCCACACCGCGGACGCGCTCACCTCGATGACCTTGAGCGAACACCTGGGCAACTGCCTTGTGGTCCGCGAACCGGTGGGCGTGGTGGGGGCCATCACCCCTTGGAACTACCCCCTCCAGCAGGTGGTGGCCAAGGTGGCGCCGGCGCTGGCCGCGGGGTGCACGGTGGTTCTCAAGGCCAGCGAGGTGGCACCGCTCACAGCCTTCATCCTGGCTGAGACCGCCGGGGAATCGGGACTCCCTCCAGGTGCTCTCAACGTGCTTGTCGGGCGAGGCGAGGTGACCGGGGAGGCGCTGGTCACCCACCCCCTGGTGGACAAGCTGTCCTTCACCGGGTCGACCCGGGCGGGTCGCAGGATCGCCGAGCTCGCGGGGTCTCTGGTGCGCCCGGTGACGCTCGAGTTGGGGGGCAAGTCAGCCAGTGTGGTCCTGGACGATGCGGACCTGGCCACGGCCGCCAAGTTCGCGGTGTACAACGCATTCTTGAACTCGGGGCAGACTTGTACCGCGCTCACCCGACTGGTGGTGCCCCGCGCCCGGATCAGGGAGGCGGAGGAGGTGGCCGCCGCCACAGCTGCCAAGCTGGTGCCGGGCGATCCGCTGGACGAGGCTACCCGGCTTGGCCCGCTGGCCTCCGAGGGCCAGCTCGAGCGAGTTCGCGGCTACATTCGCCTCGGCATCGAGGAGGGAGCCAGGCTGATCTGCGGGGGAGTGGAGCCGCCCGCGGGCCGGGAGCGCGGTTACTTCGTCCAGCCCACCATCTTCAGCGAGGTGGACCCGGGCATGACGATCGCTCAGGAGGAGATCTTCGGCCCGGTTCTCTGCATCATCGGCCACGATGGCGACGACCACGCGGTGGAGATCGCCAATGGGACCCCGTACGGGCTGGCCGGAGCGGTCTGGTCAGCGGACCAGCAGCGGGCCATGGCCGTGGCCCAACGCCTGCGGGCGGGGACCGTTGAGGTGAACGGCGGGGCATTCAGCACCGAAGCTCCCTTCGGCGGCGTCCGCCAGTCGGGGTATGGCCGGGAATTCGGCCGGTACGGCATCGAGGAGTTCCTGGCCCCGAAGTCACTCCAGCTCTGATCCCGGTCCGGGCGCCGGGCGCCGGCGGGCCCGGGGAGCGGTACCAAGATGGTCCCGCCCCCGGATTCGTCAGAGCGTCTGAACCGCGTCGGCTTCCGAGCAGGCGATCACGTACTCTCCGACGCCCACGATGTCGTCAACGAGTTCGCTGAAGTCGGAGAGCTGTTCCGCGTCCCAGATCTTGCCGGCGGTGGCGCAGGCGTGGATGTGCAGGTCGCCCTGCGCCTTCAGGTTGCGCAGCTGGACCATGGGGAGCGGGATCTGGTGCTTGGCAATCCCAGCTTCCATCTCTGCCCGGAGTTCCGGGTGGTCGTAGGTGGGGCTCTCACTAGCGGCCACGTCCCGGCGGAACGCTCGGGCCCCCCCCAGGAGGAGGTACAGATCAACGCGCTGATCCAGCGCCACCGCTCCCCCGATCACAGTGGAGGCCACCAGCAGCTTCTCCTCGCTGCCGCTCGCCAGCCCGACAACCATCTTGGCCATCTTCATTCCCCCAACAGCATCAGACGAAAAGGTTCACTGCGGCTTGGTCGGCCTCGGCCAGGTAGCTGGCCACCCCGACATACTCCAGACCGTCGATCAGCTCGTCCTCGGAGAGGCCGAGCACGTCCATGGACATCTTGCAGGCGATCATCTTCACGCCCTGCTCGCGCGCGCTGGCCATCAGCTCCTCCAGGGACATGACGTTCTGCTGGCGCATCACCCGGCGCATCAGGCGCGGCCCCAGGCCCAGGAAGTTCATCTGCGAGAGCCGGAGCCGGGCGGTGCCCCGGGGCATCATGGCCCCGAACATCGCCTGGAGGAGCGCCTTGTGGTGGCGCGGCGCCGAGCTCTTGCGCAGAATGTTGAGCCCCCAGAAGGTGAAGAACATGGTGACCTCATCACCCATGGCCGCGGCCCCGGTGGCGATGATGAAGGCGGCGATAGCCCGGTCCAGATCGCCGCTGAACACGATCAGGGTCTTCTTAGAGCTGTCCATCTGACTCTCCTTCAGGGCCTTCGCAGGCCCGCAACAGGTAGTCGGAGATGTCCTCGATCGCGATCACGTCTTCGGCTGCCTTCTCCAGATTGACGAAGCAAAGCGGGCACATGGTCACCGCCCGGCCCGCCACCGCGCGCAGCTCCCCGACCCGCCGGGCCGCCTGCTCAGCCGCCCTCTTTGGGAAGAGGGACTCGGCGGGTCCCCCGCAGCACCAGGTCATGGTGCCGCTGTGGGCCGGCTCGCGCACGGTGAGCCCGGCCTTGTCGAGGAGCTGGCGGGGGGCGTCCACCACCCCCTCGTAGCGAGCGAAGACGCAGGAGTCGTGGATGGCCACCTCCCCGGCCAGCCTGCGGGTCGGTCCGAAACCACGCTCCGCCAGCACCTCCAGGTAGCTGCGCACCCTTAGGTCATAACCGGGTATGAGCGTGGGGTAGACGGAGCGCAGCATGTTGGTGGTGTGGGGGTCGATGGTGATGACCTCCTTCACCTCGTACTTCTGGAAGACCGCATACACGGTTCGGGCGTGGGCGGCCAGGACCTCGTCCACCCCGAGGTCGTAGATGAGCGCCCCCGAGTAGAGGTCGTCCTCGAAGAGCGATCCGAAGTCGACCCCGGCCCGGCGCAAGAGCAGGGCCACGTTGTGGGGGATCCGGTCGTACACCGACCGCTCCGCAGAGCTGGGGTGGGCCATGAAGCCGGCGAGGTTCAGGACCCGGTTCACCTGGCGACCGAATCCGGTGAACCCGGCCAGGAAGGAGTCCCCCAGCCGCTCCTCCGCGGCGACCAGTTGCTCGATGTAGGGGATCAGCTGGTACATCTGCCCGGTGTAGAGGACGGTGTCCCCGCCCCGGGGCAGATGCAGGCCCTCCGTCCAGCGGATGGCGTTGGCGGCGGGGATGGGAAGGACCGACTTGCGCAGCCGGAGGTTGTCGGCCAGGATCGCGATGGTGTCGGAGGCGGCCAGTGGCATCCCTCACCTCCCCTCAATATGGAATACGTTGCGGTCGAAGTAGTGCCGGAGCGCCCGCACGTTCTCGGTGATGTGGACGCCCGCCGGGCAGCTCACCTCGCAGAGCTTGCAGAGCAGGCAGGAGAACACCTCCTCCTGATGCTGGAGCACCTCCCCCTCCATCCCCAGGACCACGTAGGCGAACACCTCGCGGGGAAGATGGCGCAGCCCCAGCGGGCAGACGGCGGTGCAGATGCCGCAGTTCATGCAGGCCGAGGGGTTGAAGGACGGGTCCATCCCCACCCTCTCCGCCAGGTCGGGCTGGAGGGTGGCGCTCATGGCGTGATCCGCTCCAGCGCCCGGTAGTGGAAGAGCCCGTCATCATCGGCCTCAGAGCTCTCGCCGAGGTACCCGTACTTGCGCATCCCCATCACCCAGTACATGACCTCGTGAGTGGGGCAGCCGATCACGGCGGCGATCTCGGGCACGGTCCGCGGCCCATCAGCCACGGCCATCAGGATCTCCCGGCGCCGAAGGGGCTCCTCCCTGATAACCTCGCGCATGTCGCGGCTCTCAACGGCCATCTCAGGCGACCCCCGCGGCCAGGCTCTCGATCATCGCCTCCACCTCCCTGCCGGTGTATCCGAGGACGTTGATGGCGTGCTCCGGGCAGAGCGGGGCGCAGCCGCCGCAGCCCTTGCAGGTCGCCGGGTCGATGACCGCCACCTGGCGGCCCCCGCCCAGATCCTGCTGCCCGATGGCGCCGTACGGGCAGGCCTCGGTGCAGGCCCCGCAGAAGGTGCAGAGGTCGGGGTCCACGGTTGCCACCTGGGGATCCAGCTCTGCCCGCCCCTGCTTGAGCATGGCCGCGCTCCAGGAGACCGCCGCCAGGCCGGACGCCACGCTCTCCCCCGCCGTCTTGGGGAACTGGCAGGAGCCACAGATCGCCACTCCGTCCACCACGGTCTCCACCGGTCGGAGCTTGGGATGGATCTCGTTGAAGAACCCGTCCCTGCCCACGGGCAGCTTGAGCCTTTGGATCAGCTCCTGGTTCGAGCGGGGCACCATCCCGGTCACCAGAACCACCAGGTCCACCTCCAGGTTGACCTCCCGCTGGCTGGTGAGCTGGTCATGGACCCTGACCTCCAGCCGGCCGTCCCCACGGCGCTGAACCTCAGGAGGGGTGTCCGGAGCGAACTTGAGGTAGGCGGAGCCCTTCTCCCGGGAATCGTTGTAGAGGAGCTCGTAGCGACCATAGGTGCGCATATCCCGGTAGAGGTGGTACTGGTGGACCCTGGGAGACTTGGCTCGGAGCTCCAGGTCCGTGTGCACCGCCGAGGTGCAGCAGAAGCGCGAGCAGTACTGGTTCGGCCCGCTCTCGCCCTGCCGGCTCCCGACGCAGTAGATGTAGGCGACCGAGCGGACCGGGCGGTCCCCGTAGACCAGCGGGCCCTCGCTGGCGTCCACCAGCTTCTTGAACTGCGGGAGGGTCAGGACACCGGGGATGCCGTACCCGTATTCCCCCTCCTCCGGGAGATAGCTGTCGAATCCCGTGGCGACGATGACCGAGCCCACCTCGAAGCGCCGGGTCATGTTGGAGTCACCGCGGGTCCGGATGTCAACCTCGTAGTTCCCGAAGGTGCCGCCCTTGCGAACCAGCTCGGCGTTGGTGAACAGCGCGATCCCCTCCCGTCGCCTTACCTCACCCAGGAGCTCTGAGATCAACTCCTGCCCCTGGCGGTCGTGCGGATACATGGTCCCCAGCTCCCGCACGTGCCCCCCCACCTCCGCCTCGCGCTCGATGAGGATCACCCCAAGGCCTATGTCCGCCAGCCCGATGGCGGCTCGCAGCCCCGCGATCCCGGCGCCGATGACCAGCGCCCGAGGAACGGTCTCGACCACGGTCGGGTCCAGCGGCTCGAGCAGACGGGTTCTGGCGATCCCGGCTCGCACCAGACGGATCGCCTTCTCGGTGGCCCCCGCGCGGTCGTCGGTGTGGGCCCAGGAGTCCTGCTCCCGCAGGTTCACCTGCGTATAGCGGTAGGGGTTCAGGCCGGCGCGACGGGCCACTCCGCGAAACGTGAAGGTATGGAGCTTGGGAGAGCAGGAGGCGACCACCAGGCCGTCCAGGTCGTCGAGCTTGATGTCGTCGACGATCTCCTGCTGGGTGGCATCGGAGCAGGTGAACATCGCGGTTCGCGCCACCACCACGTCGGGGTCCTCGGCCACGGCCTGGCGGACCCGCTCCACGTCCACGTAGTCGGAGATGTTGCCGCCGCACTGGCAGACGTAGACGCCGATCTTGCGCTCGCTCATGACTTAACCCTCTGGGCCTCGACGTGGGCCGCGGCCTGGGCCACGGCCGCCCCGGCGTGGAGAATCGACTCCGGGATGTCCTTAGCGCCGGACGCCGCCCCGGCGACGAACACCCCCTCGATGCTTGTCTGGCCCGGGTTGAGGTCCTCCTCCACCTCCTCCACGTAGTAGTAAGGGTCGTGCTGGAGCTCACCGGCGCCGAACAGCTGGCGGGTGTCCAGGTTGGGCTGCACACCCACCGCCAGGACCACCAGGTCGAACTCGGCCTCCCGGATCTCGCCACCGTGCTCGATATCCTCGTAGCGAAGTACGAGGTTGCCGTTGTCCAGCTCCCGGATCTCCGCGATCCGGCCCTTGATGAAGGTGGTTCCCATCGCCTCGGCCTGGACGTAGAACTCGTCATACCCCTTGCCGGCGGTGCGCACGTCGATGGTGAACACCGTGACGTCAGCCAGGGGCAGTGCGCCCATGATGAGCTGGTTCTGCTTGATGGAGTACATGCAGCAGATCCGGGAGCAGAGCGGGTTGCCCACGGTCTGGTCCCGCGAGCCGGTGCACATCACGTAGGCGATCCGCTCGGGGACCCTTCCGTCACCGGGCCTGAGCACGGTGTTGAAGGGCCGGGTCGGAGCCAGCAGCCGGTCCATCTGCATCCCGGTGATGACATTCTTGAAGCGACCGAACCCGTACTGGGGCTTGAGGTCCGCGGGGAAAAGCTTGAAGCCGGTGGAGACCACCACCGCGGCCACCTCCGCCTCCACCTTCTCCGGTCGCATTTCCAGGTGGATGGCGTCGGCCGGGCAGACGTTCACGCACTCGTGGCATTCGGAGCACACCCCACAGTCCAGGCAGCGCCCGGCGCTGTAGTGCACCTCGGCCTCACTAAGGGGAGCCTCGATCTCGTGAAAGTCGGCGGGCGCCTGGACCAGCTCCTTGCCCGAGCCCAGCGCCTCCTTCTGGCTGTGCGTCTTCTGGCGCCGCAGCACATCCTGGGCCTCGACCCGGGGCAAGAGCAGATTGAACTCCTCCGGGTCAAACTCCTTCGAGTTGAGGAAGCGGTCGATCATGTGGGCAGCGCGGCGGCCCTGGCCGACCGCGGTCGTGATCATGGTGGCTCCGTCCACCACGTCCCCGCAGGCGAAGATCCTGGGGACCCGAGACTGCAAGGTGCCCGGGTCCACCGCCAGAGTCCCGTTTCCCCGGCGGTCCAGCAGGGGGGCGAAGTACTCGGTGTCCGGCCCCATGCCGATCGCCACCACCACCAGGTCACAGGCGATGGTCCGGCGCTCGCTCTCGTCATAGACAGGGCGGAAGCGGCCCTGGGCGTCGAATACCGCGGTGCAGCGCTTGAGCTCGATCCCCTCCACCCGGTCTTGCCCCTGGACCCGGGCGATTCCCCAGCCGTCCTCCAGCCGCACCCCCTCGGCCAGAGCCTCATCGACCTCCCAGTCGAATGCCGGCATCTCCGGGCGGGCCTCCAGGCACACCTCGGTCACAGCCAGGGCCCCCAGCCGGCGAGCCGACCGGGCCGCGTCGATGGCAACGTTGCCACCCCCCACGACCACCACCCGCTTCCCCCGGACGTCCATCCCCCGACCCAGCTTGCTGGCCTCGAGGAAGTCCAGAGAGGGGACCACCTGGGGCAGCTCCTCGCCCTCCACTCCGAGTCGTCCCGAGCGCGGCGTTCCGGTGGCCACCAGAACAGCGTCGAATCCCTGGTCCGTGAGCTCACCCAGGTCCGTCACCCGGTGATTGAGCTCTATCGCGACTCCGATCGCGGTGACGTTGCCCACGTCCTCCGCCACCACCTCGCTGGGAAGCCGGTAGTTCGGAATGGTGAGGCCGAGGGCTCCTCCGGCCACCGGCCCGGCCTCGTAGATCCTCACCTCGTGCCCCAGCAGTCGCAGCTGCCAGGCCGCGGTGAGGCCGGCGGGTCCGGAGCCCACGATCGCCACCCGCTTCCCGGTCGTCGATCCGGGCTCGACTCCCAGGGGGAGCTCGGACTGGTAGTGGGT
>JAJYXT010000073.1:0-2807 GCA_021801645.1 bacterium
CGCCTTTCGATGCCGTACGAAAGGCGACCAAACGGCGACTTCGCTGAGATGTCCGGCCCGCACCGGAGGCGATCCCCGAGAGCAAAGGTTGGGAAGGTGCTACCGACAGGCAGATGCAGTCTCCGTGGTGTCCTGGACCGGGACGGATGTTCCCGGGGATCCCGTCACTGGCAAGACGTCGGCCGCAGGGCCTAATCGAACCGGGATTGGGTGCAGTCGGCCTAAGGCGCCACGGTACGCGTGTTCGTCGGCCAAAGTGCGGAAGGGAAGGGCGGGTCGTTTGAAATGGAGGTGTGGCGCGAGCAAGGGTTGTAGGCTCACATCCACCTTGCGCCGGCGCGGGGAGGACCGGGGCAAGGAGCACCTTCCCGGGATCACCGAACGCGCCCGGGACTTCGCCCGCGCCAGGCCCAGTGTCCACGGGATGCGAACCGTGCCCAGGCCGAAGGGGCGACCGTCCCAGGAGACAGCCGAGTAAGCTGGTCGCGCTTCCCGGGGGTAGCCTTGCCGGGCAATATCTGGCAGACTCCGACGTTGGAGGGGTGTTCATGGGCGATGCGACGATCCGCCTTTCCCGGGCGAACAGCTACAGCCCGTTGCTGGCGATGGAGGACTACAAGATCTCCATCGACGGCACCGTGGTGGGCGTCGTCAAGGCCGGTGAGACTGTTGAGGTGTCCGTCTCCCCGGGTCGCCACTCTCTGCGTCTGCTGGGCAAGGGTCGCAGCCGGAGCCCGCTGAGGGCCGTTGAGGTCGGCGAGGGTGAAGTGGCCAGCTACCGCTGCCACGGACCCCGGTACGGCCTTCCGCACGTCATAGCAGCCCTCATCAAGCCGGACCTGTGGATCAGCCTTAGGCCCAGCTCCGAAGGCACCTGAGACAGACGCCCGAGCCGAACGCAGGAGTGAGGCGCGGCCTGAGCGGCAGCCCGTCGCCCGGGTGTGACTGCGGCAACCCCAATCTCGGCGGGTGGTCCGGGAGAGCCGACCGGGACATGCGCAGGGCGGGGATCGGCATCTCCAGGGAGCGCGAAGAGCACCAGTCCCGCGATACGCCGCGCGGCGATGTCTCTCATCCTTCCCCGTGGTCGCACTCAGAAGTCCTTGCTACGCGACAACCAGGGAAGATGCGCGTACGCTGCCAGCGTGATCAATGGCCAAGCTCGTGGAGGTCGCGCAGGCTTCAAATGGGGCGCAGGGGCCGCGCTCTGGACCTTCGCTCTCTTCTCGGTGGCAGCATTTGTTGCGACTCGTTGGCCCTCGTGGTACGGCATTGGGGAATCACGCGCCGTGCCCTTTCTCGGCGGCCTGGCCGTCATCTGCCTGATCGACACCTGGATGCTGTGGCTGTCGGAAGCGCGCGGTCTGCGCTGGGCTCGAACGGTGACCTGGGGCTGCCTCGCCCTGACCTGCGCAGCCTTCCTGGTTTCAGCGTTGAGTCTGGGAGTGTTCTTGGCACCCACGGTTGCCCTCGTGATCGGTGGGATGGTCCGCTGGGACGCCGGGAAACTCCGGCGATCTGCGCCGTAGCTGGTCAGACCGGCATGGCGGAATCGCCCGTGCTGACCTGGGAAGCCAGCTTTCCGGCACGGGAGGCGCACGGGTACTGTGCCCCGGCGGATGGAGGCCAAGGCGCTGAACCGTGCTACCTTCACGGTTGAGATGAAGGTGGGCCGTCAGGCCAGGCGCCTAGTCATCCTTGGGCTGCTCCTCGTCCTGCTGTTCTTCCTGTGGCCCACCGTGGGCCTGGGGGCCGCAATCGCTCTGGCGCTGCTGGCGGCCATGGGCCACGCGGTCTGGTCGCGCCGCCCGCTCTCCCTACATCACCGAGAGGAGTGACCCGTGCGGCTGGCGGTCAGGTGGGTGCTCGGAGCCGTCGTCTGGGGGAGCGTCGGCGCGGCCGGAGGCTTCCTCGCGGTGGAGACGGTCGGCTGGGTTCTGGATCCGCTGGTGGTCCTAGGGCTCTGGCGCCTCTACCGAGGCTCCCGGGCCCGAGATCAGCTTCTGGCTGCGTACGCCATCGGGTATCTGGCCGTTGGGAGCCACTATCTGGTCCCCCACCTGTACGCCGCCTGGCCGTCGGTCGCTTACCGGGTCTACTTTGCTGTGCTCCTGCTCGCCGGCGCCGCGCTTCTCGTGGGCGGAGTGGGGCACGCCAGCTGGGATCGGATCCGTCCTGTCAAGTCGCCGGCACGGCGGGAGGCCTGATCCGGGCACGCGGCCCGGGCCCTCTCCCATGACGGCCTCACGGGGCTTGGCTCCGTGCCGAACACGCGGGGCCACGGTGGCAGGCGCCGACCGAAGTCGGCGCCTGCCCTCGGTGGCTCAGCCCAGGGAGTACTCCTGGGGGTAGATGATGCCGAACCCGTCCTGCGGGATGAGGCCCTTCAGGTTGCTCTTGTACATGGTCAGCGAGAGCGGCGTCTCCGGGAGATAGACCACCGGGACCTGCTTCACCAGGTAGTCCTGGTACTTGAACAGGGCCTGGATCTCGGCCGCCTGGTTGGGGGCCGTGTGGGTGGCCACGATGTTGGCGTCGTTGGTGGGATCGGAGTAGTCGCCCCCGTTGCTGCCGGCCCCGGTGGCGAACAGCTCGCCCCCGGTGGGCAGGTAGTCGGGGGCGTAGGTCCAGCCGCCCAGCCAGTTGGCCATCTGCCAGTCGGTGCAGGGCGTGGCATATGTGCAGCCGCCGAAGGCGGTGCCGATCACCTGCTGGAAGGGCTCGGTGGAGAGGGTGAGGTTGATCCCCGCCTGCGCCTTGGCCGTGGACTGCAGAGCCTCCATCTCATTGGTCTGCTCGGTGTTGCC
>JAJYXT010000073.1:2907-11596 GCA_021801645.1 bacterium
TGTCGTAGTTGCCGACCGCACCCGAGGAGGACAGCTTGTCCCAGCTCTGCTGGGGCAGCGGGAAGACCTGGCTAAGCTCGTTGTAGAGGTACCAGGTGGGGTTGTAGGAGTGGTTCAGGTCCAGCGTGAGTGAGTAGGTGCCGGTCTGCTGGTAGGACACGACGTTCTCCGGGAAGCCACCGGGCACCGCCGCCCCCCAGCCCGGACCGGGGGAGCTGTTGCTTCCCACAGCGGGGGAGTTGGGGTCGGTGGCAGCACTGAGCAGGTTCATCCACATGATCACGTCACGGGCGGTGATGGGCTGGCCGTCGGACCACTGCCAGTGCTTGAGGGTGATGGTCACCACCCGGTTGCCATCCGAGAAGACGGGCTGGTTGCCGATGCTCAGTTGGGGGTTGAAGACCGGCTGACCGTGGTCCCCGAACCAGAAGAGAGGCAGGAACATCTCGTTGGAGAACTGGTACAGGTTCTGGTTGCCGAAGTAAGGCCCGCTCATCATCGGGAATATGTAGTTGGGCGGGGTCGCCGGCAGCTCGGCCCAGGTGACCGTCCCCCCGCTGGTGGTCTTGTTACCGGTGGTCGCCGCCCCGCAGGCCGCCAACAGCAGGGTGGCCAGGGCCGCGACGCCCACCACCCGCCAGCCGCCTCTTGCACCGATGCGCTCGAACAACTGCTACCTCCCCGAAACGGATTCCCCCGCCGCTTCCCTCCCGCGGTGGGGTGGTGGAACTTTAGCAGGCGGGCCGGAGTGCCGCCATCCCCCAAAAGGGTGAGTCCCGCGGCTGCCACCCGGCAACGTGCCCGGACCGTTCGCAGGCCGGGTGAGGTCAGCCGGGAACCCGGATCAGCACGGCCCGTGGGTGAACTTGGGCGGTGAGCGACGTACCCCATCCGGCGACGTCACCATCCAGCTCCATAGGCTGAGGCGAGGCGGCGCGGATCTCGACCCGGCGAGCGGGCAACCGCTCAACCGCTCCCCGGTCCGGGGACCCCAGGAGTGCGGCGGCGACCCGGGGCCAGCCCACCGGGCCGCGGGGATGTATGAGGATCACCTCCAGCTGCCCGTCGTCGACCAGAGCCTCGGGATGCAGGCGGATTCCAAGCGGGAGCCGGGCCACGTTGCCGACCAGTGCGGCAGCCACCAACCGGTGCAGTGGGGCACCCCCGTCGCATTCGACGGTGACCTCGAAGGCGGGGTCGGCGAGGTGACGCAGGGCGGATGCGACGTAGGCCACCAGGCCGATTCGGTGGCGGGCACGGGCTTCGAAGGCGGACATCATCCGAGCGTCCAGCCCCATTCCCGCGGCCACTAGGAATAGCCCGTTCTGGGTGCGCCCCACGTCAAGCGCCCGGTCCCGGCCGAGGAGCGCGACGCGGATGGCTTCCTCGAGCCGGCGGGGGATGCCCAGGTTGTGCGCCAGGACATTGGCCGTGCCCAGAGGGAGGATCCCCAGCACCGCGGAGGTCCCCCACGCCCCCTCCACCGCCTCCCGGACGGTACCGTCCCCTCCCGCGGCCAGAACGAGCCGGGCGCCGGCAGCCACCGCCGCGCTCACCGCTGTGGCAGGCCGATCAGGCGCGGTCACAGTGATCCACTCGGGATCGACGCAGCCAGCGGCGCGCAGAAGCTGGCTCAGCCGGGACCGGCTGGCCCTAGCCGACGGTGAGATCCTGGGGCTGAGAAGCACCGCCACATCGGTGATCGGACGCACGACCGCCTCCGATCCGGTAAGGGCCATCGGCGTACGAGTCCTCCGCAGGCATGGGGCCGCTGCCCCGCGCAGACCGGGCGACGCCTATCATCGCTGTACGGGATGAGCCAATCGGGTGCGCCGGGCAGTCAGCTGGTGATGCCCGCCAGCGCCCCGATCGTGGACGGACACAACGACCTGCCGTGGGAGATGCGGGTGCTCCACGGTGGTGACCTGAAGCGGCGGGACCTGGCTCGGGAAGGTCCGGACCTCCACACCGACATCCCACGACTTCGCCGAGGGGGGGTGGGAGCCCAGTTCTGGTCGGTCTACGTCCCCGCCGGATGGGCCGGCGAGGAGGCGTTGCGGGGGGTGCTGGAGCAGATCGCCTTCGTCCACCGCATGGTCGCCGCCTACCCAGGGGAGCTGGCCCTGGCAACGTCCGCCGCCGAAGTGGTCCGAGTCGCCGCCAGTGGACGCATCGCCTGCCTCATGGGTGCCGAGGGCGGACACTCCATCGCCGGATCGATGAGAGCGCTCTGGGCGCTGCACCGGCTCGGTGTGCGCTACATGACGCTCACACACAACAAGAGCCTGCAGTGGGCGGACTCGGCGACCGACGAGCCCCGGGCCGGCGGGCTGAGCGACTTCGGCCTCCAAGTGGTCGCGGAGATGCAGCGGCTGGGCATGCTCGTGGACCTCTCCCACGTGGCCGAGTCCACCATGGCGGCGGCCCTGGACGCCGCCACGGCACCGGTGATCTTCTCCCACTCCTCCACCAGGCACATCTGCGACCACCCGCGCAACGTCCCCGACCGGATCCTGGAGCGGCTGGGCGCCAACGGCGGGGTGTGCATGGTGACCTTCGTCCCGCGATTCGTGTCCCAGAGCTGCCGGGAGTGGGCGCTGGAGATGGAGAGCGAGGCGAGGCGTCGGGGAGTGGAGCTCGGGTCCGGAACCGACTCCGGAGGACGGATGGACGACTGGTTGGCTGCCCATCCGGCCCCCAAGGCGCATCTCGGGGAGGTGGCCGACCACATTGACCACATCCGCGAGGTGGCCGGGTTGGACCACGTCGGCCTGGGGGGCGACTTCGACGGAACCCGGGAGACCTGCTCGCAGCTAGAGGATGTCAGCACCTATCCGCGCCTGCTCGGCGAACTGGCACGCCGCGGCTGGAGCGAGAAGGAGATTGGCCTCGTGGCGGGTGGGAACGTGCTCAGGGCGTTGCGGGAGGCGGAGGAGGTCGCAACCGGCGGATCGGCTCCGGATCCCCTGGGGCGGGCGTCGGCCTAGCGAGCCAGCGTCGGGTATCCGGCCATAGCCACCAGGACCAGGTGGCCACGGTGGCCCAGGACCCGGAGTCGGGGCGCCTCCCGGCGGAGCTGAGGCACCAGCCCAGCGAGGGTGATCAGCCAGGCGTGGCGCCTCATGGCGGCGGTCGCCAGCGTCGCATAGATGGCCACCCGGCTACGGTCGGAGTAGTAGACCATGGTGGGGGTCGCCCCCACGAGGAGCCCCAGGGGCACGCTGCGGTCGGCGGCGGCCAGGGTGCCGATGGCCGCCTCCGGCACAGCGGTCGGCTCCGGCTGCAGGCTCTGCGAGAGCCCCGGAGCACCAGGCGTGTAAGGAAATACGGCCGCCCGGCCCACCGGTATCAAGGCGGAAACGGCGAGCAGGCCCACCAGCCAGGGAAGCGCGGAAATGGGGCGAAGGGGGTGGCCCGGGATAGCGGGGGCCAGCCGGCGCAGACGGGGCCACAGCTCCACGGCCGCCGCCGCCGCCCCGGCGAGAGCGCAGACCCCCAGCGCCACCACCGGATGCGGGGAGGGCCAGAGGGCGAGAGCCAGCCCGGCGGCCACGGATCCCAGGGCAACCGTCACCCAACCGGCGTGCCAGGTCGGGGCGGCCCGCCACTCGCCCAGGCGCCCAAGCGGTGCGGCCAAAAGGATGGCCATGGCCGGGTACACCGGTGCCATGTACCAGGGCAACTTGGTGACCGCCGCGGAGAACCCCATCACTCCGACCACCAGCCAGATCACCGCCAGCCGCTCCGCCGAATCCGGGGACCGCCACGCCCGCCTCCAGGAGCCCACCAGGCAGACCGCTAGAGGGGGGCCGAAGGCGCCCAGGCCGGCGGCCAGGAGCGGCAGGTAGTAATAAACCGGACGGGCGCCGGACTGGGTGCCACTCCCCACCCGAGCCACCACGTTCTGCGCCAGGTACTGGTCCCAGAACCCTGGCCCGTAGCGGAAGGACATCAGGAGGGGCCAGAACCCGCCTATGGCAGCCGCCAGCAGTATGGCAGCCAGCAGCTGCCACAGAGTGAACCCGGGGCGCCGGCGCCGGGCGGCGGCGTCGACCACCAGCACCGCCAGGGGAACCAGGGCGATGGCGCTGTCCTCCAGGGCCAGCAGGCCAAGGAATCCGCCGAAAGCGAGCGTCGCTGCCCAGCCGCCCCGACCACGAAGCATCGCCCAGCCGCTGAGCACCGTGGCCGCAACCAGGGCGGCTGCCGGACCAGAGAGCATGGCTTCCCGGCTCAGGATCAGGAAGTAGGGCATGGTGAGGAGCGCCAGGCCGGCCACCGCCCCCACCCAGGTCGGCCAGCGGAAGTGGCGGGGCAGCGCCACCGCCAGGCCGGCTCCCAGGACCGAGGCGGAGATCGCTGCCGGCAACCGATAGGCGAACGGTGAAAACTGGTGCAGGCCACCCGCCACCAGAGCTGCTGCCCAGAAGTAGAGAGGGGGGCGGCGGAGGTGCGCACTCCCGTTGTAGATGGGCACGAGCCAGTTCCCGCTCCGGGCCATGTGGCGGATGATCACCGCGTTGATCGCTTCATCGAAGTCGACCAGCGGATGGCTCCCGAGCTGATGCAGGGTGAGTCCCAGACCCACAACCAGCACCCCGGAGGCGACGACCCACGGGGGCACCCTCCGCCACCAACTCCCCCGAGCCTCGTTCAGCGCGCCGGCGGATACCGTCGAGGCATCCAGCTCAGTGAGTTCCCGCTGCGAGTGCCGAGCGCGGGCTCAGCCGCCAGATCGCAGATAGCACAACAGGAATTAAACCTCCGTCGACAAGCGGGCACCCATTGCTCATGGGGGGGCACCTGCCAGGGCGGCCAGGGAGTATGGGGCCCCCCCCGCCCCCCGCACCAGGACCAGCACGGGGGAAGCAGACTCCATGTGGAAGTGGCGCTCGACGTATGACTCCAGGGCTGGAGTCCAGGGTATGCGCACCCCGCTCGCCGGGGTGAGCAGGAGGTATCCAGCCCTCTCGAAGTACCCGCGCCAGGCACTCACGGCAGCCCCGCTGGAGGCCGCACCCCCGTTGGCCACCCTGCCCTGGGAGAGATCGATGGTGGCCCCGTATGGGTCCACCATCGGCGGGCAGCCAGGACCGGCCAGATAACGGTTGGCGGAGATGAGGTATGCCGGGTTGTCGGTCACGACACAGGCGCCTCGGGGGATGAGACTGTCCAGGGCGGCAGCGGGGTCCGGGGCCGGCGACACCCCACGGGCCACCAGGAGAGCGTGCATCAGCGCTCCCAGCAGCACCAGCGCCGCCAGACCCACCGCCAACTCTCGGAGGAGGGGCAGGAGGCGACCAGCGGCCAGCGCCAGCGAGAGCATCAGGAAGGGGCCGAGGAAGGTGGCGTAGTGGAAGTAGAAGTCGTCAGGGATCATGAAGGCCAGCAGGATCAGCACCAGGGACCCCAGGCCGAAGCGCTCCAGGGCCGTCGTCCTCCTCCGCCCCCACCAACCCACTCCGGGCGGCGGGACACCGGCCGCCCGGGGAGGCGGGAGGGCGAGGAAGCAGACGGCCAGAAAGCCGGCCAGCAGCCCCGCGACCGCCAATCCCAGCTGCCGCTGGAGTGTGGTGATCTGGACCACGTTGGTGATGACCACCCCGGTGATGAGGACCAGGCGGACCAGGATCGGGACCCGGACCACGTCCACGCGCAGGGCCTGCGAGATGAGGACCTGGTGGACGAAGGCGGGGGCGGAGATCAGCAGGAACGGCGAGCAGACGAGCAGGAAGCCAACTCCGGCCCCGGCAATGAGCGCCAGAGCGCCCCGGGGGCGACGCCAGAGCAGCAGCACCAGCACCACCACGGGGAAGATGGCCCAGACCTTTATGGCACCGCCGAGCCCGAACGCCAGTCCAGCCAGCCAGAGCCGACGGCCAGAGCGGGTCAGTCCGTCCCCGTCGAACGCGAGCCCGGCGCCGACCAGGCAGAAGAGGTTCAGGAAGGGCTCCTGATACACAGTCGGGGCACTCAGCAGGTCGTCCGGGTAGGCAGCCAGGGCGAAGCAGGCGACCCCTGCCACCAAGGGTCCGCGGTGGCGGACCAGCAGCCCCAGCAGCACCACGTCTGCCGCGGACACGATCGGCACCAGAAGTCGGGCCGCGGCCATCGCGCCACGCGCTCCGACCCAGTGGGAAAGAGCCGCGATCGGCACCAGGAGGAGGGGCAGTCCGGGAGGCTGGATGGTCACAAAGTCGCGGTAGGGCAGCTGGCCGGCGACTATCCGGAGAGCAGCTCCCAGATACACGGAGTCGTCGTACTGGACGACTCCGAAGAGGTGACCGGGCCGCAGAACCTCCTCTAGGCGGAGTCCAAGCGCCACGACGGCGGCGAGGAGGATCAGAATGGCGGAGAGACGGTCGGCGGAGATCCTCATGCCCGCCCACTCCACCATCGAACCGGAATGCGGTTGGACTGGGCCTGACGGGTCCCTGGAGACGGTCCCACCAGGAGCCTTTCTCACGGCTCCGACTCGCGGCCGGGGGCGGAGGCGCCAGGTCTCATCACCCGCGGCAGTGTAGCCACCACCAGCGCGCGAGGCCGCCGCCCGCCCCCTGGCAGGCCGAAGGCGAATGGTGTTTACTAGGCCGGGCGGGGGGCCGTACCCGGTGCCAGGAGGCGGAGAGAATGTGGAACTTCCCCCAATTCAGCCGACCAGCGCAAGGAGCAAATGGAGCTCGACCCTGGTTGGGCATCCTGGGAGCCGCGGCCGGAACGTTGACGGTGGCGGCCCTGGTCGCCGGATGCGGAAGCTCAGCTCCCGCCAGCCACAAGTCGTCCTCGAGCGGCTCGAGGCTCGTGGTGCAAACCGCCTCCGTGGTGGTGAACGGCAGGTCTGAGTCGGTTCTGACCAACGCCGCTGGACGGACGCTCTACTACAACACCAAGGATTCCGCCAGCAAGGTGACCTGCAGCGGTGGGTGCGCCTCCATCTGGCCGGCGCTCACCTCCAGCGCCGGATCGGTGAGCGCGCCCTCCTCGGTGGGCGGCAACTTCACCTTCTACAGCGGCCCCAATGGCCGCCAGGTGGAGTACAACGGGCACCCGCTCTACACCTACTCGGGGGACACAGGACCCCACCAGAGCAAGGGAGAGGGCGTGGGCGGCATCTGGTATGTGGCCACCCCCGGCCTGACGGCATCGTCCAGCTCCTCCGGCTCCTCCGGCGGGTACGCCTACTGATTCCGGCCGGGTATAGGCGGCTCTCCCGACCGCTGCCCGTCTGAGGGCAGCAGTCGGGAGAGCACTGCACGTGCCAGGTCGGCCGCCAGGGCCGCGGTGGCCAGCCCCAGAGCCAGTCGGGCCACGACGGCCAGCCAGCCGCGGTCGGCGCCCACCTGCAGGCAGGCCAGGCCGATGACCGCCAGAGGGAATACGCCCGCCCAGTATTCGGGCGCGTGTCCCGCCACCTGCCGCCGGAGCTGGAGGCGCCGGATGGTGAGGCTGGCGGGCAGCGGTACGAGTGCCGCTGCCACACCCAGCAGCGCGGCGCCGCCCGCCGTCAGAGGGGCCACCGCCCCGGGCCAGACCCCTCGGGCAGCAGCGGCCGCCAGGGAGAAGGAAATCGCTGCCAGTGCCGGCACGCCGGCGACGATCCAATAAGAGGGACCCAGCGTCCACAGTGGGGGCCTCAGCCGCAGACTCCAGAGGAGCCGGGCGGCCAGCAACAGGTAGGCCAGCAGGCCCAGTCCGAGCAGGGCCAGCTGCAGGGCGGCGAGGGGGCGGCTCCAGGCGACGCCGTGGCCGGCCAGAGCGGCCAGGGCGCCACTGGCGGCCACGGCGCTCACCGGTCCCAGGAGCCAGAAGGCCCCACCCTCCTCCAGCCAGCCCGCACCCCAACGCCGAGCCCAAATCCCGCCGCCCCAGAGGAGAGCGATCAGGGCTCCGATGAATGTGAGCCAAAGGGAGATCCCTCTCCAGCCGGCCGCACCCGCTAGCTCGGCCAGGACCGTGGTGGCGGCGGAGAAGGCGAAGACCCCCAGCCGGACGCGCCACGGCTCCAAAGCAGACCAGTAAGCGAGCGGCGACCTCAGCAGCCCTACCAGCTCGCCTGCCAGGACCTCGGCATATGAGACCGCCGCGATGATGAGCAGGGCCAGGGCCGGTCCCGGTTCGCCCACCCGGCGCAGGCCGAGAGCGATGGCTCCAGCGGCCATCACCAGGGCGAACCTCCCCGGAGCCGGGTGTGGCGGAGCCGGCGGTCTCAACACCGAGAGGTTATCCGCGCGGATGGCGAAGGCGCCGCTGTCCAGTTGCGCCCCGGCCTCCCCACGGCTCAGTATCAGGCGGCCGGGCCAGCATCTAAGGAAGTCACCCAGCCAATGCCCAGCGACTCGCCCCCACCCTCTGACGACCCGGCGGCCGACCTCGAGCGGCGCATCACCCAGCCGGGCAGCCTCCCGGGCAACCGCTACGTGGTGGTTCGTCGGGAGGACCTGGGCTCTTTTCGACGTGGCCGGGGCGGGATGCTGGTCGCCACCGAGCGGGCGGACGAACCCCCCAGCGGCGCCGCGCGCCTGACCTACCGGCTCAAGCGCGCGGTGATCGGACGCCCACTGCCGACCTCCGCGGTGGAGGCCGAGAGGCTGCCCGTCCGCCGCGCTCTTCCCACGCTGGCGTCCGACGCGCTCTCGTCTGTCGCCTACGGCCCCGAGGCGGGCCTTACGGTCCTGGCACTGGCGGGAGT
>JAJYXT010000076.1 GCA_021801645.1 bacterium
CTCACCTGGGCACCGGCCCAGATGGGTGTCCCTCGGGCGCGGCTTCCACCGCAACGCCCATGCCACCGCGGTCGTCCCTCGTGGCGACTTCGGCCCCAGGGCGCTCGGCTACGCCCCGCTCAGAGTCCCTTAGAGTTGCAGAGACGCTGAAGCACGCTCCCGACTGGGGACCGGCTCCAACCCGGCCAGGGCGAGGGCGCAGGACACGGCTGCGACCGGCATCTCCTGGAGGTCGTATCCCCCCTCCAGGAAGGCGGCGACCCTTCCCGGGCAGCTCTCGGCAGCCACCTCGGCAACCCTGGCCATGGCCAGCCCGTATGAGGACCACCGCAGCCTGAATCCGGCCAGGGGGTCTCCGATGAGGGCGTCGAAGCCGAGACTGACCAGGATCAGCTCGGGTTGATGGCGTCGGACCGCCGGAAGGACCCGGGACTCCAGCTCCGCGAGCCAGATCGGGCCCTCGGTGCCTGCCGGAAGGGGAACGTTGACGGTGGTTCCGAAGCCGTCGCCCCCGCCGCGCTCCGACGCCGCGCCCGTGCCGGGGTACAGGGGCCACTGGTGGAGCGAGGTGTAGAGCACCTGGGGGTCCTCCCAGAACACCTCCTGCGTGCCGTTCCCATGGTGGACGTCCAGATCGAAGATCGCCACCCGCTCCACCCCCAGCCGCCTTTGGGCGTGCCTTGCCGCCAGAGCCAGGTTGTTGAAGAGGCAGAAGCCCATGGCCCGGTCCGGGGTGGCGTGGTGCCCCGGGGGCCGCACCAAGGCCAGGGAGGGGGTGGGAGATGGGGCGCAGGCCAGCTCGGCGGCCACCAGGGACGCTCCGACGGCGTCCAGGGCGATGTCGAAGGAGAAGGGGGTGCAGTAGGTGTCAGGGTCGATCCAGCCGCCACCCTCGAGGGAGAGGGACTGGATCCGGTCGACGTGGCGGGGCAGGTGCACCAGCAGCAGGTCGTCCGGGTCCGCCCGGCGGGCGGAGCGCCAGCTGGCGGGGGAGATGAGCGGCTCCGCACGGAGCCCTGCCACGATGGCACGGAGCCGGTCTGGGGACTCCGGATGTCCTGGGCTCTCGTGGTCGAGGAAGATCTCGTCGTAGAGCAGGGCTAGCCCGGCCTCCCCCGCCACCCTACTGGTCCAGGGAGAGCACCATCTGGGGCGCTGCGATGCGGTGGTCCTCCCGGGTGGGCTTGACCGCGGTCCCGACGGCGAAGAACTCGATCACGTGGCTCCCCCAGCCATGGTTGTTCTCCTTGATCTGGGCGCCCACGATCCCCTCGGCGGATACCTCCTCGGCCTCCCGCTGCATCCGCTCCATGGCCAGCTCCCGGGCGTCATAGAGGGCCTGAGTGAAGTTGGGCATCTCCTGGTTCTGCCCGACCCGGCGCATCCACTGGCCGAGCCCCTGGTGGGCCACGTGGTAGACGCAGGACCCCATCACCAGGGCCAGCGGGGCATACCCGGCTTGGAGCAGGGTCCAGAAGTCCTGCCCGGAGAGGTCGGAGGTGAAGGGCCGGCCCTTGGGAGTGCGCATGGTCCCCTGGGCGCTGCGCACGGCGGTGCCCACCGCCATGAACTCGGCCAGCCCCTGACCCCACTCATACCGGTTGATGTCCAGGCGGACGCCCACGATCCCGTCCGCGCCCAGGACGTCGGCTTCCTCCTCCATCCGGCTCATGGCCAGCTCCCGGGCCTGGTACATCGCCTGGCTCAGCACCTGGAGCTCCTGGTTCTGCCCGTAGTTGGCCATCTGCATGCCGATGTGGTAGATGGAGCTCCCCACCACCAGCCCCACCGGCTCGAACCCGGCCTCCTTCACCAGCAGGAACTCGGAGATCGAGAGGTCGCTGGTGAAGAGCTTGCGGTGGCCCTCGGTGCCACGCATCTCCTTGAGCCGGTTGACGGCATCCTCGGGGATCAGGGGCTGCTGCTCGCTCAAGGTATCTCCTCCATCAACTAAGCGGGACCACCAGTCGCGGGGCGGGCGACGCGGCGAGGCGCTCCCCCTCCCCCACCACGGTGCCCAGCGCCACCCACTGCACGATCCGTCCCTGCACCTGCTCCGAGCCGGTCTGGTACTCCAGGATGTGGGACTCCAGCTCCACCCCGACCACCCCCTCACCCCCCAGAGCGGCGGCCTCCGCCGCCATCCGGGCCCGGCTCTGGTGCTGGGCCAGGTGCAGCGCCCGGGTGAAGCTGGACACCTCCTGGTTGAACCAGCTCCCCATTCCGCCCATGAGGCCCCCGAAGAAGGCCATCGCGGTCCAGGCACTGGCCCCCAGGGCCACCCCCAGGGGACGCTGCCCGGTCGTGGCCAGCTTGGCCATGTCCTGCCCGCTCAGCGTCGAGGTGAAAGGGCCGGCGGCGGGGGCTGGGCCATCGCGGCGGACCGCGGTTCCCAGCACAGTGAACTCGGCCATCCCCTGAGCCCACTCCCAGCTGCGGATCACCAGCCGCACCCCCACCACCCCCTCCGCCCCGAGCCCCTCGGCCTCGCGCATCAGTCGGCCCAGGGCGAGATGGCGAGCGTCGGTCAGGGCGCGTGTGAGGGGGAGGTTCTCCTGAGGTTCGGGCGGCGTCCAGCCCATCCCCACGCCAAAGCGAGAGAAGCCCCCCTGGACCCACCCGATCTGGTACATGGAGCTGCCCATCACCAGGGCCAGCGGGCGATAGCCCAGCTGGCGCAGCGCCGCCAGCTCGTCCACGGAGAGGTCAGAGGTGAAGGCGGCCCCGGACTCGCGCTGGCGGGCGATCCTCTCCTCGGCCTCGAGGGGGATCCCGCCCGCCTCGACCAGCTGGCGGCTGCGATCAGCGCGCTGCAGCTCCTCGGGGGATGGTCCGGACTGCCCGCCGCGGAAGAACCGCACCCTCAGCCCAGCAGCCGCTCGAGCGCGATCCGCCCCTCGGAGGTGGACTGGCCCTCGCGCACCAGCGCGCGACTGAGCTCGGCGAGCCAGGAATCCACCGCCATCTCCTCGGTCTTGAGGGCGATCCCCCGCACCACCCGGACCCGGCGGGCCGCCACCGCCCCCTGCTCCCGCGCCACCTCGAAGCGATCCTCGCCTAGCTGGACCAGGACCCGCCGCACCTGCTTGTTGCGGCGCAGCATCCCCCCCTGGTACTCCACCTTGACCCGGCCGGGAAGCGCCCCGGTGAACTTGTCGGCCATCACCTCGAGGAAGGTGGAGAGGTCGCGGGAGTCCGCCCGCAGCCCGGCGGCCAGTTGCTCGAAGTCGGGTTGGGAGTCCCCGGGGAGGCTCAGCTCTTCCATCTTCCTGGGCAATATACCGCCCCTTCGAGAGCAACCAGAATTTGGGGAATTTGTCAAGCCCCTTCCCAAACGGCCCTCCAGTCCCTAATCTTGCGGGCAACAGGGAATGGGGAGGGGCCGGTGTCCTAGGGACTCCTCCCCGGCGAGCAACTTGTAGGGAGGTGCCCAAGTATGGCGACGGCGGTGAAACCGGACTACGACGCGTCGGATCGAAAGCTGGCCCGGACCATGTCGGTCTGGCAGCTCTTCTTCCTCTCCATGGGAGGGATCATCGGCTCCGGGTGGCTGTTCGCGGCCATCGCCTCGGCCTCGGTGGCCGGGCCGGGCGCGATCGTCTCCTGGATCGTGGGTGGCGTGCTGGTCCTCTTCGTTGCCCTCAACTACGCTGAGGTCGCGGGGATGCTCCCCCGCAGCGGAGCGATCGTGCGCTACCCGCACCTGACCCACGGCGGCTACACCGGCTTCATCCTGGGCTGGACATATCTGCTCTCCGCGGTCTCGGTCCCGGCCATCGAGGCCGAGGCGGTGGTCACCTATGCCAGCTCCTACATCCACGGGATCGTCAACTCCAGCTCCGAGCTGACCTGGCCGTCCGGGATCCTTTTCGGAATCGGGCTGATGATCCTCTTCTTCATCATCAACTACGCCGGGATCCGCTTCCTCAGCCAGTTCAACGCCTTCGTCACCGGCTGGAAGTTCGTGATCCCCGGCCTGACTATCATTCTGCTGCTGGTCCTGGACCTGCACACCAAGAACTTCGGCAACTACGGCGGCTTCTTCCCGCTCGGCAGCCAGCCGGTCCTGGGGGCGGTGGCCAGCACCGGGATCGTCTTCTCCTACCTCGGCTTCCGGCAGGCGCTGGACTTCGGTGGTGAGGCCAAGAACCCCCAGCGGGACGTGCCCACCGCCACCATCCTCTCGGTCCTGGCCGGGATGGTCATCTACGTCCTGCTCCAGGTGGCCTTCACCGGAGGCATCAACTGGGGCTTCTTCCACGTCCATGTCGGCGACTGGGCGGGGCTTAAGGCCGCTGGTAGCGCCGCCGCCGACGCCCCCTTCTATGTGCTTCTCAAGGGATCGGGGACCGCTCTCCTGGGCGGCTTTGCCACCATCCTGCTGATCGACGCGTTCATCTCCCCAACCGGGACCGGCTACATCTACCTTGGCACCTCGGCCAGGACGGTGTACGGCCTGTCGGTGGTGGGCTATCTGCCGAAGCAGTTTCAGAACGTCCTGGCCTCAACCAAGATCCCTCTCATGGCCCTTCTGGCCTCGACGGTCGTGGGCTGCCTCTTCTTCCTGCCGCTTCCGAGCTGGTACACGCTGGTCGGGATCATCACGTCTGCCACGGTGCTCACCTACATCATGGGAGGCATCGGGCTGCCCATCCTGCGCCGCACCGCAGGGTCGCTCACCCGGCCATTCCGCCTCTGGGGGGCGGAGATCCTGGCCCCCGTGGGCTTCATTGGCGCCGTCCTGATCGTCTACTGGGCCGACTTCGAGACCCTGGCCATCGTCTTTGCCGCGGTCTTCGTGGCCCTGCCGCTCTTCACCTGGTTCTACGCCCCCATGAAGGGCTGGATCAGCACTGGGGCCGGCGGAATCCTGGGGCTGGTGTTCCTCGTGCTCTGGATCATCGTCCAGCGCTGGGGTGGGTACGCCCTGACAGCCGCCCCAGCGGCCATACCCCACCCCGCCTTCGGGGTTTTCTACTTCACGACCATCGTGTTGATCGTGGGCTTCACCGGCGCCCTGTGGTACCTCTGCAACGAGGAAGGGCGCAAGGCGGTGAGCTCCAGCTGGTGGCTGATCTTCTTCCTGCTGGCTATGTTCGCGATCTCGTATTACGGCTCCTACGGGGCGGCGTCCCTCGGCTTCGTGGACGCTCCCAAGACCATCGGCATTCCCTTCCCCGCAGACATCCTGGTGGTGATCATGGTCGGCCTGCTCGCCTACGGCTGGGCGGTGCACAGTGGGTACGAGACCGAGGAGATCGCCGCCATCGTCCTCAGCGGAACCGGAATCGTGGGTGAGGGCCCGATCGCCCAGACGGGTGGCTACATGCCGCCTCAGGGGGGACCCTCCGCCAGCCCCAATCCCGACACCGGGAGCTGACCGACCTCGTGTCGATGGCAGCCACCTAGGAGGCAGCCAGGGGCCCGCCCGGGAGATCCGGGCGGGCCCTTTCCTTTTCCCCCGGCCTCAACAGCGCGGCTATATTCGAGTGATGGGATCGGTGTCCAAGTCCGAGCACGCCGTCCACGGCTGGCGGCGCCTTCTGGTCGAGCCGCGGCGGCCGGCCTCGGTGGCCAAGAACCCCAACAGCCACTGGCTGGTGGTGGGCACCGTCTGCGTCGGGGCGTTCATGGGCCAGCTGGACGCCAGCATCGTGGTCCTGGCCCTCCCCCGGCTCAAGACCGACTTCAACGCCTCTCTGGGGTCGGTGGAGTGGGTCTCGCTGGCCTACCTCCTGGTCCTGGTGGCCATGGTGACCGCGGTGGGGCGCTTCGCCGACATGGTGGGACGCAAGCTCCTCTACATCTACGGCTTCGCCATCTTCATCATCGGGACGGCCCTCTGCGGGCTGGCCCCGAGCCTCACCTTCCTCGACGTCTTCCGGGTCCTTCAGGGCTTCGGCGCGGCCATGCTCCAGGCCAACAGTGTCGCCCTCATCGTGCAGGCGATGCCGCCCGACAAGCTGGGCAAGGGTATCGGCGTCCAGGGAGCCGCCCAGGCGTTGGGACTCTCCCTCGGCCCGGCGGTGGGGGGCCTGCTCCTGGTCCTCGGGGGCTGGCGGCTGATCTTCTTCGTCAACGTGCCGGCCGGCCTGCTGGGCATGGGACTGGGGTGGTTCCTCCTCCCCCGCAGCCGCCACCTGGCCGAGCGCCAGCCGATGGACTGGTGGGGGATCGGCAGTTTCGTGGCCGCCATAACCGCGCTCATGCTGGCCCTCTCCTTCGGGAACGAGGCGGGCTGGCTTTCGCCCGAGATCCTGGGCTTCGTGGCCGCCACCCTGATCTTTGGGACGGTATTCATCCGCCGGGAGCTTCGCTGCCGGGCTCCGATGATGCAGCTCTCGATGTTCAAGGTGGTTCCCTTCTCGTCGGGAATCTCCTCCGGCCTGCTCTCCTACCTGGCGCTCTTCGGCGCCCTCTTCGTCCTCCCCTTCTACCTCAAGGATGCCGGGCACCTGAACCCCGCCTCCGCCGGGCTGGAGCTGGTGGTGCTGCCAGTGTTCCTGGGGATCACCGCGCCGATAGCGGGAGCGCTGGCGGACCGGATCGGCGCCCAGCCGCTCACCGTGGGAGGGATGGCGGTGCTGGCGCTGGCCATGGTGGGCCTGGGGGTCCACCCGGAGACCGGCGGGTTGCTCCTGGTGGAGCTGGCGGTGGCTGGCATCGGGCTCGGGATGTTCACCCCGCCCAACAACGCCGCCATCATGGGGTCGGCTCCCCGTGAGCACTCGGGGATGGCCAGCGGGATCCTCAACATGACCAGGGGCACCGGGACCTCCATGGGGGTGGCCCTCACCGGGTTGGTCTACGGGCTCTTCGTGGGGGCGGGCGCGGGACACAACGCCTCGGTTCATGCGGTGACCCAGGGGCTGGTCGCCTCCGCCTTCTTCCTCGCCGCCATCTCCGTGGCAGCCGGAGTCCTGGCCGCCTTCCGAGGCCGGACCGGGCTCAACCTCGACCCCACTCTGACCGCCGAGGGCTGATCTGAGCGCAGATCGGGCGCTCTCTGGCAGGATGGGCCGATGCTGAGCACAAGGACCCGGCCCTCCCGCCCGCCACGTCACCGGGGCTGGATCACGGCGGCCGCCGCCACAGCGGCATTGGCCCTCCTCCTGGCCGCCCGCACCCAGCTGCTCAGCCTGGCCCCCAGGGGCGAGGGTCTCGCCATCCAGCTGGGGATCTTCGTCCTGGCCGTGATCCTGGGTGGGGTGGCGATCCGCGCCTTCACCTCCCGGGTCTTCGCCCACCTCCATGGGAGCTCCCTCTACGCCTGGCGGCCGGTGGTGACCTGGTGCCTCTACCTCCTCCTGATCCTGGGGGTTCTCTCCGCTCTCCAGATCAACCTCACCGGCCTTCTGGCCGCCGGCGCGGTGGTCGGGGTGGTGGTGGGGGTGGCGGCCCAGACCTCCCTCGGCAGCGTCTTCGCCGGGATCGTCCTGCTCATGGCCCGCCCCTTCGTGGTGGGGAACTTCGTCCACATCCGCACCTACCTCTTCGGGGGGATCGAGTACCAGGGGGTGGTGACCCACGTGGGGGTGGTCTACACCACGGTCGACCTGGGTGGCAGGCTGGTGCGCATCCCCAACAGCGGGGTTCTGATGGCAGCCCTCACGGTCACCAATCTGCCCCTGCAGCTGGACATCGAGGTCCAGCTGCCGGCCCGCGCCCGGCTCGCGGAGATGTCCCTGGCGATCTCCAAGGCGCTCAAGCTGAGCTCCCGGGAGTCGGTGCAGCTGCGCCCCGTCCAGCTCCAGGTCTCCGACCAGTCCCAGCTCCTCTGCCACCTGCAGGTGCGCTGCCGGCGCCCGGTGGAGGTGGCCGACGTCATGGAGGTGATCTCCACCGCCGGGGCGGCTCCGGGACCCGCCGACGCCCAGCCGGAGGTGAGTTGACCGAGGAGGACCGCCACGCCTGGGAGCGGCCGACCCTGGACGAGGTTTCGGAAGGGGTCTGGCGCGTCCCCCTGCCCCTTCCCGGGGACGCCCTGCGGGCGGTGAACGCCTACCTGGTCCGGGACCAGGGGGGCTTTCTGATGGTGGACTGCGGCTGGAACCGGCGGGAGAGCTGGGAGCGGCTGGAGGAGGCGCTCCGCCGGCTGGGCTCCGGCCTCCACCGGGTCAGGTGGGTCTTCGCCACCCATGTCCACGACGATCACTACGGCCTGGCGGGCCGGGTGCGCCAGCGCTCCCGCGCCCCGGTGTTGCTGGGGCGAAGAGAGCGCGACTCGCTGATCGCCTTCCGCGACCACCCCGACGAGGCCCGGCGCCGGACGGCGGCGCGGCTGGGACAGCTGGCCGCCGAGGACGTGGCCCGCCGGCTGGAGGCGGCCGGCTCCGCGGACCGCCGTCCCCCGGCGGACCCCGACCTCTACCTGGGTGGTGGGGAAACGCTCCTGCTCGGCGGTCGGGAGCTGGAGGTGGTGGCGACCCCCGGACACACCAGGGGTCACCTCTGCCTGCACGACCGCGCCAACCAGCTGCTCTTCGCCGGAGACCACGTCCTCCCCCAGATCACCCCCTCAATCGGGGTGGAGCTCCACCTGCCGGGCTCGCCGCTGGCCGATTTCCTGGACTCCCTGGAGAGGGTGGCCGACCTCTCCTGCCGGCTGGTGCTGCCGGCCCACGGTCCGGTGTTCGCGGACCTCAAGGGAAGGGTGGCGGAGCTGCTGGAGCACCACCGGCTGCGGCTCGAGGAGTGCTACCAGCAGGTCGAGGCCGGCGCCCGAAGCGCCCGGGAGGTGGCCGACCGGCTGCCCTGGACGCGGCACCGGCGCCGCTTCCAGGACCTCGACCCCTTCAACCAGATGCTGGCGGTGTTCGAGTCCGAGCTCCACCTGCAGCTGCTGGCGGAGAGGGGCCGGCTGAGCCGCGATCTGGCAAACTCGTCCATCAGGTACGCCCTTCCCTAGGGCGTGGCTTCAGGGGGTCTTGGCATGGCGACCACAGCGCAGCGAGTCTTCAAATCGGTCAACCCGGCGACCGAAGAGGTGGTCTCGGAGTTCCCGGAGATGACGCCCGGGGAGATCGAGGCCAAACTCGCCCGGGCGCAGGCGGCGTTCGAGCAGATCTCCTCGGAGACCCTGGCCTGGAGGTCACAGCGCATGCTGGAGCTGGCCCAGCTGCTGCGGCGGGACCGGGAGAGCCTCTCCCGGCTCATGACCGAGGAGATGGGCAAACCCATCACTGAGGCCGAGGCCGAGGTGGACAAGTGCGCCACTTCCTGCGAGTACTTCGCCCATGAGGCGGGCGGCTTCCTGGCGGTCCAGGAAGCGCCATCCGACTCCCCCCGAAGCCTGGTGGCCTTCCGCCCGCTCGGGGTGGTCCTGGCGATCATGCCCTGGAACTACCCTCTCTGGCAGGTGATCCGCTTCCTGGCCCCGGCGCTCATGGCTGGCAACACCGGGCTTTTGAAGCACGCCCCCACCACCTTCGGCTGCGCGCTCGCGCTGGAGGAGCTGGTGACCAGGGCCGGATTCCCGGAGGGATCGCTTGCGGCTGTGGTGTGCGGCACCGAACCGGTCCCGGGCCTGATCGCCGACCGGAGGGTGAGGGCAGTGACCCTCACCGGGAGTGACCTGGCCGGCAGCCGGGTGGCCGAGGTGGCCGGTCGGGAGCTGAAGAAGGCTGTGCTAGAGCTGGGTGGATCCGACTTCTTCCTGGTGCTGGAGGACGCCGACCTGGACCAGGCCGCCGAGGTGGGGGTGCGGGCGAGGTTCCAGAACGGGGGCCAGAGCTGCATCGCCGCCAAGCGCTTCCTCCTCCAGGAGTCCATCGCCGACGGCTTCCTGGAGCGGTTCCTGGCCCACTGCCAGGCGCTCACCGTGGGGCCGCCCCTGGACCGCGCCACCCGCATCGGCCCCCTGGCCCGCGCCGACCTCAGAGAGCGGATCGCCGACCAGGTGGAGCGCTCCCGGCAGCGGGGCGCGGCCGTCCTCCTGGGAGGCAAGACGGGCTCCGGACCGGGCTATTTTTACCCCCCGACCGTCCTGACCGGGGTCACGCCCGAGATGGCCGCCTTCCAGGAGGAGACCTTCGGCCCGGTGGCCGCCGTGAGCACCTTCCGGGACCTCGAGGAGGGGATCCGGCTGGCCAACCATCCCCGGTACGGCCTGGGTGGCAACCTCTGGACGAAGGACCCCGACCGGGGGGTGGAGCTGGCCCGCCGGTTCGACACCGGCGGGGTCTTCGTCAACGGGATGACCCACTCGGATGCCCGCATCCCCTTCGGTGGAGTGCGCCGGAGCGGCTTCGGGCGGGAGCTGGCCAGCTTTGGGATCCGGGAATTCACCAACATCCAGACCGTCTGGCGCCCCTAGCTCCCGGCCGGAACTCCTCTGACTTTGCCTAGTGGATCAGGTGCATCAGGTCCCGTACCAGCAGGTAGGTGACGAACCCCATAACCACCAGGTAGAGGACGGTCATCAACCAACGCTGGGGATGGTAGGCCCTCCAGAAGCTGCGGATCCCCCGGACGTCAAAGACCAGGGCCAGAAGGGAGAGGGGGATGCCGATCCACGGCGCCGCCACGGCCCCCAGTGCCGGAGTCATGACCGGCACGATGCCGTAGGTGAATACGCAGCGCACCCCGGTCATGGCCATGGACACCGTGAAGATCCGCGAGGTCTCCGCCTCGGTCGGTCGCGCGGCCCCCTGGGGGATGCAAAGGATCCGGCGGACCGCCGCCTCGGCGGCTGGAGGGGTTGCCCCTGCGGATCCGGAGAGGACTGGCTCGTCCATGCGGGACAGGCTACAGGGTCCCGGCCCGGTGGGCCCCGGGACCGGAGGGCTCCCCGAGAACTGGCGAGCTCACGGGCGTTCCGGCGGCCCTGAGCGCCGGCGCGACCGTGCCGCCAGCGCCATCGCCTGGCGGCGGATCCCGGCGCCATCCACCACCATGGCGGTGACCCGCTTGCGGTCGCGCCGACGGACGCGCTCCCGCTCGGAGGGGAAGACCTCCTCCTCCGCGGCCGACTTCTTCATCCCACCATGATCGCCGATTGCGAGACCAGACAGCTCCCTCAGCCGGTCGCTCCGAGCCAGGCTGCGTCGTACCCCGGCAGCATTTCCAGCTGGGAGGAGACCGCCGGATGGCCCAGCGCCGCCAGCAGCGCGGACAGCGGCGGAGAGTCGACCTCGTTCTCCGGCAGGAGCAGCGACGACTCCTCATCAGACAGGGGAGTGAAGTGAAGACCCAGGGCCAGCGCCGCCGGCTCGGTCGCCACCGCCAGGTCTGCCGCTCCCGCGGCCACCGCTCCGGCGACCACCAGGTGGCCGGGAAACGAACTGGAGTACCCGGGAGGGGTCGGCCCGCCAAGCCTCTCCAGCTCCCTATCGAGGACCGAACGCGCCTCGGCCCCCGGTTCCCGGTTGGCGAGGCGGAGCCCACGCCCCAGCGCCTCCTCCAGCCGGTCGACGGGCCGATGCGCTGCCGAGATGATCCCCTCGCGCCACCGGGCGAATCCGACCG
>JAJYXT010000053.1 GCA_021801645.1 bacterium
GCCGACGATCCCACCTCCACCCGGCCCCGCACCACCACCACCGCGTCCGGGTGGAGCAGCGCCTCCGCGGCCGCGAAGACCTTGGGAAAGACGATCAGCTCACAGGTGCCGGTGAGGTCCTCGAGAACCCCGAAGGCCATCGGCTCCCCCTTGCGGCTCTGAACCCGGCGGCACTCCCGGAGGGCCCCTCCCACCTGGACCACCTTTCCGGGCAGGCGGGCGAGCTCCTCCAGATCGGCGTCGGTGCACTCGCGCAGCCGGTCGCCCAGCTGGGAGAGGGGGTGCCGGCTGAGGTACATCCCCAGCAGCTCCCGCTCCCACGCCAACCGCTCCCGCTCCTCCTCCTGGGAAAGCGGGCCCCGGGATGGCCGCGCCGCCTCGGCCACTTCCGTGGCGCCATCATCGAAGAGGGAGATCTGGCCAGCCTCCACATCCCGGGCCGACCGCTCCGCCTCCCGCATCGCCGCATCCAACTCCACCAGCAGCCATCCCCGGTCACCCAGCACATCGCAGGCCCCCGCCCGGATGAGCGCCTCCAGCACCCGGCGGTTGAGGTCCCGACCCCGCACGCGGCGGCAGAGGTCCAGCAGGGAGCGGAAGGGCCCCCCCTCCTCGCGCGCGGCCACCAGCGCTCGCGCCGCCCCCTCGCCCACGTTCTTCACCTGCTGCAGGCCGTAGAGGATGACACCCGCGTCCCTCCCCTCCCCGGCTCCCGGTTGCTCCCCCCTCCAGAGGCTGAAGGCAGGTTGGGAGCGGTTCACGTCGGGAGGAAGGACCTCTATCTGCCGCGCCCTTGCGTCCAGGATGACCCGCTTGACTCGATCGAGGTCTCCCGCCCGGCTGTTGAGCAGGGCGCACATGTACTCGAGGGGGTGGTTGGCCTTGAAGTATGCGGTCTGGAAGCCGATGAGCCCGTAGGCAACCGCGTGGGCCTTGTTGAAGCCATATCCAGCGAAGCGGTCGATGTAGTCGAAGAGAGCCCCCGCCAGAGATTCCTCGACCCCGTTCGCCACCGCGCCGGCCACGAATCGGTCGCGTTGCGCGGCCATCTTGGCCTTGTCCTTCTTGCCCATGGCCGCCCGCAGCAGGTCGGCCTCCCCCAGGGAGAAACCCGCCACCGCGGAGGCGATCTGCATCACCTGGTCCTGGTAGAGGATCACCCCATGGGTCTCGCGCAGGATGGGCTCCAGCGCCGGCAACATGTAGGTGATCGGCTCGTCCCCGCGCCGCCGCCGCATGTACATGTCGATGACCCCGCCTTCGATCGGCCCGGGCCGGTTGAGGGCGTTCGCGGCCGCCAGATCCTCGATGGACCGGGGCCGCATATCCATCAGCACCCGCCGGCCCCCCTCACCCTCCAGCTGGAACACCCCGATGGTGTCTCCCCTGGTGAGGAGGTCATAGGTGGGAGGGTCATCCAGCGGCAGGGAATCCAGGTCGGGACGGGTCCCCGTGGAGCGTTCGACGTGGTCCAGGGTCTCCTCCAGCACGGTGAGGTTCTCCAGCCCCAGGAAGTCCATCTTCAGCAGGCCCAGCTCCTGCACCCCGTTCATGTCGAACTGGGTCACCACCGACTCCCGGTTGGTGGTGCCCCGCTGCAGAGGCACGTAGTCGACCAGCGGCCCGGGCCCGATCACGACCCCGCCGGCGTGGGTGCCGGCGTTCCGGGCGATCCCCTCCAGCCGCCGAGCGGTGTCGATCAGGTTGGCCGCCCAGCCCTCCCCCTCATAGATCGCCCTCAGCTCCCTCGAATCATCCAGCGCCGCCTCCAGGGTCATGCCGGGGCGGAGTGGGATCAGCTTGGCCAGCCGGTCGACATCCGGCAGGGGCACCCCCTGGACACGGCCCACGTCGCGGATGGCCGCCCGGGCCGCCATGGTCCCGAAGGTGATTATCTGGGCCACCCGATCCGACCCGTACTTACGAGTCACGTAGTCGATGACCCGGCTCCTCCCGTTGACATCGAAGTCGATGTCGATGTCGGGCATCGACACCCGCTCTAGGTTGAGGAACCGTTCAAAGGTGAGCCCGTAGCGGAGGGGGTCGAGCGAGGTGATCCCCAGGGAGTAGCTGACCAGGCTCCCCGCCGCCGACCCTCTCCCCGGGCCGATCTTCACCCCCTCCTCCCGGCCCGCCCGGGTGAAGTCCCAGACGATGAGGAAGTAGGCGGCGAAGCCGGTCTTGGCGATCACCCCCAGCTCGTAGTCCAGCCGCTCCCGGTACTCAGCGGGGACCGGCTCTCCGACCCGGGCCGCCAGGCCCCGCTCGGCGACCTGGCGGAGGAAGGCGTCGGAGTCCAGCTCGGGCCCGGTGTCGTACCGGGGTAGCAGCGGCTGGTGGAGCACCGGCTCGAAGGCGCAGCGCTCCGCCAGCCTGGCGGAGTTGGCCACCGCCTCCAGGCAGTCCGGGAACTTGGCCGCCATCTCCTCGGCCGAGGTGAGGTAGAAGTGGGGACCGGCGAAGCGCAGCCGCTTGGGGTCCTCGACCCGGCTGCCGGTCTGGATGCAGAGCAGGACGTCGTGGGCCACCGCGTCATCCGGATGGACGTAGTGGCTGTCGTTGGTGGCCACCAGAGGTAGCCCGGTGGCGCGGGCGATCTCCAGCAGACCCGCGCGAACCGCCGCCTCCTCCTCCATGCCATGGTTCTGCAGCTCCAGGAAGAAGCCGTCCGGCCCCAGGATCTCGGAGTATTCCCGGCAGAGCGCCTCGGCACCGTTGGTATCGCCCGCCAGGATGCGCTGGGGGATCTCCCCGCCCACACACCCGGAGAGCGCCACCAGCCCCTCGTGGTGGGCCGCCAGGAGTTCGCGGTCGATGCGCGGCTTGTAGTAGAAGCCCTCCAGGTGGGCCTCGCTGACAACCTTCATCAGGTTGTGGTAGCCGGTGTCGTCCCGGGCCAGGAGGATGAGGTGCGATGGGTCGCGGTCGGCCCGCCCCTCCCGCTGCAGCCGGGAGCGAGCGGCCACGTAGACCTCGCACCCGATGATCGGCCGGACGCCCGCGGCCACCGCCGCCCGGTGGAACTCCAGCGCCCCCGAGAGCACCCCGTGGTCCGTCAGGGCGATCGCCTTCTGCCCTAGCTCTGCAGCCCGCTGCGCCATGGCCGTCAGCCGGGCAGCCCCATCCAGGAGTGAGTACTCGGAGTGGGTGTGGAGGTGGACGAACTCCAGCTCAGGCACGCCGATCCCCCGGGGCCTGGTCCACAGCGATCACCATCGCCTCAGGAATGCTGCCACCTCGAAGTGGTAGGTCTGGGGGAACATGTCCACCAGCCGCAGCCGTTCGAGCCGGTACGGCCCCAGACGGCAAAGCGTCTCCAGATCCCTGCCCAGGGCCGCGACGTCGCAGCTGAGGTACACCAGTATTGGGGGGCCGGCCAGCCCCAGCCAGCCCCGCACCCCAGGCGAGAGGCCGCTGCGCGGGGGGTCGAGCACGATGGCGTGGCAGCCGGGGAACTCGGGCAGAACGGCCTCCACGTCCCCACGCCGGACCGTCATTTGCCTCTCGGCGTACATCTCGGCATGAAGGGTCGCCAGGCGGGCGGCGGCGGCCACGGACTCCACCGCCACCACCTCGGCGCCCAGGTCCGCAAGCCGGACGCTGAGCACCCCGGTGCCGGCGTAGGCGTCCACCACCAGCCTTCCAGCGACCTCGTCGGCCAGCCAGCCGACCACCGTCTCGTAGAGCTGCGGAAGAGTGCCCTGGTTAAGCTGAATGAAGGAGGACGGGGTCACCCGGAAGCTCCGGCTCCCGTAGAGCAGGGAACCGGACTCGGTACCCAGAAGCGGTGTGCCCGGCCCGGTCGCGGCCAGCGCCACCCTTGGCCCGGACCGGACATCGGGCCGGGTCTGGAGCAGCAACCCCTCCTCGACCCTGGTGATGGAAACCGTCTGCACCCCAGAGGACTCCTGGGCCAGCGCGGCTCCCACACTCCCCAGGGCGGCGTTGATCTCGTCGGAGTGGATGGCGCAGCTGGACACGGGAACGGTCCGGTAACCGTTTCGGCTCTTGAAGCCCAGGGTGGCGTCCTGGCCCCGGTGGAACTCTCCCCGCCAGCGGTAGGCGTACGGGGAGGCGGCACCCAGCAGCGCGAAATCCGCCGGAGGCTCCAGCCCGCGAGCCCGGAGCTCATCCAGCAGCACCTCCCGCTTGGCGGCCAGCTGCCCCGGGTACTCCAGGTGTTGCAGCTGGCACCCGCCGCACTCGCCGAACACCGGGCAGGGGGGGGCGACCCGGCCCGGAGCCGGCTCCAGCACCTCCTCCGCGTCCGCCCGCAGGTAGGACGGCCTCCGCTCGGTGACCCTGGCCCGCACCAGCTCGCCGGGGACCGCCCCGAACAGAAAGACGACCTGGCCGCGGTGGTGGGCCAGTCCCCGCCCGAGATGGACCAGGCGCTCGCAGCGCAGCTCCAGGCACTCACCCACCCCCACAGGCGCCCGGTGCTCCACCAGAAGCTGGCTCATCCCCCGCCGCGACCCAGCCGCTCCCGGAGCAACCGGGAGGCGAGGTCAGGGTTGGCTGCGCCGCCGGAGGCCTTGCGGACCGCCCCCACCAGGGGGCCGAGCGCCCGGTCGTTTCCGGACTGGTAGTCGGCGGCCGCCTTGGGCAGCTGCTGGATGGCCAGGTCCACCCAGGCCTCCATCTGCTCGGTGTCGCTCACCTGGACCAGGCCGCGCTCCCGGATTAGGTCCACAGGCAACCGGCCGACAGCGAAGGCCTCAGCCAGCACCTCACGCCCGCTGGTGCCGCTCACCTCCCCGGCCTCCACCATCCGCACCAGAGCCGCCAGCTCGGCGGCGGGTACCGGGGAGAGCTCGATGTCGAGCTTGGCCTCCTTGCAGAGGGCCTGCAGGGGGCCGAGCTGCCAGTTGGCGGCCGCCCTGGGTGGCGCCCCGGACGCCACCATGGCCTGGAAGTACTCTGCGTCCTGCGGCCGCTCGGTGAGCAGCGCGGCCTGCTCCTCGCCGAGCCCGTGCTGGTCCCGGAGGCGGTCCTTGAGTCGCAGGGGCGGCTCCGGAAGGCTCGCCCGGAGCTCCTCCACCAGCTCGCGGGAGACGCGCAGGGGGGGGAGGTCCGGCTCCGGGAAGTAGCGGTAGTCCTGGGCCTCCTCCTTGCTGCGCTGGGAGACGGTGGCCTGCTCAACCTCGCTCCAGCCCCGGGTCTCCTGGTGCACCCTGCCGCCGGATTCGATGACCGCGGACTGCCGCCGCACCTCGAATTCCAGGGCGGCCTGGAGGCTGCGGAAGGAGTTCATGTTCTTGACCTCGACCTTGACGCCGAACTCCCGCTGGCCCCGAGGACGGAGGGAGATGTTGGCATCGCAGCGCAGGCTGCCCTGCTCCATGTTGCCGTCGTTGACCCCCAGGTGGAGCAGGAGCTGGCGCAGCGCCCGAAGGTATTGGGGCGCCTCTCTCGGGCTCCGCAGGTCGGGCTCGCCGACGATCTCCATCAGCGGCACCCCGGCCCGGTTCAGGTCCACCAGGGAGAACTTGGAGGTGTGGATCTCCCCGGCGTGGTGCAGAGTGCCGGCGTCCTCCTCCAGGTGGACACGGGTGATGCCGCAGGACCGCCGCTCGCCATCCACCTCGAACTCCAGGTGCCCCCCCAGGGAGAGCGGCAGGTCGTACTGGGAGATCTGGTAGCCCTTGGGCAGATCGGGATAGAAGTAGTTCTTGCGGTCGAACTTGCTGAACTCGGGAATCCGGCACCCCAGGGCCAGGGCGGTCCGGATGGTCATCTCCACCGCCCTCCGGTTGATCACCGGAAGGGCGCCCGGGAGACCGAGGCAGGTGGGGCAGGTGTTGCTGTTGGGCGGCAACCCCAGGTACTCGGCCCGGCAGCCGCAGAACATCTTGCTGCGGGTGAGCAGCTGGGCGTGGACCTCCAGCCCGATCACCGCCTCCAGCTCAGCCATCGAACCCCGCCGGCACCCGGCGCCAGACGTCGGCGGCCCGCTCCACCACCGCTCCCACACGCAGGCACATGGCCTCCCCGAGGTAGGGCCCGAGCACCTGCACCCCTACCGGCAGACCAGAGGTGAAACCGGCCGGCACTGATAGCCCGGAGATCCCGGCCAGGTTCGCCGGGAGGGTGAGCGCGTCCGTGGCGTACATGGCCAGCGGGTCCTGGGTGCGTTCGCCCAGTCTGAAGGCTGGGGTGGGCGCGGTCGGGGAGATGAGGGCGTCCACCTTCTCGAACACCCGCGAGAAGTCCTGGGCCACCATCGTGCGGACCTTCTGGGCCCGCAGGTAGTAGGCGTCGTAATACCCGCTGCTGAGGACGAAGGTCCCCAGAGCCACCCGCCGCCGTACCTCCGGTCCGAACCCGCGGTTGCGCGCCAGCTCATAGGCTGCCAGGAGGCTCGGGGCCTGGGGCTCGCCGGGCCCGAAGCGGATCCCGTCCATGCGGGCGAGGTTGCTGCTCACCTCGGCCGGGGCGATCACGTAGTAGGCCGCCAGGGCGTACTGGGTGCTGGGCAGGGATACCTCCACCAGCTCCGCGCCCTCCGCCTCCAGCCATCGGCAGGCGCCCTCGAACACCTCCCGCACCCCATCTTCCAGACCCGCCTCCAGGTACTCCCGGGGGATGCCGAGGCGCAGTCCGCGCACTCCCTCGTGGAGTGCCCTCGCCAGGTCACCGACGGGGGCCGGCGAGGTGGTGCTGTCCCGGCGGTCGGCTCCGGCGATCGAGCTCAGGACCAGCTGGGCATCCTCCACCGTCTTGGCCAGAGGGCCGACCTGGTCCAGTGAGCTGGCGAAGGCGATGACCCCGTAGCGGCTCACCCTCCCGTAGCTGGGCTTGACCCCCACGACCCCGCAGAAGGAGGCCGGGAGCCGCACCGATCCCCCGGTGTCAGTGCCCAGGGTGGCGACGGCCAGGCGGGCGGCGACCGCCGCCGCCGATCCCCCGCTGCTCCCGCCGGGCACCCTCTCAGAGTCCCATGGGTTGACCGTCGGCTGGAAGGCGGAGTTCTCGTTGGAGCTGCCCATGGCGAACTCGTCACAGTTCATCTTGCCCACCACGACCGCCCCGTCTCGGGCCAGCCGGGCCACGACGGTGGCGTCGTAGGGGGGGCGGAACCCCTCCAGGATCCGGCTGCCTGAGGTCGTCTCGACCCCTTTGGTGCAGAGGACGTCCTTGTGGCCGATGGGTATGCCGCAGAGTGCGGGAGGGTCGACCTCACCGGCCAGCCGCCGGTCGGCGGTGCGTGCCTGCTCAAGGGCGAGCTCCCGGGTGGTGCGCAGAAAGGCCCCCAGCTTGCCATCCAGAGATTCGGCCCGTTTCAGCGCCTCCTCGGCGAGCTCCACGGAGGAGAACTCCCGGGCCCGGAGTCCTCGGCCCAGCTCGGAGATGGAGAGGTCGAGGAGGCTCACTGGATCGCGGGCACCCGCAAAAGGCCGGCCTCCCGGCTGGGCGCGTTGGCCAGCGCCTCATCGGCGGAAAGGCCCGGCTCCACCTGGTCGTCCCGCATCACGTCGTAGAGACCGCCCACCTGGGCGGTGGGGTCCACCCCGCTGACGTCGGCCTCCTGGAGGCGGTCCACGGCGGCAAGAATCGCCCGCAGCTGCGGAAGGATGGCCGCCATCTCGGCATCGGTGAGTCCCAGCCGGGCCAGCCGGCTGAGGTGAGCGACGAGAGCCAGGTCGAGCCCGCCGGCTCCGTCTTCTCGATCAGCTCCCACCACTAGGCGATTATAGGAACCGGTGGCGAACTCACCCGACACCCCAGATCCCGATGGCG
Organism: bacterium; assembly: GCA_021801645.1. GTDB lineage: Bacteria > Chloroflexota > Dormibacteria > Aeolococcales > Bog-877 > JAJYXT01. The sequence goes on from JAJYXT010000053.1 coordinate 7,741, forward strand.
ACGCCCTCGCCGCCGCGGCGCTCGAGGCCGCCGTGGCGGCGTTCGCCGCCGCGCGCTCGGCGCGGATCCTCCTGGACTCCCCGGGCCGACTGGGAGCCGACGCCGTCCAGCGGGCCCAGCCCATCTCCGGGGCACGGCGGGCCAGCAGGAAGGCGCAGGCCGAAGTGGCCGAGTCCGCCCAGAGGCTGGAGCGCGCCCGCGATCGCTGGGGTGCGCTCATGCGCGGGCTCGCCGCCGACCTCGACCTGGCCCCGGGCCAGTTGGTATCCCGGGTGGAGGGAGCGGCGGCGCGGCTGGCGCTGAGGGATGCCGTCACCCTGCTGGGCGCTGCCGCGGCCGCCCTGGCATCCCTGGGGCAGGACCGGGCCGATCTGGTCCGGGACTGCGGCAGGATCGAGTCGGAGCTGGCCCGCCTGGCGTCGCTGGCGGCGGCCGAAGGCGCCTGGGATCAGAGCGATTCCGGGCCCACCTCGGGATGATCCAGCCAGCGCCGGAACTGCTCCGCATCCAGGACCGGGACTCCTAGCCGCTGGGCCGAGGCCAGCTTGGAGCCGGCCCCCTCACCGGCTACGACCGCGGTCGTCTTCCTCGACACGCTGCTGGCGGCCGAGCCACCCAGACCGCGGATCGCGCCCTCGGCCTCGGCCCTGGTGAATCCCGGAAGTGTCCCGGTGACGACCACGGTCCGCCCCCGCCAGGGGCCGCCGCCGCTCGACTCCGCCTGCGGATCCACCCCCACCTCCCCCAGCTGGGCCAGGAGAGTCCGCGTTCCATCGCTGGAGAGGTAGGAGGAGATGGCATCTGCCAGCACCGGTCCCACTCCGGAGATGGCAGCCAGCTCCTCCGGCCCGGCGTCCAGCAGGCGCTGAAGGGTGCCGAAGTGCTCCGCCAGCAGCTCCGCCGTGCGGCGCCCGACATGCGGGATCCCCAGGGCATACAGGAACGCCCCCAACTGGGGGCGGCGGCGGGCGTTCAGGGCGTCGGTGAGCTGGCGCGCCGACCTGCGCGCCAGCCCGGGCAGCTCCTCGAGCTGCTCCGGGGTCAGCCGGAAGAGGTCAGCCGGGCTGGAGATCAACCCCCGCCCCAGCAGCTCCTGGAGGATGGCTGGGCCCAGGCGATCGACGTTGAGGGCGTCCCGGCTCACGAAGTGGAGCAGAATCGCCAGCCGCTGGGCGGGGCAGAGGGGGTTGAGGCAGCGGGTCACAACCTCACCCTCCTCACGCACCAGAGGAGCGCCGCAGGCCGGACAGCTGGCGGGCATCTGGAACGGCTGGCTGTGCTCGGGACGACGCTCCAGCTCCACCCGCACCACCTCGGGAATCACGTCCCCGGCCTTGCGCACCACGACCGTGTCACCCACCCGGACGTCCTTGCGCCGAACCTGGTCCTCGTTGTGCAAGGTGACGTGGCTGACCGTGGACCCGGCCACCTCGACCGGCTCGAGCACCGCCACCGGGGTGGCCGCCCCCGTCCGGCCGATGCTCACCTCTATCGCCAGCACCCGGGTCTCCCGCTCCTCCGGAGGGAATTTGTAGGCCACCGCCCAGCGGGGGGCCCGGCTGTCGGAACCCAGCTCACCCTGCCACTGCAGGCTGTCCACCTTGAGCACCACCCCGTCTATCTCGTAGGGCAGCTCGGACCGCCTGGCCTGCCAGCTGGCCAGCAGCTCCATCACCCCCTCGCCTCCCGCCAGCAGCTGTCGGTTGGCGTTGACCGGGAAGCCCCGGGCTTCCAGCCAGTCCAGCAGCTGGTGCTGCGTGAGAACGCCGGAGGGGGATGGATCGCAGGCGTAGAAGTAGGCGGCCAGCCCCCGCGAGCGCGTCACCTCCGGATCGAGCTGCCTCAGGCTGCCGGCCGCCGCGTTCCGACAGTTGGAGTAAAGCTCCAGCCCCAGGGCGGAGCGCCCCCGGTTCAGCTCGGCCAGGACCGCCTTGGGCATGTAGACCTCGCCCCGAATCTCCAGTTGCTCCGCCCCCGTCTCATCCGCTCCCGCGAATTGCGGGGGAATCCCGGGGATGGTGCGTACGTTGGCCGTGATCTCTTCTCCGGTCTCCCCGTCCCCCCTGGTGGCCGCCTGGACCAGGTCCCCGAGGTGGTAGGTCAGGCTCACCGCCAGCCCGTCCATCTTGAGCTCGGCAAGCAGGTCCGGCGCCAGGCCGAGCGCCACCTCCAGCCGCCGGCGGAACTGCTGGACCTCGGCCTCGGAGACGGCGTTCTGCAGCGACCGCATCGGCGTGAGGTGGCGGACCTTGCGGAAGGGGGTTGTCCCGACCGCCCCCACCCGCTGGGTGGGCGAGTCCTTGGTCCGGAGCGCCGGGAACCGTTCCTCCAGCTCGATCAGCTCCCGCATCAGGGCGTCGTACTCGGCGTCGGTCACCGCGGGCGCGTCGAGCACGTAGTAGAGGTAGTTGTGCCGAGCCAGCTCCTCGCGCAGCTGGGCGGCACGGGCCCGGGCCTCCCGGGGTGGCGACGCCATCAGGCCAGCTTCCGCAGCACCGCGTCGCTCACGGCGAACCTGCGCCTTCCGGCGGTCTCGAAGTCGATCACCACCTCCTCCCCTCCCGGCGTCATCTCGCTCACCCTGATCACCCCGCGGCCGAAGCGCTGGTGCTCCACCCGGTCGCCGGCGGTATATCGGGGTCCGGACGCCACCGTGGGGGCCGCCTTGGTCACCTCGCGCAGGATGGCATCGCGCGCCCTGGTGAGGACCAGCGGCTGGCCATGGGTCGCCGGCGGCGCCACGAACGAACTGGGGGCGCCCCAGCCGGAGGTCCCCTCGAGGGCACTAAGCGGTTTCAGGAAGCGGGACGGGGTGGCCCCCCTCGGGCTGCCATAGAGGTGACGCTGGAAACAGTGGCTGAGATAGAGCCGCTGCCGCGCCCTGGTCATTCCAACGTAGAGCAGCCGCCGCTCCTCCTCCAGGCTGGCGTCGGAATCAAGTGAGCGCACATGGGGCAGGAGGCCCTCCTCAACCCCGGTCACGAAAACCACAGGGAACTCCAGCCCCTTGACCTGATGCAAGGTGATGAGGGTGAGAGCCCCGGAGGTGGACTCATCCATTTGGTCCACGTCCCCGGCCAGCGCCAGCTGCTCCAGGAAGGCGGGCAGAGTGGCGGCGGCCGGGTCGTCTCCCAGCTCGGCGGCGAGCCCCCGGAGCTCGGTGAGGTTGGCCCATCGCTCCTCCCCCTCGGGGGTGCCGTCACGCACCAGCTGGCGGTACCCGCTGCGCTCCAGGAGACGATCCAGCAACTGGACGAGGGGCCACTTGGAGGAGTAGTCGTGGAGGTCGGACAGCAGGTCATGGAAGCGCCGCAGCCCCTGGCCGGCGGCCCCTCGGAGCCCAGCCAGCTCCGGTATCTCAAGCACAGCCTCCAGCCGGCCGCCTCCCGACTGGAGCAGATCGCGAACCTGGGCGATCGACTGCGCTCCCACGCCCCGGCGGGGCACGTTGATGACCCGCTCGAAGGCCACCCGGTCCGACGGGTTGGCCAAAAGGCGCAGGTAGGCGAGGACATCCTTCACCTCCTTGCGCTGGTAGAAGCGAA
>JAJYXT010000013.1 GCA_021801645.1 bacterium
GCCCCGCCGGTGCTGAAGGGTGACCTCATCGACGGCCTTCTCCGACTTGGCGATGATCTCCGCCTTCTCCGGCGGCGTCTTGATGTCCATGGCCGAGATCGTGGTCCCCGACTTGGTGGCGTAGCCGAAGCCCAGCCGCTTGATGTCGTTCACCACCTCGGCCGTGACCTCGTTGCCGTACAGCCGGTAGCAGATGGCGACCAGGGCCCGGAGCTCCTTGCGGTCGAAGACCCGGTTCTGGAAGACCATGGGAGAAGCGTCCGAGCCCTCGCGCACCGGGCGCCCCAGGGGCAGCACCTCGTTGAAGATCACCCGCCCTGGGGTGGTGAGCACACTGGCCCATTCCCCCTCACCGGTCCACCCCAGCTCCACCTGATGGCGCGGCATCCTGACTCGGATCGCCTCGTGCAGCCCTACCGCCTTGGTGTCGTACGCCAGGACCACCTCGGCCGGAGAGCTGTACCGATGCACCCTCTCCGGGTCTGCCTTCGCCAGGGGAACCTCGAGGGCGGTGAGCCAGTAGGCGCCCAGGACCATGTCCTGGGTGGGAGCCACCACCGGGTTCCCGTCGCTGGCCGAGAGGATGTTGTTGGACGACATCATGAGGTTCTTGGCCTCGGCGATGGCGCCACTGAAGAGCGGCACGTGGACCGCCATCTGGTCGCCGTCGAAGTCGGCGTTGAATGCCGTGCAGACCAGTGGGTGGATCTGGATCGCGGATCCCTCCACCAGAATCGGCATGAAGGCCTGGATGCCCAGCCGGTGCAGGGTGGGCGCGCGGTTGAGAAGCACCGGGTGGTCCTGGATCACCTGGTCGAGGACGTCCCAGACTTCCGGACGAGCCCGCTCGACCATGCGCTTGGCGCTCTTGATGTTCTGGGTGAACCCCTGACTCACCAGCTCCCGCATCACGAAGGGCTTGAAGAGCTCCAGCGCCATCCGCTTGGGCAGGCCGCACTGGTTGAGCTTCATCTCCGGCCCGACCACGATCACCGAGCGGCCACTGTAGTCCACCCGCTTGCCCAGAAGGTTCTGGCGGAAGCGCCCCTGCTTCCCCTTGAGCATGTCTGAGAGGGACTTCAACTTCCGGTTGCCGGTTCCGGTGATCGCCCGGCCGCGCCGGCCGTTGTCGATGAGGGCGTCCACCGCCTCCTGCAGCATCCGCTTCTCGTTGCGCACGATGATCTCGGGGGCGCCCAGCTCCAGCAGCCTCTTGAGGCGGTTGTTGCGGTTGATGACCCTCCGGTAGAGGTCGTTGAGGTCCGAGGTGGCGAACCGCCCCCCGTCCAGCTGCACCATCGGCCGCAACTCTGGGGGAATGACCGGCAGCACCTCGAGGATCATCCAGGTGGGGCGGGTGTCGCTCTTGCGGAAGGCCTCCACCACCCGCAGCCGCTTCACCGCCTTCTGGCGCCGCTGACCGCTGGTGGAGGTCAGCTCCTCCCTGAGGTGGGCCGACTCGGCGGCCAGGTCAAGCTGCTCCAGCATCTCCTTGATGGCGGCCGCCCCCATGGCGGCCCGGAACACGGAACCGAACTTCTCGGTGTAGTCGCGGTACTCGGCATCGCTGAGCAGCTGGCGGGGAGCCAGCTGGCGAAGCTTCTCCCCCGCCTCCTCCAGCTCCGCCCGGACGCGCGCCATCTCCTCGTCCCCCACCGCGGCCCCGGCCGCCTGGCGCTCCTCCGCCTCCTGGCGCAGACCCGCCGCCTGAGCGGCCGCCTCCGAGCGGATCCTCTCAGCCTCGGCGGACGCGCTCCCACTGACCTGGGCAATCAGCTCGGCGACCGCTGCGGAGATCTCCCCCAGATGGGATTCCGCCAGCTGGGTTCCCTTCTTGACCACCACCCGCCGATCGTCTCCGGCCTTGAGCACGAAGTCGGAGGGCGCCTTCTTGCCCAGACCGGCCTCGGCCCTCCGGGTCAGCTGCTCAGCCTGCTCCTCGAGCTCCTCGCGCTGGGTCTCCGAAGCGGCCAGCAGGGACTCGGCGCGCTGGCCGGCCTCCGCCTCCAACTCCGCCGCCCTAGCGGTCCGCTCGGCGACGAAGGTTGTGGCCTCCTGCTCCGCGGCCTGCTCCAGCTCAGCGATCTTCTGGCTGTTGTGGGGATCGAACTGGGTCAGCAGCTCCTCGCGCTTCGCCTCGTCCACCTTGGTGACGATGTAGTTGGCGAAGTACAGCACCTTCTCCAGGTTGCGCGGCGACATGTCCAGGAGCAGTCCCAGCCGGCTGGGGATCCCCTTGAAGTACCAGACATGAGACACCGGGCTGGCCAGCCGGATGTGGCCCATGCGCTCCCGGCGCACCTTGCTGCGGGTGACCTCGACCCCGCACTTGTCGCATATGATGCCCTTGTAGCGGTAGCGCTTGTACTTGCCGCAATGGCACTCCCAGTCCTTGGTGGGGCCGAAGATCTTCTCGCAGAAGAGCCCGTCCCGCTCCGGACGCAGGGTGCGGTAGTTGATGGTTTCCGGCTTGGTCACCTCCCCGTGGGACCACGAGAGGATCATCTCGGGGCTGGCGAGGGACAGCTTCAGGGCGTCGAAGTTCTCAAGCTTGAGCAAGGCTTGTCCGCCTCCTGGCGAATGGGTGGATGAGGTCGCGGCGCGGTCGAGCGGCGGGCGCTGGGATCAGTCGGGGAAGTCGGCGGCAGAGCACCCTCAGCGCCCGAGGTCCTCGGCGTCGTCCCGCTCGTCCCGTTCGAGGTTGATCCCCAGACCGAGGGGCATGTCGGGCATGTCGTCCTCCGTGAACACGATCTGCTCCTCGTTCTCAGACATGATCTCCACCCCCAGGGCCAACCCCTCGAGCTCCTTGACCAGGACCCGGAAGGACTCCGGGACCCCGGCGTCGAGGGTGTTGTCGCCCTTGACAATCGCCTCGTAGGCCTTGACCCGGCCCACGATGTCGTCCGACTTGATGGTCAGGATCTCCTGCAGGATGTGGCTGGCGCCGTAGGCTTCCAGCGCCCACACCTCCATCTCGCCGAAGCGCTGGCCCCCGAACTGGGCCTTGCCGCCCAGCGGCTGCTGGGTGACAAGGCTGTAGGGCCCCGTGCTCCTGGCGTGGATCTTGTCCTCCACCAGGTGGGCCAGCTTGAGCATGTAGATCACACCAACGGTGATGGGCTTCTCGAAGGGCTCGCCGGTGCGCCCGTCCCTCAGGATGGTCTTGCCATCCCGGGGCAGGCCGGCCCGCTCCAGCTCGTCCTCGATCTGGGACTCCGAGGCGCCGTCGAAGACCGGGGTGGCCACCTTGATTCCCAGCGCCGCCGCCGCCCAGCCGAGGTGGGTCTCCAGCACCTGGCCGAGGTTCATTCGGCTGGGCACCCCGAGGGGGTTCAGCACGATCTCCACCGGCGTGCCATCAGGCAGGAAGGGCAAGTCCTCGATCGGAAGGATCCGGGCGATGACCCCCTTGTTGCCGTGGCGCCCGGCCATCTTGTCTCCCTGGGCGATCTTCCGCTTCTGGGCGACATAGATCCGGATCAGCTCGTTCACCCCGGCGGGCAGCTCGTCCTTCCCGGCCCGGCTGAAGTGCTTGATGTCCACCACCACCCCGCGCTCCCCGTGGGGGACCCGCAGGGAGCTGTCGCGCACCTCCTTGGCCTTCTCGCCGAAGATGGCCCGCAGCAGGCGCTCCTCGGCGGAGAGCTCGGACTCCCCCTTGGGGGTCGTCTTGCCCACCAGGATGTCCCCCTGCTGGACCTCGGCGCCCACGTAGACGATGCCGCGCTCGTCCAGGTTCCGGAGGCTCTCCTCGGAGACGTTGGGCAGGTCCCGGGTGACCTCCTCCGGTCCGAGCTTGGTGTCCCTCACCTCCACCTCGAACTCCTCGATGTGGATGGAGGTGTACTTGTCGTCCCGCACCACGGACTCGGAGATGAGGATGGCGTCCTCGTAGTTGTAGCCCTCCCAGGGCATGAAGGCCACCAGCACGTTCTTGCCCAGCGCCAGCTCGCCGAGATTGGTGGAGGGTCCGTCGGCGAGGATCGCGCCCTTCTCCACCCGGTCTCCGGGGTTCACCACGATGCGCTGAGAGAGGCAGGTCCCCTGGTTGCTGCGCACGAACTTGTGGACCCCATACCAGACGTCCGGGCCCCCATCGTTGGGGCGGAAGAGGATCCCAAGACCGCTGTCCTGGCCGCTGCGCACGATCTTGGTGAGATCCGAGCGGATCTCCGCCAGAGGCACGTGAACCCCCACCACCGTGCCGGCGGTCGGAGCCACGATCAGCTCACCGCTGTCCTTGGCGGCGTAATACTCCATGCCGGTCCCCACCACGGGGGAGTCGGTGGTCACCAGCGGCACCGCCTGGCGCTGCATGTTCGAGCCCATGAGGGCCCGGTTGGCGTCGTCATGCTCCAGGAACGGGATCATCGCCGTGGCCACCGATACGGTCTGCTTGGGCGAGACGTCGATGAAGTCCACCTCCCCCACGGGCACGTCCTTGAAGGTGTGCCGGGTGCGCGCCGGGGTGTGCTCCACCTTGAACTCGCCGATCTCGGAGATGGGCGCGTTGGCTTGGGCGACGGTGTACTTGTCCTCCTCGTCAGCGGAGAGGAAGAGCACCTCATCGCTGACCCACGGGGTGATCGCCACCCGCTCTACCCCGTCCTTGACCAGTCGCTCGAAGTCCGAGACCTTGAGGCGGGTTCCCGCCTTCATCCCGGCCACATCCTCGGCCAGCTGCCGCCCCACCAGCCGTTCCCCATCCTCCGCCGGGGAGAGTGAGCGCACCACCCGGCGCAGCGGGGTTTCGATGAAGCCGAAGTCGTTGACCCGCGCAAAGGTGGCGAGGGAGCCCATGAGGCCGATGTTCGGCCCCTCAGGGGTCTCGATGGGGCAGATCCGCCCGTAGTGGCTGAAGTGGACGTCCCGGACGTCGAATCCCGCCCGCTCGCGGGATAGGCCACCTGGCCCGAGGGCCGATAGCCGCCGCTTGTGGGTGAGCTCGGAGAGCGGGTTGTGCTGGTCCATGAACTGGGACAGCTGGCTGGAGCCGAAGAACTCCTTGATCGCTGCCACCACCGGCCGGGCGTTGATCAGCGAGGCCGCCGTGACCGTGGTGGCGTCACAGATCGTCATCCGCTCCTTGATGATCCGCTCCATGCGCAGCAGACCGGTGCGGAACTGGTTCTGCAGCAGCTCCCCCACCGCCCGCACCCGGCGGTTGCCGAGGTGGTCGATGTCGTCCGCCTCGCCCCGGCCGTTGTTGAGCTCGATCAGCCGGCGCATGATGTTGATGAAGTCCTCATGGGCCAGGACCCGCAGGTCCTTGTCCTCGGCCCGCTGCCTGGCCTCCGCCTCGCTGAGGCCCAGCCGCTTGTCCAGCTTGAAGCGCCCGACCCGACCCAGGTCGAAGCGCCTGGGGTTGAAGAAGAGCGCCTGGAGCAGGTTGCGGGCGTTCTCCACGGTGGGCGGGTCTCCGGGCCGGATCTTGCGGTAGAGCTCGATCAGCGCCTCGTTCACGTCGTGGCTGGGGTCCTTCTCCAGCGTGGCGTCGATGTAGCGATGCTCCGGATCGGTGTCGACGTCACGGAAGAAGTGGCGGATGTCGTCATCACTTGGGTAGCCCAGGGCCCGGATTAGGGTAGTGGCCTGGAACTTGCGCTTCCGATCGATCTTGGCCGTGAGAACGTCCTTGGTGGAGGTCTCGATCTCCAGCCAGGCCCCCCTGTTGGGGATGAACTTGACCGCGAAGAGCGGCCTCCCGGTAGCCGGGTTGTCGGCGCCGGCCGTGAAGTACACCCCCGGGGAGCGGACCAGCTGGCTGACCACCACCCGCTCGGTGCCGTTGACCAGGAAGGTCCCCTCGGCGGTCATCATGGGGAAGTCGCCCAGGTAGACCTCGGACTCCTTGATCTCCCCGGCGTTCTCCCCGGTCTTAATGTGGAGCCGGGTCATGATCCGCAGCGGGGCGGCGAAGGTCATGTCGCGGTTGCGGCACTCCTCCTGGTCGAACTTGGGCTCCCCGAAGCTGTAGTCCAGAAAGCGCAGCTCGTAGTTCTTGCCCGTGTAGTCGGTGATGGGGTTGATCTCGTCAAACAGCTCCCGCAGCCCCCGTTCCAGAAACCAGCGGAAGGAGTTCAGCTGGGTCTCGATCAGGTTGCCGACCTGGAGCACCTCGGGAAGCTTCCCGTAGGAGAGGCGCTCGGGCACGGCGGACAAGGCAGCAGAGGATGACGGCATGAGCTAGAGTTCTCCAGGCAAGCGTGGGCGAAGGCTGAACTTCACAGGCGGCGGAATGACAATCCTACCACACCCGCCGTCCATGCCCCTTTGGCAGGCGCGGTCGCCGGAGCCGGGAGACGTTACTGGATCTCGGCGCTGGCGCCAGCCTCCTGCAGCTTCTTGGCGACCGACTCCGCCTCCTCGCGGCTCACCCCCTCGCGCACCGGCTTGGGCGCGCCGTCGACGAGGTCCTTGGCCTCCTTGAGGCCGAGACCGGTGATCTCGCGGACCGCCTTGATGGCGGCGATCTTCTGGTCGCCAGCCGCCGTGAGGATGACCGCGAACTCGGTCTGCTCCTCCGCCGGCGCCTCAGCTGCCGGTCCGGCCACGGCCGCGACCGCCACCGGAGCCGCCGCGGTGATGCCGTACTTCTCCTCGATCAGCTTCTTGGCGTTGACGAGGTCCAGCACCGTCCAGTCGGCCAGCGCCTCGACGAAGTCTTCCACCTTGACCTTGGCCATGTTCATCTACCTCCTTATCTGATGTGTCTTGTCGGGACCTGGTGCCGGTGGCTCAGGCGGCCTTCTCGGCCTTGGCGTCCAGCAGCCCCACCAGGCCCTGGATCGGTGACTGCAGAAGCTGCACCAGCTGGGCCACCGGCGCCTCGATCACACCCAGCAGCTGGGACATCAGCACCTCACGGGAGGGCAGGTCGGCCAGCTGCCTGACCTCCTCCGCGGAGAGCACCTGGCCCTCGGCGATGCCTCCCTTGACCATCTCCGGGCGCCGGTGCCCCCTGGCGTACTCCACCAGGATCCGGGCGGGGGCGCTGAGGTCTTCGTAGCCGATGGCGAGGGCCGTGGGCCCGACCAGGCTGGAGCTCAGCTGCGGGATACCCGCCCCGGTGCTGGCCCGCCGAGCCAGGGTGTTCTTGACCACCACGTAGTCGATGCCGCCGGCACGCAGGGAGCGGCGCAGCTCCTCCAGCTCAGCTACGCTCAGCCCCCGGTGGTCGGTGAGCACGGCGCTGCTCATCCTGCCCAGCCGCTCAGTGAGATCGGCAACCGCGTTCTGCTTGTCGTCGGGGATCCGGGCGGCGCCGTGGGTGGGGGCGACGGTCATCGGGCGACTACCTCCTGGTCACCCGGGGAAGCCAGGCTCTCGGGCGCCGACCTCGATTGGCCGCCGCCGGTCACCTGCGCGGGGTGGGGGTTTGAGCATCACTGCCCCCGCGGTCTTCGGCTCCGGGGAACTGGCTGGTTCCAGAGTGGTTCAGTATAGGGCTCAGAGGCCCCTCGGGTCAGCACCCCGGCGGAGGCGCCATTCCTGCACGATCTCGATGCCCCGGGACGCCCCGACCCGGGTCGCCCCCACCTCCACCATCTCCTCGAGCTGACCGAGGCTCCGGATCCCCCCGGCGGCCTTGATCCCGGTCTTCGGCGAGAGTCGGGAACGCAGAAGGCGGACATCCCCGGCGCTGGTGGCCCGGATGCCAAGTCTCTTGTAGCCAGTGGAGGTCTTGACCAGGTCCGCACCCCCGGCCTCAGCGGCTAAACCCACCGGCCCCGCCAGATCAGCCGGGAGCACGGGGATCTCGATGATCACCTTGAGCAAGCGGGGGTGGGCCACTGCCCGCCGCACGGCCGCCACCTCCTGCTCCACCCAGCCGAGGTCCCCCTCCCGCGCCCGCCCGGTATGCACCACCATGTCGATCTCGTCGACCCCGAGGTCGCAGAGCTCCGCCGCCTCACGGGCCTTGACCTCCCATCTGTCCAGTCCCAGGGGGAAGGAGACGCAGGCGGCGAGGCTGATCGAGGTCCCTCGCAGGATGGGCATCGCCACCCCCACCTGATCCGGAAGAAGGCACAGGGCACGGAACCCGAAGGGCACCGACCGGGTGCAGAAGTCGGCGATCTCCTGCGCGGACGCCCCCATCTCCAGGTTGGTCTGATCGATGATCCCCACCAGCCCCGCCTCGGTGGCGATCACGGACTCGGCTCACCACAGAAGCCAGACCAGCCCACGGCCACCCGGGTGGCGCCGGCCAGAAGCAGTTGGGCCGCCTGCGAGGTGGCGGCCACACCCCCCGAAGCCACCAGCGGGATCCGCTGGCCGACCCTGCGGCGGACCGCCACGACCTGCTCCACGGTGACCTCGCCGTCGAAGTGCGAGTTGGTCATGACGAGGTCGGCTCCCCCATCGACCCCGCCCGCCGCGGCCTCCGCTCCGAGGTCAGGCCCCAGGAGGGCCAGGTGGCAGATGACCCTCAGGGTCCGGCCCGCCGCCAGCCGTCTCAGCGGGGAGAGTTCTGCAACCGCCCGGCCCAGCTTCCCGGACCGAACGAGTGAGGGGTCCATCGCCACCGCCAGCTCGTCCGCGCCATCCGCCAGCGCCAGCTCAGCCTGGGCCACCCGGGATCCGCTGGTCATGGCCCCCAGGGGAGCGGAGATCAGCGCCACCACCGGGGCAGGGAATCCGTCGAGCAGCTGCCGCGCCAGAGCCACCTCGGCAGGATCCACAGCCACCGCCGCCACCCCAGCCCGCCGCAGCGCCCGGAAGGCCGCACCGAGCTCCCCGCGGGTCGGGGCCACCAGATCCGGCCACCCCTCCACCTGGTCGCTCCCGTACCGCAGGGGAACCGGCGTCGCCCCCGAGGTCACCTGGGGCCGGCCCTGAGCAGCCCGGGGATCCGGCTCAGGCCGCGCTCAGCCGGGCCGCCGCGGCAGGGTCGAGCCGGACGCTTGGCCCCATGGTGGGAGCCAGGAAGCAAGCCCGGACGTAGGTCCCCTTGGCCGCCTGGGGCTTCGCCTTGACGATGGCCTCCATCATGGTGGCCAGGTTCTCCAGCAGCGCCTCGTCTTCGAAGTCCGTCTTGCCCACCGGCACGTGGACGATGCCGTAGCGGTCCACCCGGAACTCCACCCGCCCGGCCTGGACCTCCTTCACCGCCCGGGCGATGTCGAAGGTGACGGTCCCTGCTTTGGGGTTGGGCATCAGGCCGCGCGGGCCGAGGATCTTCCCAAGCCGGCCCACCGAACCCATCATGTCCGGGGTGGCCAGGGCCACGTCGAAGTCGGTGAATCCTTCCTGGACCCGCTTGACCAGGTCCTCCCCCCCCACCAGCTCGGCGCCGGCGTCGCGAGCCTCGCGCTCCTTCTCCCCCTGGGCGAAGACCGCTATCCGGCGCTGGCGGCCGGTTCCGTGAGGGAGAACCACGCTGCTCCTAACCATCTGGTCGGCGTGCCGCGGGTCGACCCCGAGCCGTACGTGCAGCTCCACGGTCCCGGGGAACTTGGAGGTGCTGGCGGCCTTCACCATTCGCACCCCCTCTTGGGGCTCTGCGGGGGCCGCCCCCGAAGTGGCCTTGGCCGCTTCCACGTACCGCTTGCCGTGCGCCTTTGACATCTGAACCTCTCCTTCGTGGTGCTGGCGGACGCCGGGCGCCCTCCCACTTCTCCGATCAGGCGACTACCTTGACTCCCATCGACCGAGCCGTCCCCTCGACCATCCTTGCCGCCATCTCAGGGTCGGTGGCGTTGAGGTCAGGCAGCTTGGTGGCGGCGATCTCCAGCGCCTGCTGGTGGGAGAGCTCCCCCACCTGCTCGCGCGGCGGCTTGGACGCCCCCTTGGGGATCCCCGCCGCCTGCTTGATCAGGTCAGCGGTTGGGGGGGTCTTGGTGATGAAGGTGAAGGTGCGGTCCTCGTAGATCGTGATCTCAGCGGGGATCACCATGCCCGCCTGGGACTCGGTGCGCTCGTTGTAGGCCCGGCAGAACTCCATGATGTTGACCGAGTGCTGCCCCAAGGCCGGCCCGATCGGGTACCCGGGGCTGGCCTTGCCCGCCTCGATCGCCAGCCTAAGTACCGTCTTGACCTTCTTCTTTCCCACTCCACTTACTCCTAGCGCAGCCGCTCGACCTGCAGCAGGTCCAGCTCGACCGGGGTCTCGCGCCCGAACATGTTGACCATCACCTTCAGCTTTCCCTTCTCCGGGCTGATCTCGCCCACCTTGCCGTGGAAGTCGGTGAAGGGACCGTCGACCACCCGGACCGAGTCGCCGACCTTGAACTCCACCTGAACCTTGGACTGGACCTCGGTGCCCATGGTTCTCTGGATCGAGCGAACCTCCGCCTCCTGGAGCGGCACCGGCCGGGTGCCCGAACCCACGAAGCTGGTGACCCCCGGGGTGTTGCGGACCACGTACCAGGACTCGTCCGACATCACCATGCGCACCAGGATGTAGCCGGGGAAGATCCGCTTGGAGACGTGCCGACGCTGGCCGTCCTTGATCTCCAGGACATCCTCGGTGGGGACCAGGACCTCGAAGATCTGGTCATGCATGTCCATGGACTCAACCCGCTTCAGGAGGTTGGCCCGGACCTTGTCCTCATGGCCCGAGTAGGCGTGGATGACGTACCACTGGGCCTGATCGGCGACTGACTTGGTGGCTGGGGTCACGGCTTGCTCCCGGTCTGGATGTCTTGGCTCACTTGGTGGGCGAGGCGGATGGTAGCGGGCTGGCCGACGGCGAGGCGCTCGCCGAGGGCGTCGGGGTGACGGCGGGGGTGGTGCCGGTCGACGGCGTGGCCGTCGCCGTGGGCGCGGGGGTGGTGGTGTAGAGAGGAGCCAGCGTGGCCGTGAGTCCGAAGTCGAGGAGTCCGAGGAAGACTCCCAAGAGTACCACTGTGACGATCACCACTCCGGTCATCTGGCGTAGCTCTGGCCAGGTGGGCCAGACCGTCTTGCGGAGCTCGGCCCATACCTCTCTTAGATATCCGCCGCGCTCCCCTGCCTCGGGGGACGACTCCCCCGCCGAGTTCGCCACCTGCATCTCCTCTCAGCCGGGCGGTTCTGGTGCAGGGGCGGCACGATTCGAACGCGCGACCTGCGGTTTTGGAGACCGCTGCTCTACCAACTGAGCTACGCCCCTTCGAAGATCCGGCCCCG
>JAJYXT010000088.1 GCA_021801645.1 bacterium
CGACCTCCGCGGTGGAGGCCGAGAGGCTGCCCGTCCGCCGCGCTCTTCCCACGCTGGCGTCCGACGCGCTCTCGTCTGTCGCCTACGGCCCCGAGGCGGGCCTTACGGTCCTGGCACTGGCGGGAGTTGGCGCCTTCGCCTTTGAGCTGCCCATCGCCCTGGCCATCGCGGCCCTCATGGTCCTGGTCACCCTCTCCTACCGCCAGCTGGTTCTCACACGCCAGACGGACGGTGGCTCCTACGCGGCAGCCCGAGACCACCTCGGCCGTTGGCCGGCGATGGTGGCCGCGGCGGCCCTGCTCATCGACTACGTCCTCACCGTCTCCGTGAGCGTGTCGTCGGGCGCTGACGCGCTCGCCTCGGCCTTCCCCGTCCTGAACGACCTCCGCCTCCCGATCGCGGTGCTTCTGGCCCTGATCTTGTGCGCCGGCAACTTGAGGGGAGTGCGCGAGGCCGGCGCCATGTTCTCCACCCCCACCTTTCTATTCATCGGGGCGATGGGGGCGCTCATCGTGGTCGGAGTTATCCGGGCCCTCACAGGGGGGGTGCATCACGGCTTCGGGGTCTACCCCCCGATCCCCCACCCCACCGAGGCGCTCACCCCATTCCTGGTGCTGACCGCCTTCGCCTCCGGCTGCTCCTCGATGACCGGCATCGAGGCGGTATCCAACAGCGTCCGGAGCTTCCGCGAGCCACAGGGCCGGAACGCCGCCCGCACCCTCTCATTGCTGGGGCTGCTGCTGGTGATCCTCTTCCTCGGGGTCACCCTCCTGGACCTCATCTTCGGAGCTGCTCCTAAGCCGGGTGGCAGCCCCACAGTCCTGGCCCAGATCGCTCAGGACGTCTTCACCGGCCCGGGCCGGTTCTTCTTCTACGTGATCCAGTTCTCCACCATGCTGGTGCTGGTGCTGGCCGCCAACGCCAGCTTCAACGGCTTCCCCCGGCTCTGTGCCTTCCTGGCCCGGGACGACCGCCTTCCCCACCGCTTCGGCGCCTACGGGGACCGGCTGGTGTACTCGGCGGCCATCCTGGTGCTCACCGCCGTCTCGGTGGCGGTGATCGTGGCCTTCGCCGCCAACACCGACCACCTGATCAACCTCTACGCGATCGGAGTCTTCACCGCCTTCACCCTGGCCCAGACGGCGCTGGTCCGCTACGGCCTCCGGCGCCGCCAGGGGCACTGGCGGCGCAACGTCGCCATCAACGCCGTCGGTGCCGCCGCCACCCTGCTGGTGGACCTCATCGTCCTGGTGGTCAAGTTCCGCCTGGGGGCATGGGTGGTACTGATCATCGTGCCCTTGGTGGTGGCGTACTTCTGGTATGTCAGCCGGCACTATCTCCGGGTACGATCCGAGCTGGGGCCGGTCGCTGCGGACCGCGCGCGTCTCCGGCCCGACCGGACCCTGGTGCCGGTTCGGCAGCTGGACGGGCCAACGCGCCGAGCCCTCAAGTACGCGCTGGCGCTCGGACCTCGGCTCATCGCCCTGGCTATGTCGGAGGGTCCGGACTTCGAATCCCAGCTCCGAGCCTATCTCCACGACCAGGCAAAGGTGCGTCCCACGGCGGAGTACGAGGTGGTATCGCGCCCGGGCTCCAACCGGTCGGTCCTCTCCTACCTCACCGAGCTGGCTCCGTCCCTGCCGGACCATCTCGTCACGGTGATGGTGCCCGAGAGCGTCACCAGCTCGGGGATACTCGACCTCCTGAGGCGTCCATCCGCCCTCCGCCTCAAGTTCGCGCTGCTGCGCCGGCCGGGGGTGGTGGCGGCCAGCTTCCCGGGTCACCCGGGCCAGGACTCAGCCGAAGACGCCCTGAGGCCGGGGGCCCGGCGGGTGGCGGTGGTGCCGGTTGCCGGTCTCGACATACTGGCGCAGCGGGCGCTCAACTATGCCCAGCACATCGCCGACGAGGTCATCGCAGTCCATGTGGCCACCGGTCAGCCCCAGGATGTGCCCCGTGCTGACGGCACCCAGCGGCGCGACGACCTGGGGATGGAGCCCAGCGATGAGGCCCGGGAGCTGGTGGCGCAGTGGGACGCTTGGGTGGACTCCCACCTGGAGTCCTCCACACCGCTGCCCCGTCCCAAACTGATTCTGGTCCTCTCCCCCTTCCGGACCGTGGTGCAGCCGGTGCTCCGCTATCTCCAGGGTTTCGGGGAGAAGAACCGCGACACCCTCTGCACGGTGGTGCTCCCCGAGCTGGTCGCGCGCCACTGGTGGAACCAGATACTCCACAACCACCGGGCCTTCCACATCAAGTCGGCCCTTTTGGGCCGCGCCGACTTCGCGGTGGCCGACGTCACCTTCGATCTGAGCCGCCCGCCCGAGAGCTAGCCCGCGGGGCCACGGGTGAGCACCACGCCTCTGCCTAGAATGGCGGAATGCCGACTCACAATGTCTCGCTCACCAAGGGGGAGGCGGAGGCCCGGGCTGCTCTGATCTCCGACTGCCATTACCGGCTGCAGCTCGACCTGGCCCTCGGGCGAGATCGCTATGGCTACCGGGTGGAGCTGGAGTTCGCTGGCGAGGCCGGGGCCACGACCTTCCTGGACGCCCAGGTGGACCAGATCACCGGGATTACCTGGCAGGGGGAGGAGCTCTCGCGGGAGGCCTGGCGCGAGCAGCGCATCCAGCTGCCCCCGCTGGCGGAGCGCAACCGGGTGGAGGTGTGGGGCACCTCCAGCTACCACCGGACGGGTCTGGGGATCCACCTCGCCGTGGACCCCGCGGACTCCGAGGCGTACGTGTACACCGATCTCGAGCCCGCCGACGCCCACCGGGTCTTCCCCTGCTTCGACCAGCCGGATATCAAGGGGGTCTTCGAGATCGCCGTGCGGGTGCCCCAGGACTGGACGGTGGTGTCCGCCGAGCCAGGCCGGGCCGGGAAGGCCTCGGACGACGAGGGGGCCAGATGGTGGGAGTTCGGCGAGACGCGCCGGCTCTCACCATATGTGCTGGGGATAGCCGCCGGAAGGCTGCACGCCATCAGGTCCCAGCACGGCCAGATCCCCCTGGGGCTCTTCTCCCCCCTGTCCCTTGGGCAGGACCTTGAGAAGGCGGCCGAGGAGATCTTCGAGGTGACCCGTCAGGGACTCGACTTCTACCAAGAGCGCTTCGGCGTCCCCTACCCCTACCGCAAGTACGACCAGGTCTTCTGCCTGGAGAAGGTCAACGGGGCGATGGAGTCTCCCGGCTGCGTCACCATCACCGACCGGATGATCTACCGGGGACGGCCCTCGGCGCGGGAGAGCTCCCAGAGGGCGGAGGTGATCCTCCATGAGATGGCCCACATGTGGTTCGGTGACCTGGTCACCTTCCGCTGGTGGGATGACCTGTGGCTCAACGAGAGCTTCGCCACCTTCATGTCCGCGGTGTCCGCCGACGGGGCGACCCGCTTCGAGGACTCCTGGACCTTCTGGGCCACCTACTTCAAGCAGCTGGCCGTGGAGGAGGACCAGCACTCCACCTCCCACCCGGTGGTGACCGAGGTTCCGGACTCCGAGGCGGTCCATCTCAATTTCGACCGCATCACCTATCAGAAGGGAGCGGCCGTCATCCGCCAGCTGGCCACCTGGGTCGGGGAGGAGGCATTTTTCGCGGCCATCCACGACCACCTCGAAGCCCACAGTGAGGGAAATGCCACCTTGCACGACCTGATCGGGGCCCTGGAGAAGACCTCCGGGCGGGACGTGGAGGGGTGGAGCCGGGCCTGGTTGGAGACGACGGGGCTGAACACCATCCGCGTGGAGGTGGAGGAGGTCAGAGGGTCGGAGGGGCCGCTGGTGCAAGGGGCTGCGCTGCTGCAGACCGCGCCCCCCGCGCAGCCCACCATCCGCCCCCACCGCCTAGGGGTCGGCGAGTTCCGGTGGCGCGACCGGAAGCTGGTCCTGGAGCAGCGCCACGAGGCGGAGCTGGAAGGGGCCCGAACTGAGATCCCGGGAATCCGGGGAAAGCTGCGCCCTCCCCTCCTCCTACCCAACGACGAGTCCGTCACCTACGCCAAGGTCCGCCTGGACCCGGTCTCGCTGCGGACCGTGGAGGCCAGCCTGGCGAGGGTATCGGATGCCCTGGCCCGGGCGGTGATCTGGGATCTCCTGTGGGACATGGTGCGAGACGCGGAGCTGCCAACCAGTCGCTACGTGGCCACCGTGGCCAGGAACCTACCCGACGAGACCGACCAGTCACTGGTGCCGGTGGCCCTCGGCCAGGCGCGCCAGGCGATCGCCAACTTCGGGGCCTCGGCTCACGGGGACGAGATGGAGGCCAGCCTGGCGGACGCCGCCGCCCAGGCGCTGGAGCGTACCGAGCCGGGGGGACTGGACCAGCTCACCTGGCTGCGCGCTCTCTTGGTCTCAGCCACCACCCCTGCCCAGCTGGCCCGGGTCGAGTCGATGCTCCACGGGGACGGCCTGCCCCCCGGGGCGGTGCTGGATCTGGAGATGCGCTGGCGGCTGGTGACCGCCCTGGCGGCCCGTGGGCTCCTGGGGGAGAAGGACGTGGACCGGATGCAGCGGGCCGATTCAACCGCCACCGGCCAGGTGAGGGCGCTGGCGGCCAGGGCCGCCATACCCAACTCTGAGGCCAAGGAGGCGGTGTTCCGCCACCTCACGGAGGAGGACTCGGCGAACGTCGAGGAGACGATCTGGGTGGGCCGGAGCTTCGCCGGGGTGCGGCGTCCGGACCTCCTCCTGCCGTTCGTGCCGCGCTTCTTCGCGGCCATCGACCGGCTGCTGCGGCATCGGGGGTCGGAGTACACCAGGGACTTTGCCTACTGGTTCATGCCGGCCCTGCCCGCCGACCCCCTGCTGGTCTCCGAGGTGAGGAAGCAGCTGGCCCGGGAGGACCTGGCCCCCGACCTCCGGCGCATCTACCAGGACGCCCTGGAGGAGGCGGAGAGAGCCATTCTGGCCCGGGCCGTGGACGAAAAGGCCTACACCGGCGGCTGATCGGATCCAAGCGCCCCCACCCCGAACAGCTCGAGACAGCCTTCCACTCCGGTCACCAGGATCTGGTGGCGACGGTACCGCTCCCACCGCTCCCGGGTAAGGCGGAGGCCTTCCATCCGGTCGGGCCTTCCCCGCCGCGGCGCGAGCCAGCTCCCGTTGGGCTCATAGCCCAGCCGGCGCGAGACGCCCAGTGAGGTGGCGTTGTCGTGGAACGCCGAGCTGTGGGCCTCCAGCGCTCCGAGGTGGGTGAAGGCCAGCTCCAGGACCGCTGCCCGCATCTCCTGCCCCAGCCCCCGACCCTGGTAGCCGCGGCCCAGCCACGAACCCGTGCTCACCCTGCGGCCGGCGGCGAAGTCCACCCCCCTGAGGTCCTGGGTTCCCACCACCTGGCCGTCCAGCGTGGCCACCGCCACGTACCACCAGGAGGTGGGAGTCCAGTCGGCGCTGGAGCGCAGGACGTGCCGCACCGCCTCCCGCTCCCGCTGGGGGGATGGGCGATCGGTCCAGGGCACCCCGAAAGGCATCACCTCCTCCGGGTGGATGCCATCGCCCACCAGGTCCACCATCTCCTCCAGCAGCGCGGAATCAGGCAGTCGGAGCACCAGCCGCTCCGTGGTGAGACGGAGGTCGAACAGCGGCCAGTGGCTCACACCGGCGAGGGTAGCAGCCCGTTGGCGCCGTCAGCCCGGCACCGGAGCACGCTGGGAATCGGGAACCGGCGACCCGGGCACCTCGATCGCCTCGGGGACCGGGACGGGGTGGTGAAGTTCGAAGACCTCCTCGTTGAAGAGAAACCGGTCGCCTACCTCGAGCGCCGGACCAGCCAGCCGCAGCGGCACGAAGAGACTTACCAGCTTGAGGATCCCAACGGTCATGGCACCTGAGTAGGCGCTCACCACCAGAAGCCCCAGGAGCTGCACCGGAAGCTGGCCCGGGTTTCCGTACAGGAGGCCGGCCACCGCGACACCTTTGGCGGACCCCAGTCCGGGATAAACGACCATGGCCGGGTTCGCCACCAGCCCCACCATGATCCCCCCCACCGCCCCGGCCAGGAAGTGGGTGTGCACGACTCCCAGGGTGTCGTCGACGCGGCGGAAGGGGAGGCGGCCGGAGAGCCGGTTCATGGTGTACCAGGGGATGGCCGCCCCGAGAAGTCCGACCAGCAGTGCCCCCAGGCCGTCCACATACCCCGCGGCCGGGGTGATCGCCACCAGGCCGCAGATCATGCCGTTGATGGCCCCAGCCACCGAGAGCTTGCGGTTGAAGTTGAGGTCGAGGAAGAACCACGCCAGCAGGGCGACCGCGGTCGCCAGGTTGGTGTTGAGGACCGCGGCGGCGGCGTCCGAGCCGGCGAAGTAGGGGTCTCCTCCGTTGAAGCCGTTCCATCCCAGCCAGAGGATCCCGGCCCCGGCGATTGCCAGCAGCATGTTGTTGGGCTTGAAGTCACGCTGGTCCTGGTCGGTCCGGGGCCCGACCACCAGGGCGGCGACGAAACCGGAGATACCGGCCGCCACATGGATCACGTAGCCGCCACTGTAGTCCACGACTCCCAACTGGGACAGCCAGCCACCGCCCCAGATCATGAAGGCGTTGACGCTGTAGACGGCAAGCGACCAGAGGGGGACGAAGAGCATCCAGGCGCGGAGGTTCATCCGTCCGAACACAGCGCCCGCCAGGATCACCGGGGCGATGGCGGCAAAGACAAACTGGAAGTAAATGAGGGTCGCCTCCGGGAAGGCGAACTTGGGCATCAGGCCCACCAGCAGCGGGATCGAGGCCCTCCGCTCCTCGCTGAGCGCGCCCAGCACCGGCTGGGGAATGCCGACCACCGACCCGAGGAGCGGATGGCCGAAGGCAGCCGTGAATCCCCCCAGGACCCAGACCACCAGAACCGCAGCGAAGGCATAGATCGCGAACAGCGCCGAGCTGACCGCCCATTTGCGCTTCACCAGCCCGCCGTACAGGATGGCCAGACCGGGGATCGACTGGAGGCCGACCAGGGTGGCCGCAGTCAACTGCCAGGAGTTGTCGCCGGAATTCACGAACGACGGGGCGGGCAGGTACATGCGCTGACCTCCTTCCGCTGCTCCGGGGCGACCTAGGCCAAGCCTAGGGCCGCGGACGCGCCCGCACCTCATGTCGCAGACCTAAATTGAGCCTTCCCAAATGGGCATCACCACCCAAACGCACCCCCAGGCCGGACCGGTGGGGCCGCAGTGCGGCCGTGGTCGCCCGCAAAGGACGCTCGGGGTCGGGGCAAGATCAGTCGGGCAGGGCCCCGATCAACTCCAGGATCCGCGTCGGGGGAAGGTGCTGCTCAAGCACCCTGGGGCCGAATGGGGAGAGGGCGTCGGCGATGGCATTGCAGATGGTGGGTGGGGCGGCGATCATCCCGCCCTCCCCCACTCCTCGGAAGTTGACGTCCGGATCGAGGCGCACCGGGCTGAGGTGCTCGATCTCAATGTTGGGCACATCCAGGGCCGTCGGCAGCAGGTAGTCCATGAGGGTGGCGGAGAGGTACTGCCCCTCCGGGTCATATGCAGAGCGCTCCAGCAGCACCGCGCCGACCCCCTGGGCAACGCCACCACGGATCTGCCCGTCCACGACGGCGGGGTTGATCATGTCCCCGCAGTCCTCCACCACCAGGTAGCGGAGGATGCGCACCAGCCCGGTAGCCGCGTCGACCTCGACCACGCAGCCGTGGGTTCCCCCGGACCAACCGCTCTGCCCCCCGTCGAAGTCAGCGGTTGCGGTGAGATCCGCGTCCGTCCCCGGCGGAAGCCGCCCGGATCGGGCCGCCAGGTCGATCCGTCCGACCAGCTCGGCCAGGGGCAGCCGCCCCCCGGGGACGCCGGGGCCGACCAGCTCGCCGCCGGAGATGTCCAGCTCAGTGGGAGCCAGGTCCAGGATCTGGGCCGCCGCCTCCAGGACCTTGCCCCGCAGGCGGCGGGCGCCGTGGAGGGCCGCCCCCCCGGCCATGGCCGCGAAGCGGCTCCCACCGGTCCCGAATCCCGTCGGTGTCCGCTGGGTGTCCCCGACCATGACCTGGACCTGCTCCAGCCGCGCCCCGAACTCGTCGGCCGCCACCTGGGCCAGGGTGGTCCGATGGCCTTGGCCGTGCGGCATCTGGGCGGTGTGCACCAAAAGTGACCCGTCCTGGTCGAGCTCCACCCGAACCTGCTCGGTGCTCTCCTCACCCCCGTCCCGGCGGGGACCGGGAGCGGGCTCGATGTAGGTGGCGAAACCGATTCCAAGGTACCGCCCCTCCTCCCGCAGCCGGAGCTGCTCCTCCCGGAACCCGGTGAGATCCACGATCTCGACGGCTCGAAGGAGGGACTCCCGAGAGGTTATCCCCGCGAGGCTGGGCCCGGTCACCATCCGCAGGGGAAGCTCATCCCGGACGGCGAGATTGCGGAGCCTCACCTCCGGCGCGCTGATCCCCAGCTCCTGGGCCACCAAGTCGATCATCCGCTCACGCACGAAGGTCTCCGCCGCCCACGGCCCCCGGTAGGCCACATAGCTGGCTTTGTTGGTGACCACCCCGGAGCCGGTGAAGGAGAGCGCCTCCAACCGGTACGGTCCGGGGATCATCTCCCGGACGATGTCGACGACCCCCGGCGCGAAGCCCGGGTAGGCGCCGCTGTCGATGACCATCTCGACCTTGAGCGCCAGTATCCGGCCAGCTGCCGTCACCGCCGCCTCGACCTCGAAACTCTCCTCCCGCGCCTGCCCCGACACCGTGAGGTTCTCCCAGCGGTCCTCGATCCAGCGCACCGGACACCCCAGCTCCCGGCTGGCGGCGCAGCAGGCAACCTCCTCGCGGCTGGCGCCGAATTTGAGACCGAAGGAACCGCCCACGTCCTCGGCCACCACCCGGACCCGGTCCAGCGGCATCCGCAACTGCTCGGCCAGCATCTGGCGAGTGGTGTTGACCCCCTGGGTGGCGGCCCGCACGAGCAGCTGGCCGGAGGCGGCATCGAAGTTGGCGAGGATGGCCCGCCCCTCCATGGGTACGTTCTGGTGGCGGTGCTGACGGATGGAGGCGCGCACCACGCGGTCCGCCCTGGCGAAGGCCCCTTCGACATCCCCGAAGACCCTGGTCTCCGGGCCGAAGAGCCGGTTGCCGCCCAGCTCCTCGAAGATCGCGGGCAGGCTGGGGTCGAGCGCCTGCTCCACCGTGACCACCGGGGCCAGCTCCTCGTACTCGACCTGGATGAGCTCGCAGGCGTCCTCGGCCAGAGCTCGGCTCTGGGCCACCACCAGCGCCACCGGGTCCCCGACCAGCCGGGCCTTGTCCACCGCCAGGATGCCGAACGACACCGGGCCACCCGATCGCGGTGAATCGCCCGCGTCGGCCACAGGCGAGGCCATCTGCGCCATCTGGGCGCCGTCGAAGACGGCCACCACCCCCGGGGCCAGACGGGCGGCCTCGGTGTTCACTGCCAAGATCCGGGCGTGGGGGAGCGGACTGCGGCAGAAGGCGGCGTGCAGCATCCCCGGCAGTTGGGCATCGGC
The DNA here is from genome assembly GCA_021801645.1 of bacterium. Classification (GTDB taxonomy): domain Bacteria; phylum Chloroflexota; class Dormibacteria; order Aeolococcales; family Bog-877; genus JAJYXT01. The sequence continues at coordinate 9,461 of JAJYXT010000088.1, forward strand.
CACGAAGCTGCCCCTCCCGGTCAGGAGACGCTCGTCCTCCACCCTCCGCACCGAGGCGCCGGTGTAGCGCTCGGCGGGAACCCGCGCCTTCACGTGGGCTCAACTCCCGCGGGCTCGGGGCCCGCAGCGGCGGCCATCACGCCGCGGACGATGCTCTCGTACCCCGTGCAGCGGCACAGGTTGCCGGAGAGCGCGTGGCGCACCTCGGCCTCGGTGGGGCTAGGATTCTCGGCCAGCAGGGCGGCGGCCTGGATCAGGAAGCCCGGGGTGCAGAAGCCGCACTGGAAGCTGTGGCTATCCCACATCGCCCGCTGGAGCCGGGAAAGCTGGCCGTTCCCCGCCAGACCCTCCACCGTCTCGACGTGGCTGCCGTCGGCGGAGGCGGCCAGGACCAGGCAGGAGCGGGTGGGGAGTGAATCCAGCAGCACAGTGCAGGCGCCGCAGACCCCGTGCTCACACCCCAGGTGGGTCCCAGTCAGGCCCAGCTGGTCGCGCAGGAAGTCGGCCAGGGTGGTGCGCCCCTCCGCCGCCCCTTCCCTCTCCTCGCCGTTCACCTGGAGCCGGATCGTCAGGGAGCCTTGGGGTCGAAGGTCGCTCTCAGGCACCGGCCATCCCTCCCTGGGTCGGTGCCTTATCGAACGCTGTCCTGAGCGCTCGCTCGGTCAACACGGTCGCCAGGTGCCCCCGGTAGGCAGCCGAGGCATGCAGATCCTCGGGGGGGCGGAGCCGCGAGGCGACACTTCTTCGCGCCACTTTGAAGAGGCTCTCCGGTGCGGCCTGGGCGTCCAGCCCAAGCTCGTCCAGGGTGAAGAGGCGTGGTCGGTCTCCGACTCCGCTGAGCGCCAGGCGGAGGTCGGAAACCCGGTCGCCGTTCCGGACTACGGAGGCGGCGACGCCCACCATGGCGAAGTCGCCCGGCCGGCGGCTGACCTCCAGAAAGCAGCTTCCCCGGGGTTGCGGCGGGGCCGGGAGCCTCACCCCGGTCACCACCTCGTCGAACTCCAGGGCGGTGGTGAAGGGGCCGAGGAAGAAGTCCTGCGCCGCCATGGTCCGCTCGCCCCGCCGAAGGCTCCTTGCCGTCAGCTCCGCCCCCAGGACCAATGCCACAGCCGGGAGCTCGGCGGCGGGGTCGGCGTGGCAAAGGCTGCCCCCCACGGTCCCCCGGGAGCGGATCGCGGGGTGACCGATGAACTCCAGCGCCTCTAGGAGCAGTGGGCTGCCGGCCCTGACATCCGGACT
>JAJYXT010000093.1 GCA_021801645.1 bacterium
CGCCACCAGAAGCTGCTGGAGGAGTGTCCCTCGACCGCCATCTCCCCGGAGATGCGGCAGCGGATGGGGGAGGCCGCGGTCCGGGCCGCCGAGGCGGTGGGCTACCGCAACGCCGGCACCGTGGAGTTCATCGAGTCCCGGGGCTCCTTCTACTTCCTGGAGATGAACACCCGGTTGCAGGTGGAGCACCCGGTGACCGAGCTGACCACCGGTCTGGACCTCGTGGTGGCCCAGCTGCGCATCGCCCTCGGGGAGCGGCTGCCGCTGCGCCAGGAGGAGGTGACCTGGACGGGGTGGTCGATCGAGTGCCGGATCAACGCCGAGGACCCCTGGCAGGACTTCGTGCCCACCCCGGGACGGGTCACCTGGTACCACGAGCCGTCCGGCCCCGGGGTGCGGGTGGACAGCTCCCTCTCCGGCCCCGGAGTGGTCAGCCCGTTCTACGACCCCATGGTGGCCAAGATGGTGGTCCACGGCGAGACCCGGGACCAGGCCGCCGCCCGCGCCCGAAGGGCGCTCCACGAGTACTGGATCGGGGGGATCACCACCAACATCCCCTACCACGCCGTCCTGCTCGCCGACCCGGACTTCCTGGCCGGCCGGCTCACGACCGAGTTCATACCCACCCACCCGGAGCTCCTCGACCGTGCGCGCGACTGGCGCTCCACCCAGGAGGAGGCGATGCGTGGCTTCGCCACCGACCGCAGGCGGGTGGCGGCGATCGCGGCCGCGGTGGCCGCCGCCGGGGGGGCCTGAGCCCCGAGGTCAGCCGGCTGTGGGGGCCGAGGTGGGCAGGGCCGGGAGGCTGAGCTCGTATGGCGGCGAGATCAGGGTGTGGTCCACGTCCGCCAGGGGCGCCCCCACGGTCAGGACCAGCGGGCCGGACCCCAGGCCGGTGGCGGTGATCACCATCTGCCGGGAGCTCGCCTGGTAGCTCACCCGCACCCCGGAGACCTGGGTCCCCGACTGGGTCAGCTGCACCGACTGGGCTCCCACGGTGGCGGGGTCCAGGTCGGCGTCGAACTGGAGGACGAAGGTCACCGACCCCGGGGCGGTGCTGCTGGTGGTGGCGGAGATGACCATCGGCCCTGGGGGTAGGGCGGTGAGCTGGCCGAGGGTGAGCGCCGTCAGCTCACCGGTGGTCCCGGCAACGCTCACCGTGGCGGTCTCGTCCAGATACTGGGCGGGGAGGCCACCGGTGGGGTCGCGGAGCAGCTCGAGCTGGACCTGGTAGGCGTTCGGTCCGGACGAGCTGGCGGTGCTGGAGATGGCGTAGAAGCGGTCGAAGTGGCCGGGCAGGAGCGAGGAGGTGGGTATCGCGGCCCCCGGCGCCAGCAACCCCTGGATGGCCGTGAGGGCACCCTGGCCTCCGCTGACCTGGAGCTGAGCCAGGGTGCTGGCGGTGTCCAGGGCGGAGGCGGCGGCGCCGGCGCCGGCGGCGCCCGCCCCGGGTGGGGCGGAGAGCTGGAAGGTCAGGACCTGGGAGCCGCCGCCTGTGGTCTGTACCAGGGAGATGGCCGTCCCCTCGGGCGACCAGGCTGGGAGGCTGACCCCCGAGAGGCTGCTGATCAGATGGCTCGCCCCGGTGGCCAGGGCGAGCGCTCCCAGCTGGGAGCCCACCCCCGGGGTGGTGGCCACGTAGGCGATGTATTGCCCCCCGGGGCTGAAGGCGAGCTGGGTGAGGGCGACGCCGGCTGGTGCCACCACCACCGCGCGGGGGGCACCTCCGGTGCTGGAGGCCACCACCACGCTCTCCCGCCCGCCCGAGAGCGCCACATAGGCGAGCTGCGCGCCGTCCGGCGAGAAGACGGGCACTCCCTGGATCCCGGTCAGCTGCAGGGACGAGCCGGTGCCCAGGTCGTAGACGGTGGGGATGCCCCCGGGCTGGGCGTACAGCGCCGTCAGGCCGGGGGCCGCCTCGAAGAACCCCGAGGGTCCGAGCTTCACGAAGGGGTACACCGCGGTCACCTGACCGTCCAGGTTGGCCTCCAGGAGCCCCTGGCCGCCGCTGTAGAGGAGGGTGCTGTCATTTACCCAGCTCGCCACGGGGTCGGAGTCGGGGCTGGAGGCCACCACCTGAGGCTGGCCCCCGCCACCCAGGGGTACCACCTCCAGCTCGGTGGACGACCCGGCCGCGGACCAGTAGGCCAGCTGCTGGCTGTCCGGAGACGGCTGGGGTGCCGCCGCGCCCGGGGCCAGGAGGGCTGCCGGGCTGCTGAGGGAGTAGACGCCGGCGGCCCCGGGCACCGAGGCCGGGGAGGCCGCCCCCGGGGTAAGGGCGCTTGCGGCGAGGACCAGCAGCTGCCCGTCCGGGGCGTACTGGAGGGCGGTCGGCTGCTGAACGGTGGCCACCTGGGACACCGCCACCAGGGAGGGCGGGTAACCGACGGCGGTGGCGGACAGCGGGGCGGTCCCGAAGGGGATGACGATGTTGGAGAGGGGGGTGGCTCCGTCCTGCGCCCGGGCGGCCTTGCGGCTGATGGTGACCTCGTAGGCGACGTTGGGGACCAGCTGGTGGCGGGGCCGGATGGACAGACGGGTGGCGCCCTGCCAGGCGGTGGAGACGGTCAGGGCGGGCTGGATTCGCAGGCCCTGGTCCACGCTGGACTCGACCATCGGCTGGTTGAAGCTGAGGTCTATGGCCTGGTTGACGGCCACCCGCGGATTGTTCTGGACCGATGCCTGAACCACCACCTGTCGCGGGCCGGAGGGGAGCACCAGCACCGAGATCAGCACCACCCCGAGCATGGCCAGGCCGGCAAGGCCCAGGCCCACCCCGAAGAGAGAGCCGACCCGGTGGCGCCGGGGCGTCCGCGCCGAGCTCCTGGCCCGGTGCTCCGCCAGAAGGCTGGCCCTGAGGTGGTCACGATAGTGGGGTTCCGCCTCACCGATCTCGACGCTGGTCAGCAGCTGGCGCAGCTCGCGCGCGGTGGCCAGGAGCCGCCCGTCCGGGTCCTGGCTCTCGGGGAAGACCGCGGCCAGCTCATCCTCGACCCGGCGCCGGCGCCGCCAGAAGCGCTCAGCCATCGGCGCCCTCCGGGCTCTGGGCCGTCGCCCTTCCGGCGAGCAGCCGCTGGCGCAGGGTGGCGGTGCCACGGAACACCAGCAGCTTCACCGCCCCCTCCGACTTGCCCATGATCTGGCCGATCTCGGCCAGCTTGAGGTCCTCCCCGTACTTCAGGGTCATGGCTATGCGCTGCTGCTCCGGCAGCTCCGCGATCTCCGTCCAGACCTCCTGGACGGAGAGCCGGAGGGCCACCTCCTCGTCGACGGCGGGGGCGCCGTCCACCGGGTCCGGCACCTCATCGAGACTGTCCTCGGGGTGCCGCTGCGAGCGGTAGTGATCGGTGATGGCGTTGACCGCGATCTGGTAGAGCCAGGAGGAGAAGGGATGGCCGGTGCTCTGGTAGCGGGCCAGCCCCCGAAGGGCCTTGAAGAAGACCTCGCTGGTGATGTCCTCGGCCACCTCCCGGCTGCGCACGCGGGAGGCGACGTAGCGGTAGATCTGGGGAAAGTAGCGGTCGTACAGCGCACCGAAGCACTCCGGGTCCTCCTTGGCTCTGGCGACCAGCCGCTCCTCCTCCTCGAGTCCCGAGGTCATTGCCAGAAGCCTTCGGCCGTACACCTGAACGCGGCCCTTCTGAGGCTGGTTACGCCCGGCACTTGCATCCTCACCCGCAGCTGCGGTCTCCGGCCCTCCACGCCGAGGGGCTCCATATCCGCCACCCCCTTATACTGCCTGGAGTTGTCGCCGGTTTCGCCGCCCCGCCCCACGGCTTGATCGACCGCTACGCCCCTCCGGAGCTGAGAGCGGTCTGGTCGGACGAGAACCGCATCCGGCTGTGGCTTCAGGTTGAGGTGGCCGTGGCCCAGGCGCTGGGCGCCGCTGGCCGTCTGCCCGCGGACGAGCTGGCGGCGATCGAGGGTGCCACCCCACCGGAGCTCTCCCGGGTGCGCGAGCTGGAGCAGGAGCAGGGTCATGACCTGGCCGCCTTTGTCTCGGCGGTCCAGGAGCAGGTGGGACCGCTGGCCCGCCGCTTGCACTTCGGCCTGACCAGCCAGGACGTGGTCGACTCAGCACTGGCTCTCCAGCTGCGGGAGGCCAGCTCGATCGTCCTCCAGGACCTGGAGCGGCTGCTCGAGGCACTTCGGGGGGCCGCCCGGCGGCACCGGCGCACCCCGATGATCGGGAGGACCCATGGGATGCACGCCGAGCCGGTCACCTTCGGGTTCGTCCTGGCCAACCACCTGGACGAGCTGGGGAGGGCCGGGCGGCGCCTCCGCCGAGCGGAGGCGGAGGTGGTGGTGGGCAAGATCTCCGGGACCGTGGGCACCCATGGCACCGTCTCCCGGGAGATCGAGCGGGACGCCCTCTCCCGCCTCGGGCTGGAGCCCGCCGCCATCACGACCCAGGTGGTGGCCCGGGACCGCCACGCCGCGTTCCTCTGCTCCCTGGCGCTGGCCGGTGCCAGCTGCGAGCGGCTGGCGACCACCCTCCGCCACCTGCAGCGCACCGAGGTGGGAGAGGTCAGGGAGCCGTTCGGGGAGCGGCAGAAGGGGTCCTCGGCGATGCCCCACAAGCGCAACCCGGTCAGCCTGGAGCAGGTCTGCGGCCTGAGCCGGCTCCTGCGCGGGCTGGCGGTGGCCGGGCTGGAGGATGTCAGCCTCTGGCACGAGCGCGACATCTCCCACTCCTCGGTGGAACGGGTGGCGCTGCCTGACGCCACCATGGCCCTCTCCCACATGCTCCGCACCCTCCACCGCGTGGTGGGGGGGATGGAGGTGGATGAGGCGGCCATGGCAGAGAACCTCTCACGGCGCGGCGGGGTGGCGCGCAGCCAGCGGGTGCTGCTGCGCCTGGTGGCCGCGGGCATGGAGCGGGACCGCGCCTACCGGCTGGTCCAGCAGCTGGCGGCCAGCGCCGACCAACCGGGGGGTGATTTCCGGGCCAGCTGCCTGGGGAGCCCGCAGCTCATGTCAGCGCTCTCCCCAGCTGAGCTCGAGGAGGCGCTGGACATCGGGGCCGACCTGGAGGAGGCCGCGGCCGCCGTGGACCTGCTGGCCGGCCCGGACGGCGGCAGCGGGGGGGCCGCCCGGTGACCGAGGAGGCCGTGGGCGCGGTGGAGCTGGAGGGGCTGCCACTCTTCCGCCGGGGGAAGGTGAGGGACACATTCGAGCTGGACGGCCGCCTCCTCATGGTGGCCACCGACCGCGTCTCCGCCTTCGACTGTGTGCTTCCCGACCTGATCCCGGGCAAGGGGCGGCTCCTCACCGCCCTGGCCCGGCACTGGTTCCAGAGGACGGCGGAGCTGGTCCCCAACCACCTGCTCCCGGACGACCCCGGGCTCCTCCCCGCGCCGCTCTGGGAGCGGGTGGCGGGGCGGTCGATGCTGGTGCGCCGCGCCGAGCGCATCGACGTGGAGTGCGTGGTCCGGGGCCGGCTGGCGGGATCGGGCTGGGAGGAGTACCAGGCGCAGGGCACGCTGGCCGGTGAGCCGCTGCCCCCCCGGCTGTCCTTCGGGTCGGAGCTGGACCGGCCGCGCTTCACCCCCGCCACCAAGAGCGACTCCGGCCACGACCAGAACATCTCCCGGGCTGAGCTGCGGGAGGTGGTGGGGCCGGAGACAGCGGACCAGCTGGAGGAGACCAGCATCCGGCTCTACCGAGCCGGGGCCCTGGGCTATCTCCGGGCCGGCTTTGTCCTGGTGGACACCAAGTTCGAGTTCGGCTGGATCGACGGGCAGCTGACCCTCATCGACGAGCTCCTGACCCCGGACTCCTCCCGGCTCTGGGAGGTGGGCTCGGCCGGGGCCAGCCCGGGCTTCGACAAGCAGCCGGTGCGCGACTGGCTTTTGGCGAGCGGGTGGAACCGGCAGCCACCCGGTCCCCGCCTGCCCCCCGAGCTGATCTTGGAGACCAGCCGCCGTTACCAGGAGGTTCTGACACGGACCCTCAGCAGCGCTTCCTAGCCGAGGTCGTGGTGACCTTGAAGCCGGTGGTCAACGACCCTCAGGGGCTGGCGGTCACCCAGGGGTTGCACGCCCTGGGCTACCCCGAGGTGCTGGGGACACGGGTGGGCAAGCACATCCAGCTAACACTCACGGCCAAAGACCGCCAGGGGGCGGAGTCCCGTGTGGAGGAGATGTGCCGCCGGCTGCTCTGCAACGGGGTGATCGAGGACTTCCACTTCCAGGTGGCCGAGGCCGGCGGCTGAGGTGACCTGGCGCTGCGGGATCGCCGTCTTCCCCGGGACCTGGTCGGAGCGGGACTGCGCCCACTGGGTGGAGCTGGCCGGCGGCGAGCCGGTGATGCTGTGGCACGCCGAGCGCGAGCTGAAGGGCGCGGACCTGGTGATCCTCCCCGGAGGGTTCGCCCATGGGGACTACCTCCGGACGGGGGCGATCGCCCGCTTCGCCCCCCTGATGGCCGCCGTCCGTGAGCACGCCCTCGCGGGGGGTCCGGTGCTGGGGATCTGCAACGGCTTCCAGATCCTCTGCGAGGCGCAGCTTCTCCCCGGGGCCCTGCTGCGCAACAGCTGCCTGCAGTTCCGCTGCCAGACCACCCACCTCCGGGTGGAGGCGACCCGGGGACCCTTCCTCTCCGGGCTGGAGTCCGGGCGGATTCTCACGATGCCCATCTCCCACGGCGAGGGCCGCTACTACGCGCCCCCCGAGCAGCTCCTGGAGCTGGAGGCGCACGGGCAGGTGGCCCTGCGCTACTGCGGACCGTCCGGGGAGCTGGGCGACGAGTACAACCCCAACGGCTCTCTGCAGCACATCGCCGGGGTGATGAACCGGGAGGGCAACGTCCTGGGGATGATGCCTCACCCCGAGCGGGCCTGCGAGCCTCTCCTGGGGTCCGAGGACGGGCTCCACCTCCTCCGGGCGGCTCTCGCCCTGGTGGGGGCAAGTTGACCGCAGGCATGGCGACCCCGAGCCCCGCCCAGCTCCGCGAGTTGGCCCTGACCGAGGAGGAGTACCACCACGCCGTCCGCCAGCTGGGACGGGTGCCCAACCAGCTGGAGCTGGGGATGCTGGGGGCGCTCTGGTCGGAGCACTGCTCCTACAAGACCTCCCGCCGCCTCCTCTCCCAGCTCAGCTCAAAGGGGCCGCAGGTGGTCGTGGGCCCGGGCGAGAACGCCGGGGTGGTGGACCTCGGGGAGGGGCTGCTCTGCTGCTTCAAGATCGAATCCCACAACCATCCCAGCGCCATCGAGCCGGTGCAGGGGGCGGCGACCGGGGTGGGGGGCATCCTGCGGGACGTCTTCGCCATGGGCGCGCGGCCGGTCGCCCTCCTGGATGCGCTGCGCTTCGGCGACCTCACCGACGCCGCCCAGCGGCACCGCTTCGCCAAAGTGGTGGAGGGGGTGGGCCACTACGGCAACTGCATCGGCGTGCCGACCGTGGGCGGGGAGACCTACTTCGATGCCGCCTACCAGGGCAACTGCCTGGTGAACGCCATGTGCGTCGGGCTGGTGACCGCGCCGCGGCTGCTCCACGCGGTGGCCCGGGGGGTGGGCAACCCGGTGCTGCTGGTGGGGGCGGACACCGGCCGGGACGGCATCCACGGCGCCACCTTCGCCTCGGTGCAGCTGGACGAGGGCGCGGAGGAGCGCCGGCCGGCGGTGCAGGTCGGCAACCCCTTCCTGGAGAAGTGCCTCATGGAGGCCTGCCTGGAGCTGGCCGGCAGCAGCGCCCTGGTGGGGCTCCAGGACTGCGGCGCGGCCGGCCTCACCAGCAGCTGTGCCGAGATGGCGAGGCGGGGTGGGGTGGGGATCCGCCTCGACCTGGACCAGGTGGCCCGCCGGGAGCTGGGGATGACCCCCTACGAGGTGATGCTCAGCGAGTCCCAGGAGCGGATGGTGCTGGTGGTCGAGCGGGGAAGGGTGGAGGAGGTGCGGGCGGTCTTCGACCGCTGGGAGCTCCGCTCCGACGTGGTCGGGGAGGTGATCTCCCCTGAGGAGCTGCAGATCTGCTCGGGGGGCGAGATGGTGGCCCGGCTGCCGCTCCAAATCCTGGTGGAAGGCTTCCTGCCCCGCCGCCCGAGAAGTGCCCGGCCAGAGGGGGTGGCGCGCGACCTGAGTGCCCCCCCGCTCGCCGCGGAGGTTCCCTGGACGCTGGAGGAGGCGTGGCTGCGCCTGCTGGCCTCCCCTAACTGCGCGGACACCAGCTGGATCTACCGCCAATATGACCATCAGGTGGGGGACGACACGGTGGTCCTCCCCGGCCGGGACGCCGCCGTGGTGCGGCTGCGGGGGCGGCCGGACGGCCTCGCCCTCACCGTGGACGGTGCCCATCGCAGCTCTCTCCTGGATCCCCGCCGGGGCGCCCAGCTGGCGGTGGCGGAGGCGGTGCGCAATCTCGCCTGCCTGGGTGCTCGCCCGCTCGCCCTCACCAACTGCCTCAACTTCGGGGACCCGGACCGGGAGGAGGTGATGTGGCAGCTGGAGGAGGCGGTGGCCGGGCTGGCCGACGCCTGCCGACAGCTGGCCCTCCCGGTGGTGAGCGGCAACGTGAGCCTCTACAACGACCTCTCCGGCGCCTCCATCCCCCCCACCCCGGTGGTGGGGGTCGTGGGGCAGGTGGACGACGTGCAACGCCTCCCCGGTCCCGGGTTCGCCGCCCCAGGTGACCACATCTACCTGGTCGGGGGGGAGGGGGCGGGGCTGGGGGGCTCGGAGCTCCAGCGCCTCCTGGGAGAAGCGGTCCTCGGCCCCCCGCCTGAGCTGGACCTGGAGCTGGAGCGGAGGGCCTCGGAGGCGGTCCGCCAGCTGGTCTCAGAGCGCGTGGCCCGTTCGGCCCACGACTGCTCCCTGGGAGGGCTGGCGGTGGCGTTGGCCGAATGCTGCGTTGAGGGCTCCCTGGGCGCCGTCGTCCGGCTGGCAGAAGCGCCCACCCCGTCCGACGGGGGCTTCGACCTGCTGTTCGGGGAGGGCTCCGGCCGCTACCTGCTCAGCGTGGAGCCGAGCGGCGGCGTCCGGACGGAGGAGGTCTGCTCCCACTTGGGGGTTCCCTGCGTCCGGGTCGGGGAGGTGGGGGGGGACTCCGTGGAGATCGTCGGCCTCGCCCAGATCCCTCTGGCAGCCGCCGCGGAGGCCCGCCTAAAGGGGATCGCGGGCGCCATGGCGGGGCCGGTCCTGTGACCGTCTCCGGCGCTCCGGCCGGTATGCTTCAACGGTTGAGTGCCACCTGCGGTCAGCGGCCGCCGTCCCCCTTTCTGGATGACAAGCTGCACGAGGCCTGCGGGGTTTTCGGCGTGTTCGCCCCGGGCCAGGACGTGGCCCGGCTCTGCTACCTCGGCATCTACGCCCTCCAGCACCGGGGGCAGGAGTCCGCGGGAATCTGCGTCTCGGACGGGGAGCGCCTCTCGGTGCGCCGGGACATGGGGCTGGTGGGCCAGGTGTTCGGCCCCCAGGACCTGGAGCGGCTCACCGGCGACCTGGGACTGGCCCACACCCGCTACTCCACCACCGGCTCCTCCCAGCTGAGCAACGCCCAGCCCCTCACCTTCGAGCACGGCCAGCTGGGACCGATGGCGATCTCCCACAACGGCAACCTAACCAACTCCGCGGCCCTGCGCCTGGCGCTGCTCGAGGAGGGCTACCAGTTCGACACCTCCAGCGACACCGAGGTCCTAGCCGGACTCCTGGCCCGCACCCCCGGTGACCGGCTGGAGGTGGTGCTGCAGCGGGCCCTCCCCCGGGTGGTGGGAGCCTACTCCCTCGGCTTCCTCACCCGGACCTCCCTGGTGGCGGCGCGGGACGAGCTGGGGCTCCGGCCGCTCTGCATCGGCCGGCTGGGCGACGTCGCCGCCCCCGGAGGTTCCGGCTACATCGTCGCCAGTGAGACCTGCGCTCTGGATGTGGTGGGCGCCCGGCTGGTCCGGGAGGTGGAGCCCGGCGAGATCGTCACCATCGACCAGCACGGGCTGCACTCCGCCCACTTCGGCGAGGAGAGGACCCAGGCCACCTGCTCTTTTGAGTACATCTACTTCGCCCGCCCGGACTCGGTGATCCAGGGCCGCAGCCTGTACGAGGTACGCCTGGCGATGGGGCGCCGGCTGGCCGAGGAGGCCCCGGTCGAGGCCGACCTCGTGATCCCGGTGCCGGACTCGGGGACCCCGGCGGCCATCGGGTTCGCCGAGGCCAGCCACACCCCGTTCGCCGAGGGGATGATCAAGTCCCGCTACATCAACCGCACCTTCATCCAGCCACAGCAGGGGATGCGCGAGGCAGGGGTCCGGCTCAAGTTCAACCCCATGCCCCACGTCCTCGCCGGCAAGCGGGTGGTGCTGGTGGACGACTCCATCGTCCGGGGATCCACCTCCCGGCAGATCGTGGAGGCGCTCCGCCGGGCCGGCGCCCGGGAGGTGCACATGCGGGTGGCCTCCCCCCCGATCCGCTTCCCCTGCTTCATGGGCATCGACATCGCCAGCCGCAGCGAGCTGATCGCCGCCGGGCGCAGTGCCCAGGAGG
>JAJYXT010000004.1 GCA_021801645.1 bacterium
TAGCGGGTCTCCCCGCGCGTGCGGCTGGCCAGTCTCGGCCCGAAGCCGATCGAGAACTCGTCCACCTGGATCCCGGCCCACTTGGCGACGGCGAAGTGGCCGGCCTCATGCAGGGAGATGACGACCAGGAGCATGAGCACGATGCCGCCCACGCTCTGCCAGGTGAAGGCAAACCCGGTCACGGGCGCCCACCCCCCGTGGCGGCCCGACGGTCCAGCTGGCCAACCATCTCGGCGGCCATGTTGCGCCCGAAGGCGTCTGCCGCCAGGACCTCCTCCAGGGTCTTCGGGGGGGCGCCGGAGTACGAGCCGGTCACCTCCGATACCACCTCCACCACCTCCCCGAATCGCAGCCCACCGCGAAGGAAGGCGGCCACCGCCACCTCGTTGGCGGCGTTCATCACCGCAGGTGCCCCCCCGCCCCGGACCGCCGCCTCGCGGGCCAGCCCCAGGGCGGGGAAGCGGCTCGGGTCCGGCTCCTCGAACTCGAGCCTGCCCGCCGCGGCCAGATCCAGGGGGGGGACGACTCCGGGCAGCCGCCGGCCACCGGAGAGGGCCAGGGCTATGGGGGCGCGCATGTCGGCCAACCCGAGCTGGGCCACCATGGTGCCGTCACAGAACTCCACGGCAGAGTGGACGGCGCTCTGGGGGTGGATCACCACCGAGATCCTGTTGTACGGGATCGAGAAGAGGAAATGGGCCTCGATCACCTCCAGCCCCTTGTTCATCATGGTGGCGCTGTCCACGGTCACCTTTGGCCCCATCTTCCAATTGGGGTGGGCCAGAGCCATCTCCGGTGTGGCGTCTGCGAGCCCAGCCAGCGGAGCGGTGCGGAAGGGGCCGCCGCTGGCCGTGAGCCAGAGGCGCGCCACGTCCTGGGGCGCCTCCCCGCGCAGGCACTGCCAGATGGCCGAGTGCTCGCTATCCACGGGCACGATCTCCGCCCCTGACCGGCGGGCGGCGGCGGTGACCAGCTCGCCGGCCATCACCAGGACCTCCTTGGTGGCGATCGCGAGCCGGCAGGGGCGGTCGAGGGCCGCCAGGGTGGGGAGCAGGGCGGCCGCCCCACCGCCGGCAACCAGCACCACATCCGCCTTCGGGTCGGCGACCAGCTGGCAGGCGGCATCCCCGCCGACCTGAACTCCGGCCGGCACCGGACCGTCAGGGTCGACCACCACGGGCGCCGCCCCCGGGAACGGCCGCAGCGCCTCCTGGAGAGCCTGCGTTCCATGCCCGGCCACGGCCCCCAGCAGCTCGAACTGCTCGCGGTAGCGGGAGATGACCTCCAGCGCCTGGCTGCCGATGGACCCGGTGGCCCCCAGCACCACGACGCGGGTCCGCCTAGCGGAGGGCACCGGCCGCCACCAGCAGCGTGTACATCACCGGAGCGACGAAGAGCAGGCTGTCCACCCGGTCCAGTATGCCGCCGTGCCCGGGAATCAGCCTTCCGGAGTCCTTGACGCCAAGCTCGCGCTTGAGCTGGGACTCTGCCAGGTCCCCGGCGATGGCCGCCAGGGAGCAGGTGGCGGCGACCAGCACCGCGATCTCCCAGGAGAGCCCGGGGAGCGCCAGCGGCAGGAGCGCCGACACCGCCAGGGCGGGAAGGAGGAAGCCGGCGGCGGCGCCCTCCCAGGTCTTGGAGGGGCTTATCCGGGGAAAGAAGGGATGGCGGCCCAGGCGGGAGCCCACCAGGTACGCCCCGGTGTCCCCCAGCACCGACACCCCCACCGCCAGGAGGACCATCTCCGTCCCCCGGGAGTGGGCGCTCCGGTACAGGAGGGGCAGGAACCCGGCCAGGTAGCCGATCCAAACGGCACCTCCCAGCGCCACCGCCCAGCGCGCCACCGGCCGGCTTTCGGGTCGGGATAGCAGCGCCAGGGCCAGCCCCGCCAGCACCCCGGCGGTGAGGCCCACGCTGGCCGCGGGCACCGTCGGGTAGGCGTAGCGGAGCACCCAGAACGCCGACAGCGGGGCCAGGACCAGCAGGTTGGGCAGGAGCCCCGCTCCCCGCCAGAGCCGCCGGTACTCAAAAAGGCCGAGGGCCGCGACCAGCACCACCAGCGCCGCCAGGTACCCCGGGCCCATCTCCAGGGCGACGCCCAGCACCGCCAGCAGAGCGGTCCCGCTGGCGGTCCGGACCCAGAGCCTCAACCGAGCTCCGGGACTCCGCCGAAGCGGCGGACCCTGACGGCGTATTCGGCGAGGGCCGCCTCCAGGTCGGCGGCTCCGAAATCGGGCCAGAGGGTCTGGGTGACGTACAGCTCGGCATAGGCCGCCTGCCAGATCAGGAAGTTGCTGGTCCGGAGTTCGCCGGCGGTGCGGATGATGAGGTCGGGATCAGGCAGTCCCGCGGTGTAGAGGTGGGCGGCGAGGGTCTCCTCGTCCAGCTGGCGAAGGTCCTGTCCCTCCCGGGCGAGGGCGCGGACGGCGTCCACGATCTCGGCCCGGCCGCCGTAGTTGATGGCGACGTTGAGGGCTCCCCTGGTGTTCTCCCGGGTGCGCACCTCGGCCTCCTCCACCAGTCGGCAGAGCCGCGCCGAGAGCCGCTCCCGGCGCCCGATGACCCGGATCCGCACCCCATTCTGGTGGAGCTCGTCCACCTCCTCCTGGAGCGTCTGCTCGAAGAGGCGCATCAGGGTGGCCACCTCGTACCGTGGGCGGGACCAGTTCTCGGTGGAGAAGGCGTAGAGGGTCAGGTGATGTACCCCGGCCCGGTCCGCGGCCTCCATGACGCGCCGGATGGCCCTGATCCCAGCTCGATGTCCCTCGGTGCGCCGCCGGCCCCGCTGCCGAGCCCAGCGCCCGTTGCCGTCCATGATGATCCCGATGTGGGCGGGCAAGGCCGCGCGCTCAGCCACCGGCCGAATCCCCGCTCACACCTCGAGAAGCTCGACTTCCTTCCGCCGGGCGATCTCCTCCACCCGCTCCACGTGGCGGTCCGTGATCCGCTGCAGGTCGCCGTGGGCGCGCTGAGCCTGGTCCTCGGAGATCTCCCCGTCGTGTTCCAGCTTGCGCAGCCGCTCCAGGTCGTCGCGGCGGATGTTGCGAATGGCCACCTTGGCCTCCTCGGAGCGCTGCTTCACGAGGCGCACGAACTCCCGGCGCCGCTCCTCGTTGAGCGGGGGCACGGGTACCCTGATCACCTGGCCGTCGTTGCTGGGGTTGAGGCCCAGCTCACTGCGCTGCAGAGCCCGCTCGATGGCCGCGATGAGGTGCCGGTCCCACGGCTGGACCAGGATCATGTGTGGCTCGGGGGCCGAGAGGCTGGCCACCTGATTGATGGGCACCTGGCTCTCGTACGCGTCCACCTTGACGTGCTCGATCAGGGCCGGTGAGGCTCGTCCCGTGCGGATCGAGGCCAGCTCGCGCTGCAGCGCGTCCAGGCTCTTGGCCATCCGCTCCTCCGCCGAGCGCAGGAGGTCGGCGCTCAACCCAGATGATCCTGGTCGGTGACCAGCGTCCCGACCCGCTCGCCGCTCACCGCCCGGGCCAGGTTGCCCGGGGTGAAGAGATCGAGGACCAGCAGGGGAAGGCGGTTGTCCATGCAGAGGGTGATCGCCGTGTTGTCCATCACCTGCAGCCCGCGGTTGAGGACATCCAGGTAGGAGATGGTCTCGAACCGCTCGGCGTTGGCGTCCTTGGTGGGGTCGGCGCTGTACACCCCGTCGACCCGAGTGGCCTTGATGAGCACGTCAGCACCGATCTCGGCGGCCCGCAGGGCGGCGGGGGTGTCGGTGGTGAAGAAGGGGTTGCCCGAGCCGGCGCAGAAGACGACCACCCTCCCCTTCTCCAAATGGCGGATGGCCCGCCCCCGGATGTACGGCTCGGCCACCTGGTGCATCTCGATGGCGGTCTGCACCCGGGTGGGCATGCCGTGCGCCTCAAGGGCGTCCCGGAGGGCGAGTCCGTTGATCACGGTTCCCAGCATCCCCATCAGGTCGGCGGTGACCCGGTTCATCCCCCGTCGGGCCCCAGCCAGCCCGCGGAAGATATTGCCGCCGCCCATCATCACCGCGATCTCGGTCCCCAGCTGGTGCGCGGCCTGCAGCTCCAGGGCCACGGTGTCGAGCACCAAGGGGTCGATGCCGTAGCCGCCGTCCCCGACCAGCGCCTCCCCGCTGAGCTTGATCACCACCCTCCGGTAGCGGGCTGGGGGTTGCTGCCGGTCCTGGGCCGCCACCCCGGTCAGGGGCATCGCCTCAACCACCTGAGCCTCCCTCACCTCTCTCACCCAGGGGGAAGCGGGCGAAGCGGGCCACCGCGATGTTCTCCCCCGTCGAGGCGATGGTCTCCTTGATCACCTCCTCCACGCGGCGGGCCTTCTTGCCGGCCTCGTCCCGGATCCAGGGTTGCTCGTACAGGCAGACCGTCTCCAACCACTTGCGCAGCTTCCCCTCGACGATCTGGTCCACCCGAGACGGATCACGCCCCTCTCCGGCGGCCTGCTGGCGGTAGATCTCCCTCTCGTGCTCCAAAACCTCCGCGGGGACGTCCTCCCGGCGGACCCAGTGCGGGCCGAGGCTGGCCACCTGCAGGGCCAGGTCGTGGACCAGCGCCTTGAACTCGTCGGTTCGGGCCACGAAGTCGCTCTCGCAGTTGACCTCCAAGAGGACCCCCAGCCGCCCCCCGGGGTGGATGTAGGCGTCCACCAGCCCCTCGCGGGTCTCTCGCTCGGCTCGCTTCTCCGCCGAGGCGAGCCCCTTGGTGCGCAGCAGGTCTCGGGCGCGGTCGAAGTCCCCCGCCGAGTCCACCAGGGCGCGCTTGACGTCCATGATCCCCGCTCCGGTCTGCTGGCGCAGCTGGCGCACCATCTCCGCCGAGATCTCCTGGCTCACTCCCCGACCTCCTCATGCTCCGGCTCCAGGCTGGCCTCGGCTGCCGCCTGCTCCTCGGCGGCCCGGAGCTGGGCCGCCCGCTCCGCCGCGGCCTGGGCCTGGGCGGCCTCGATCTGCCGACGCTGGTCCAGCCCGTCCACGATCGCGTTGGTGAGCCGGGTCACGATCAGGCGGACGCTGCGGATGGCGTCGTCGTTGCCGGGGATCACGTAGCTGATCTCGTCAGGGTCGCAGTTGCTGTCGGTGATGGCGATGATCGGGATCCTGAGCTTGTTGGCCTCGGTGACCGCGAGCCGCTCCTTGTGCGGGTCGACCACGAAGAGGGCTGCCGGAAGGCGCTTCATTCCGGTGATGCCGGAGAAGTTGCGCCGGAGGCGTTCCAACTCATCCTCGCGACGCCGCTGCTCCTTCTTGATCATGCCCGCGAATCCGTCCCGCTCCTGGCGCTCGGAGAGCTCGGTGAGCCGGCGCAGCTGCAGCTTCACCACCTCGAAGTTGGTGAGCATGCCTCCCATCCAGCGGTTGATCACGTAAGGCTGGTGAGAGCGCCCGCACTCCGCCTCGATGGTGTCCCGGGCCTGCTTCTTGGTCCCCACGAAGAGGATCTGGCCCCCCTGGGCCACGGTGTCCCGGGCGAAGGCGCAGGCCGCATCCAGGAGCTCCACGGTTTGGGCCACGTCGAGGATGTGGATCCCCCCGCGGCTGGCGAATATGTAGGGCCGCATCTTGGGGTTCCACCGGCTGGTCTGGTGACCGAAGTGGACCCCGTTTTGCAGAAGCTCGGTGAGCGTGGCCACGGGCATGGTGCGCCTCCAGTTGCGTTGAACCTCTGCCCACCATCGACCGGCACCCGGCCCAGGGGAACCCGGGGGCCGTCCGGCGGGCATGTGAATTTGATCTCCGCCGCCAATGGTAGCCCAAAAGCCGGAACCTATCGCCGAAAGCACCGGGCATGAGGGCCCTGCCGGCGGCCTCGCCTCTTCGGCAGAGCGGCCGGTGTCCCGGTCGGACCTAGAGCACGTATCGGCGCAGGTCCTGGTCACGGACCAGATCCCCGAGCCGCTCGCGGACGAACTCAGCGTCCACCGTCACCCGCTGGCTGCGGTACTGCTCGGCGGCGAAGGAGACGTCCTGAAGCACCCGCTCCATGACGGTGAAGAGCCGCCGGGCACCGATGTTCTCGTCCCGCTCGTTGACCAGGAAGGCCTGCCGGGCCAGCTCGGCGGTGCCCTCCTCGGTGAAGTCCAGCTCCACCTCCTCAGTGGCGAGCAGCGCCCGGTACTGAGCGGTGAGGGAGTTGCTGGGCTCGACCAGGATCCGCCGCAGGTCAGTCTCCCCCAGCGAGGTCAGCTCCACCCGGATCGGGAACCTCCCCTGGAACTCCGGGATCAGGTCGGACGGCCGGGCGGAGGTGAAGGCGCCCGCGGCCACGAACAGGATGTGCTCGGTGCTCACCGAGCCGTAGCGGGTGCTTACCGTGGAGCCCTCGATGATCGGCAGGAGGTCGCGCTGCACCCCGGCCCCGCTCACGTCCGGCCCGTGGCTCTCGGTGTACGCCCCGGCGATCTTGTCGACCTCGTCGATGAAGACGATCCCATTCTCCTCGACGGACCGGATGGCGTCGTCGTACACCCGGTCCATGTCCACCAGCCGCTCGGTCTCCTCCTGGGTCAGGGTGTGACGGGCGTCGGCGACGCTCATCCGGCGCATCCGCCGCCGAGGGGGCGCCATCTGGCTGAAGAAGTCGGCCAGCGACCAGCCAATCTCCTCGTAACCGGTTCCCGAGAAGACCTCGACCGGGGCGTTGTACGACTCCTCCACCTCGATCTCGATGAGGCGGTCCTCCAGCTTACGGTTGGCCAGCTTGCGCGCCAGCTGGCGCCGCCGCGCCCGCTCCCGCCGGAGGGCCAGACGCCGGTCCGGCTCATCGAGGGGCGGCTCGCCGGCTCCTCCCGCTCCATCGCTGGAGGCGGGGGCCTCGGGGACGGGCCCCTCCCGGGAGGCGCGCTCCTGCTCCACCAGCCGGTCGACGATCCGCGCCTCGGCCCGCTGTTTGGCCTCGTCCTCCACCTCGGCCACTCGCTGGCTCTGGAGCTGGGTGATGGTCTGCTCCAGGAGGTCGCGGACGATCGACTCCACGTCCCGTCCCACGTACCCCACCTCGGTGAACTTGGTGGCCTCCACCTTGATGAAGGGGGAGTTGGTCAGGAGCGCCAGCCGGCGGGCGATCTCCGTCTTTCCCACCCCGGTGGGCCCGATCAGCAGGATGTTGCTGGGCATGATGTCGCCCCGGGCCTCGGGTGCCACCCGCATCCGCCGGATGCGATTGCGAAGCGCCACCGCCATCGCTCTCTTGGCGTCCTGCTGGCCGACGATGTAGCGGTCGAGAGCGCTGACCACCTCGGCCGCGGTGAGGTCACCTTCAGGCATCGGAAGCCTCCCCGGGTCCAGGAAGGGTTTCCACGGTTATCTCGGAGTTGGTGTAGACGCACATGGAGGCGGCGATCTTGAGGGCCTCCACCGCCACCTCGCGGGCGGAGAGCTCGGTGTGCTGGGTCAGCGCCCGGGCGGCCGCCAGGGCGTACGGGCCCCCGCTGCCGATGGCTCCCAGCCCATCGTCCGGCTCGATCACGTCGCCGTCCCCGCTGAGAAGCAGCAGCTGTCCCTCCCCGGCCACCACCAGCATGGCGTCCAGGTGGCGCAGGTAACGGTCGGTGCGCCACTCCTTGCCCAGCTCCACGGCCGAGCGCACCAGGTTGCCCTGGTGCTGCTCCAGCTGGCGCTCGAACTTGTCGAAGAGGGTGAAGGCGTCCGAGACCGAGCCGGCGAACCCCACCACCACCTGGTCGTGGAACAGCCGCCGCACCTTGCTGGCGTGGTGCTTCATCACCACGTCGCCCAAGGTCACCTGCCCGTCGCCGGCCACGGCGATCTCCGGCCCCCGCTGGACGGCCACGATGGTGGTGGCCCGGGGGGTGGATGCCTCATGAGAAGCCACGAAGTCTGAAGTCTACCGCCGCCGGCGGCGGGCCTCCCCGGGGAAGATCAGCGGCCGTCCCCTCCGCTGGCCGTGGCCACCGGGGCGGCGGTGGCCGCCTCCCGAGGTGGTCGGTAGCGGCACTTGGGATATCCGGAACAGGAGACGAAGGGCCCGAACCGGCCCATGCGGCGCACCAGGGGCTGGCCACACTCCGGGCAGCTCTCCCCGGTCGGCTCCGGCGCGGGCCGGGCTGGCCGGCTGGCCCCCGGCTCGGGACGGATGTAGCGGCACTTGGGGTACCCGGAGCAGCCCACGAAGGGACCGCGGCGGCCACTGCGCTTCACCAGCGGACGGCCGCACTCCGGGCAGGCCTCCCCGACCTCCTCGGCGGCGGCCCGCTCCTCTCGGCCCTGGATGTAGTCGCACTCCGGGTACCGGCTGCAGCCCACGAACTCGCCGAAGCGCCCGGTGCGGACCACCAGCTCGGCTCCGCAACGGGGACAGTCGCCACCGGCGGGCGGTGCCTTCACCCGGACCCGCGGCATGTCCTCCTGGGCCTTCTCCAGGACCTTGGCGAAGGGCTCGTACCAGGACCGCACCACCGGGATCCAGCCCTCGGCACCCGCCTCTATGGCATCCAGCCTCCGCTCCAGCTCGGCCGTGAACCCCAGGTCGACGACGTCCGGGAACTGGGTGGTCAGCGCCTCGTTGACCGCCACCCCGAGGGGGGTGGGATGCAGCCGTCGCTCCACCTGGCGGACATAACCGCGGGTCTGGATCAGCTCCACCGTGGGGGCGTAGGTGCTGGGACGGCCGATCCCTCGCTCCTCCAGCTCCCGGACCAGGGTGGCCTCCGTGAAGCGGGGCGGAGGCTGGCTGAAGTGCTGCTCAGGGAGCAGCTCCAGGAGGCGAGCGAGATCGCCCTCGGCGAGGAGCGGCAGGAGCTGGTCCTCCCGCTCCTCAGCGGCCGCCACCTTGGTGAAGCCGTCGAAGGTGAGGCGGCTGCCGGTGGCGCGGAACTGGTGGCCGGCCGCCTCCAGCTCGCATCTCGTGTTCTCGAACTGAGCGGGGCTCATCTGGCTGGCCACGAAACGGCGCCAGATCAGCCGGTAGAGCCGGAGCTGGTCGGAGCTCAGGTGATCGGCCACCGCTTCTGGGGTGCGCTCCACGCTGGTGGGCCTGATCGCCTCGTGAGCGTCCTGGCTGGCCACCGGGCCGGCCCCGCGGCGGCGAGCGGCTCCCTTGGACCCGAGGTAGCGGGGCCCGAAGGCGCTCGCCACGTAGGTGTGAGCCTCATCTCTGGCCAGGTCGCTGATGCGCACCGAGTCGGTGCGCATGTAGGTGATCAGCCCGACCGGACCGGCCGAGCCCAGCTCCACGCCCTCGTAGAGCTGCTGGGCCACCCGCATGGTCTTGCTCGGGCTGAACCGCAGCTGCGCCGAGGCCTCCTGCTGCAGGGTGCTGGTGGTGTGTGGCTGGGGCGGATTGCGCCGCTGATTGCGCACCTCGACCGAGGCCACCCGGAACGGCTGTCCCTCGACCTGCGCCATCACCTGGCGGGCTGCCAGCTCGTTCGGCAGCGCCGACCCACCGTCATCGTCGGCGGCACGTCCCCTCCTCCCCTTCGCCGGGGGGTGATAGCGCGCGGAGAACCCCTCGCCCGAGCTGGTCTCCAGCCGGGCATCCAGGGTCCAGCTCTCCACCGGCTTGAAGGCCTCGATCTCCAGCTCGCGATCGCAGACGAGGCGGACCGCCACCGACTGCACCCGGCCGGCGGAGAGTCCCTTGCGGACCTTGCGCCAGAGAAGCGGGCTCAGCTTGTACCCCAAAAGGCGGTCGATGGAACGGCGCGCCTGGTAGGCGTCCACCAGGTTGCGGTCGATCTCCCGGGGCACTTTGAGGGCGGCCTCCACCGCCGGGCGGGTGACCTCGCGGAAGACGATCCGCTCCGGCTGCTTGAGACGAAGCTGGTTGGCGATGTGCCAGGCGATCGCCTCCCCCTCCCGGTCCGGGTCAGCCGCCAGCAGGACTCGGCCGGCCTTGCGGGCAGCCGACTTCAGCTCCTGGAGCTGCTTCTCCTTCCCCTTGATCACCGTGTAATCGGGGGTGAATCCGTCGTCCACGTCGATCCCCAACTTGGAACGGGGGAGGTCAACGACATGGCCCATGGAGGCCTTGACCTCGTAGTCCCTGCCGAGGAACTTGCTCAAGGTCCGGGCCTTGCTGGGCGATTCGACGATGATGAGGTTGCTGGGCATGAACGGTTTGAACTCCGAGGCCTTGGGGCCAGGCGATGATAACAACAGCCTTCCACGCCTCCCCCCAGTTCAAGCAGCCGCAGGGCAACCCGCCACTAAACTGGGTCGATATCCCGCATGAGGAGGCTTGGCGCTTGCCCGTCCTTGTCGACGACCGGTACCAGAAGGGGCTCATTGTGGCCCGCCGCGACTTCACCAAGGACCTCTGGTCCATCCGGATCCGCCCGTCCGACCCCTTCCCCTTTCGGGCCGGCCAGTACGCCACCCTGGGCGTCGAGCTGGAGGACCGGGTGCTGGAGCGCCCGTACTCGATCGTCTCGGCGCCAGAGGAGCCGGAGCTGGAGCTCTTCATCGAGCTGATCCCGGGAGGTGCCCTCACCCCTCACCTGCATCGGCTGGGAGAGGGGCAGACGGTGTGGCTCCGCCGGCGCCCCAAGGGGCTGTTCCTGCGCCAGCCACCGGCGGCAGACCTGATCCACCTGTTCTGCGCCACGGTGACCGGGGTCGCGCCGTTCGCCAGCTTCCTGCGCCAGTTGGTCCGCCGGTCCCAGAGCGAAGGGGGCGCCGTGCCCAGGATCCTCCTGCTCCAGGGAGCCAGCCATGCCGACGAGTTCGGCTACCTGGAGGAGATGGAGCGGATGAGCCGCGATCTCCCCGGCTTCCGCTACGTGCCCACGGTGAGTCGGCCCTGGGATGAACCCGGGTGGGAGGGAGAGGTGGGCCGGGCCGAGGACGTCCTGCGCAAGCACGCCGATGACTTCGGCGTGGCGCCGGGCCAGGGGATGGTCTACCTGTGTGGCCACCCGGGGATGATCGCCGGCGGTCGTGCGCTCATGCGCCGGCGCGGCCTCCAGGACAAGGAGATCCTGGAGGAGCAGTACTGGCCCGAGGGCAAGGAGCCCACCGGCTCCGACACCTGAATTCGGGTCTGTTCTAAGCCGAAACTCAGCCGCCGCCAGGAGAGTTGAGCTGAGATGAGCCGCCGCCAGCGGGCTGCACCCGGGTGAAGGAGCTGTTGCTCCCCGAGCCACTAGCCTCCCCCACCCTGAGTGGGAGCGAGCGCGCCCACTCGCGCCGCGCGGCGCTGCTCGCCGCGCTCCCCTTCGTCATATACGTTGGCCTCCGGGTGCCCTCCCTCTTCGAGCCGCACTGGTACAGCGACGAGGCGGGGTACGCCACCACGGCCTGGTTCTCCACCCACGGTCTGGCCCTGTACCAGACCATCTGGAACAACAAGCCGCCCCTCCTCTTCTGGATCTACGACGTGGCGCTCTGGGCCTTCGGCCCCAGCGAGTTCGGCCTCCACCTGCTGTCCACCCTGGCCGGGCTCCTGGCCCTCGGGGCGCTCGGGTGGGCGCTTCGGCGGAGGCCCGGTGGCTGGCGGCGCCTGGGGCCGCTGCTGGCGGCGGCGGTGCTTCTGGGAATCCCCTTCCTGGGGGGGGACCTGGCACTGCCGGAGAACTTCCTCATCGCCCCCGAGGCGCTGGGAATGGTGCTGGTCCTGGAGGGCCTGGAGCGAAGGCAGGCGCGCTGGATGGTGGGTGCCGGACTGCTGCTGGCCGCGGCGGTCCTGATCCAGCAGACGGCGCTGGCGGCGGTGGCCGCAGCGGCCCTCCTGGTAGCGGTCCGACCGGAGCCCTTTCGGGGGCGGCGGATCGGGGCCCTGCTGCTGGCCTGCGGGGTCGGCGTGGCGGCGGGGCTGGCCCCCTATCTGGTCACGGCCGGCCCCGGCCAGCTGTGGCACTTCCTGGTGAGCTCGTACCGCCAGTACACCTCCCAGTCCCTGCCCCTCACCGCGCTGACCCTTCTCCCGCGGGCCCTGGCGGGCCTCTTGCTGCTGGTGGGAGCGGCCGGCCGGCGGCGCGACACCCCCCTGGCCCAGCTGGCCGCGGTCTGGCTGGTCGCTGACCTCTTCGCCTACCTCCTTCCCAACCGCCCCTACCCCCACTTCCTGCTGCCGGCCGTGGTCCCGCTGTGCCTTGTCCTCTCTGGACTGCACCGGCCCAGCTGGGTCTCGAGTCCCAGGCTCCCCAGGCTGGCGCTGCCGGCGTCCGCCGCTCTCTGCGTCGGCACCTGGGCTGCCCTCTTCGCCATGAACGCCTCCGGCCTCTTCAGCGGGCTTCTCACCCTTGAGTACATCCCACTCTCCGTGGGACGGGCGGTCGGGGCAGTCACCGAGACCCAGTACCTCTCCGCGTTCGGCCTGGACACCTTGGGAGAGTCCCAGGCCGTGGCCTACATCCGGAGCCACCACCTGGAGGGCGCCTCCGCGGTGGTGTGGTCGGCCAACGCCTGGCCCTACCTGCTGGCTCGGCTGCGCCCGGTACTGCCAACGCCGGCCATCTACATGGACGCCTTCTGGCTGGGGGAGCGAGCCCTCATCGACCGGGTCCGGAGCTCCCTGCCGGAACTGGTCGTGGTGGACGGCAGCGGAATCCCCTCGGCCCTCCGAGACTTCCTGGACAGCTCCTACAGGGTGGTGGAGCGGGGAGCCGGTGGCTCCGCGGTCTGGCTCCGGGAGGACTCCTCGGGCTAGCGCTTCAGCTTGGTGGCGAGGGGGGGGGAGATCTGGGCGAAAATCCCGCGCAGCGACTTGACCCAGCGGTTGCCCGGCTGGCGCCAGGCCAGGGGTTCCCCACCGCTCAGAGACCTGACGCCGTCGAGCCCGGCGTGGGGCACGGCCAGAACCGGCTGCTCCAGCACCCGGGAGGCGCGGTCCGCCTCCACCTGGTGGTAGGGAAGGACGCAGTTGAGAAGCACCGAAACGCGGTCCCGGGGGATCCGCAGCTGGTCGCAGATGCGCAGCCAGGCGAGGACCGCGAACACCCCTGGGTTGTCCGGAGTGCCCACCACCACCATGTGGTCGGAGCGCTCCAGCATGTCGATCCCGCCGTTATCGAGCCGCCCTCCCTGGTCCACCACCACCAGCTCGGCAGGATGGGTGAGCCTCAGGATGATCGCCCCGACGGCAGCCGGCGACACCGAGTCCGCCAACTCCGGGCGAGCGGGCGCGGGAAGGACCGACACCCCGCTGGGATGACGGGGGAGCCGGTCGAAGATCTCCTCCTCAGGACCGACCGACGAAAGCTCCACCCAGGTGGGGGTCTGGGGCGGCAAGTTGAAGGCTAGGAGGGCAGAGCCGAACCGGGGTACGTTGTCCACCAGCGCCACCCGGTAGGCGTCGGCTGCCAGCACCGCTAGGTTGGCCGCCAGCATCGTCCTGCCCGTGCCGCCTCGGGGCCCACACACCACCCAGAGCTCCCCACGGCCCTTGGCCGGTCGCTCGGGTGTCACCGAGGCGTCGAGCCGGGAACGGACGAGGTCGGAGAGCACCTTGGCAGAGGCCGTGCGCGGCAGCTTCTCGCTGGCCCCGGCGTCCAGTGCGGCCGCCACCAGGGGCGAGTTGGCATCCGCTGCCACCAGGATGATCGGGATCGCGGCGTGAAGAATGCTGGCTCGGATCTGGCGGACCAGGGGAACCAGCGCCGGGTCCTCCCCGAAGACCTCGATCACCGCGGCGTCGGCGGGATTGGCCTCGAGCACGGCAGCGGCGGCGGCCGTCGAATCGAAGCCGACCAGCTCCAGACCGTTCTCGGCCAGCGCCTGGCGGATCACCTCCGACCTCGATGCCTGACGGGCGATCACCAGCACCTTGCGCGGGAGGGTGTCAGGCATGCTCCAAGTCTATTGCCTCCAGGTGGGAGTGATCAGCAGCAGGGCGAAGTCGGCGTCACTTGGTTGCGGCCCGCCCCCGGAGCCCCCGGCGCCGACTTGGTGCAGCCGGAGCCTCGACCGGATCCTCCACCACCACCTCACTCGCCGCCTCCACCGCCGCGGCCCGCGCCGGGCCTTCCCGGCGCTCCCGAATCCGGGCCTGCTTGCCCACCTTCCCGCGCAGGTAGTAGAGCTTGGCCCGGTGCACCACGCCGTGCCTCACCACCTCGATCTTGGCGAGCCGAGGCGAGTGGATCAGGAAGGTGCGCTCCACCCCCACCCCGTGGGCGGTGCGGCGCACGATCACCGACTCCCGCACCCCTCCGCCCTTCAGCCCGATCACCACGCCCTCGAAGACCTGAACCCGCTCGCGGGTGCCCTCGACCACCTTGGCGTGGACCCTCACCGTGTCCCCGGGCCTGAGCTCCGGGACGTCGGATCGAAGCTGCTCCTCCTCGAGCAGGTCGATGATGTTCACTGCGCACCTCCACCAGCCTCGCCGCCCGTCCGGGCGGCGGGTCTCGATTGCCCTGTCGTCTCCGCCTTGAGGAGCAGGTCCGGGCGGATCCGGGAGGCCCGCTCGAGGGCGGCCCGGCGCCGCCAGGCAGCGATCTTCGCGTGATCGCCGCTGCGAAGCACTGATGGTACCGAAAGTCCCTCGTAGACTGCCGGGCGCGTGTACTGGGGATACTCGGGAAGCCCTTCCGCGAAGCTCTCGTCAAGGCTGGACTCGGGATCCCCCAGCGTCCCTGGCAGGTGCCGGGCCACCGCCTCCACCAGGGCCATGGCCGCGAGCTCGCCACCGGCCAGCACGAAGTCCCCGACCGAGACCTCCTCCAGGCCGAGACCGTCCACCACCCGCTGGTCGACCCCCTCATACCGGCCACAGACAAGCATCAGCGACTCCTCCCGGGCCAGCTCGAGCACCAACCCGGCATCCAAACGCCTCCCTCCGGCCGCCATCAGGATGGAGCGGGGGGACCGGACCGCCTGCAGGCTGCGCACCGCCGCGAACAGCGGCTCGGGGCGGAGCACCATCCCCGGTCCTCCCCCGAAGGGGGCGTCGTCCACCTGCCGGCGCGAACCGATCCCCCAGTTCCTGAGATCGTGAGCCTCCAGCTGCACCACACCGGTGGCCAGAGCTCGGCCCACCACCCCTACCCCCAGCGGGCCGGGGAAGACCTCCGGGAAGAGGGTGAGGACATCAACCCGCATCGTCCCATGGCTCCAGGAAGGCGGCAGAGACCGTGAGCCGACCGCCCTCTAAGTCAACCTCCAGAACGGCGGACCGGACCGCGGGGACCAGGCTCTCACCTCCGGACCCGCTCACCACCAGGACGTCGTTGGCGGGATACGGCTGCACGTCCGCGACGACGCCGCGCTCGATCCCGCGCTCGTCGACCACCCGAAGGCCGACCAGCTGGAAGTGGAAGTACTCCCCTTCCGGAAGGGCTCGCACGCTCTCGATGGGGACCTCCAGGTACCCACCCACCAGGCGCAGGGCCTCGCTCCGGTCCTCCACCCCGCCGAGCCGGCAGAGCAGGTGGTCACCGGCTGCGCGAGGTTCGCGGATCTCCCGGGGCGTCCCTTCCACGAAGACCTCGGTGCCCTCGGGGAGACGGTCCACTCCTCCACCCAGGAGCTCCAGGGCCACCTCGCCTCGCAGGCCATGGGCCTTCAGCACCCGCGCCACGCGCACCCTCTCCGGAGGTTTGCTCAATCGACGACCTCTACCTGGACCCGGTCCCGCGCCCTGAGCGAGGCGGACCGAACCACCAT
Source organism: bacterium (assembly GCA_021801645.1). Lineage (GTDB taxonomy): Bacteria > Chloroflexota > Dormibacteria > Aeolococcales > Bog-877 > JAJYXT01. Next base: position 15,566 of record JAJYXT010000004.1, read on the forward strand.
CCGGATGGCCTCCACGTTCCGCCCCTGACGACCGATCACCCGGCCCAGGTCCTCCGGGGCCGTCCAGATCCGCACCATGTAGTGGTGCCCCTGTCCTTCGATCTCCACGCGAACGTCGTCTGGGCGGCTGACCAGCTGCCGGACGATGTGGCTGACCAGCTCGCGGTAGTCCGGCACCGGATCAGACCTCGGACTCGACAACGGTCACCTCTTCGGGCTCGTCTGCAGCCGTCTCCGTCTCCGCCTCGGCCTCCGTGCTGGCCACCTGCTCCGGCTCGGCGGCGTCGACGGTTGGCTCGGGGGGCGCCGATTCCGCCTCGGGCGCGGCGGCCGCAGTTTCCGCACGGGCGCGACGGGGCTTGGCCTCCAGCATCCCCTGCCGTTCGAGAAGCTGCCTCACGGCGTCCGAGGGGCGGGCCCCGGTGGCCATCCAGTACCGGATCCGGTCGTCCTGCAACTTCACCACCACGGGATCCGGGAGCGGGTCGTAGTACCCCACCATCTCAATGAAGCGCCCATCGCGCGGGGAGCGCGCGTCCGCCACCACCACCCGGTAGAAGGGGCGCTTCTTGGCCCCCATCCTCTTCAGCCTGATCTTCACCGCCATGCTGGTCCTCCTCGCTTGGTGCGCTGGTCCGCTCTCAACCGCCGATCACCGGTGTGCGGCCACGCGGTGTCTTCAACAGCTCCTGGGCCAGCCGGCGGCGGCCGCCCGCTCCCGAGAGCCCCTTCATCATCGACCGCATCTGCTCGAACCCCTTGATGAGCCGGGACACCTCAGCCGGCGTGGTACCGCTGCCCCTGGCAATCCGGCGGCGGCGGGAGCTGTCCACCATCTCTGGCTTGCGCCGCTCCTCAGGGGTCATGGAGAGCACGATCGCCTCGAGCCGGCGCAGCTCCGCCTCCCCGGGGAGCGCCGACCCCTGGGCCCGCATCAGCTCCCGCCCACCGGGCATCAGCCCCAGGATCGACTCCAGCGGCCCCAGGCGGCGCAGCTGGCGGAGCTGGGTCACGAAGTCGTCCAGGGTCAGGCGGCCCTCGCGCATCCGCTCCTGCGCGGAGACCGCCTCCTCCTCACTTATCTGCTCCTGGCTGCGCTCGATCAGGGTCAGGACGTCGCCCATGCCCAGGATCCGGCGTGCCATCCGCTCCGGGTGGAATGGCTCCAGGTCCCGGGGGCGCTCCCCAACCCCGCAGTACCAGACCCGCAGCCCGATGGCGGCCCGCATGGACAGGGCGGCACCGCCGCGCGCGTCGCCATCCAGCTTGGTGAGGATGATCCCGTCCACGCCCACCTGCTCTTTGAACGAACCGGCGACGCGCACCGCCTCCTGACCGGTCATCGCGTCCACCACCAGCAGTGAGTGGTGGATGCGGACAGCGGACCGGATCTCGGCCAGCTCGTCCATGAGCGGCTGGTCAAGGTGCAGACGGCCCGAGGTGTCCACCAGAACCACGTCATGCCCCTGGCGCCGAGCCGCCTGCACGGCGGCGGCTACCCCGTGCGCCAGCCCCCGGCCCGTCTCCGGCACCAGGACCGGGACCTGATGCTCAGCGGCGAGGATCTGCAGTTGGTCGACGGCCGCCGAGCGGCGGAGGTCGGCCGCCACCAGCGCCGGCCGGTGCCCCTCCCCCCGCACCAGCAGAGACAGCTTCACCGCCGTGGTCGTCTTGCCGGCCCCCTGGAGACCCACCAAGAGGACCACCGTGGGCGGCTCGGGGCTGTAGGAGAGCGCCTGGTCCTCCCCTCCCAGGAGCTCCACAAGCTCCCCGAAGACCAGCTTGATCACCTGCTGACCCGGGGTCAGGCTCTGCAGGACGTCGGCCCCCACCGCCCGGTCCCGCACCCGGTCCACGAACTCCCGAGCCACCTTGTAGTTCACATCGGCCTCGAGAAGCGCGAGGCGCACCTCCCGTAGCCCGGCCTCGACGTCCTCGGCGGTGAGTCGGCCCTTGGCGGTCAGGTGCTTGAAGGCCACTCCCAGCTTGTCGGTCAGGGTGTCAAACACCGCCGCCCTCCGCCGCCGGCGAGACCGAGAGGCGCCGCTCGAGGTCGGCCACCCTGGCCTCCGCCGCCGCCAGCTGGCCGCACAGCCCGAGGCTGGACTCCAGCTCCTGCACCCGGCGCAGCCCCCGGCGGATGAGGTCGTGGGCCGCCGCCCGCGAAACCCCGAGCGAATCGGCCAGTTCGGTCACCGACCAGTCCTCCTCCAGGTGCAGCCGCAGCGCCTCCCGCTGCCGGTCGGTCAGGACCGGCCCGTAGGCGTCGAGCAGCTGGAGGTCGTGGGACCGGGAGCGGGCCAGGTCAGCTGTCAAAGTCATGGCCTTGACAGGATACAGGGTGCTCGGCGGGCGCTCGAACTCCGGCCGGGTTCTGGCGCGGTCAGCTGCGGTCAGACGGCCTCGTCGGCGAGGAGGGCGGAGACGTAGGCGGCTGGGTCGAAGTCGTCCAGGTCATCCGCCCCCTCACCCGTCCCCACCAGCTTCACCGGGAGGTCGAGCTCCCGCTCCACCTGGAACACGTATCCCCCGCGGGCGCTCCCATCCAGCTTGGTCAGAACCACGCCGGTGGCACCGATGACTTCGGAGAAGGCCCGGGCCTGGGCGAGGGCATTGGCCCCCACATAGGCATCCAGCACAAGCAGCGACTCCTCAGGCTGGTCGGGAATGCTGGCGGCGATCACCCGGCGCACCTTGGCCAGCTCCTGCATCAGGTTGTCCTTGGTGTGGAGGCGGCCCGCCGTGTCCACCAGGACCAGGTCCCGGCGGCGCGCTCGAGCGGCCTCCATGGCGTCGTACACGACCGCGGCGGGGTCGGCACCCGGGCGGTGCCCGACCACGTCGACCCCCAGCGGCTCGACCAGCCGCCGGAGCTGGTCCTGGGCAGCGGCTCGAAAGGTGTCCCCGGCGGCAACCAGAGGAGTGAGCCCCTGGGCCTTGATCCGCGCCGCCAGCTTGGCCACGGTGGTGGTCTTGCCGGAGCCGTTCACGCCAGCCACCAGCCAGACCCCGGGCGCTCCGCCCAGACGCAGCTCCCGATTCCGGCCCACCAGCTTGCTCTCCATCTCCGACCGCAACCCCGCCAGCAGCTCGGCCGGCTCGCGCAGCCGCTCGCGCTCCGCCCGTTCACGAAGCCCCTGGACCAGCTCCTCAGCCATCGGCGCGCCGCAGTCGCTGGCCACGAGCAACTCGAAGATCTCCTCCAGCGTGGCCGCGTCGACCGCCCCGTGGGCCAGTCTGGCCCGGAGCTGGTGGCCAAGGCCGCTGCCCAGCCGGTCGAGGCGGCGGGGAAGTCGCCGCCACCACCTCGGCCGTCTCCCTCCCTCCGGGTCAGACAATCGCCGCCTCCTCCGTTGCCCCCCGGTCCTCCACCGGTGAGCCGTCCGCCGCCAGGCGGACGGAGATCACCCGGCTGGCTCCCCTCCCGTCCTGGGTGACCCCGTAAAGGCGGTCAGCGGCGGCCATGGTGGTCAGGCTGTGGGTCACCAGCACGAACTGGGTGGTGAGGGCCCGCTGGCGAAGCAGCCGCACAAAGCTGCCCACGTTGACATCGTCGAGGGCCGCGTCAACCTCGTCGAAGACGTAGAACGGACTCGGCGACACCTGCTGGATAGCCAGCACCAGTGCCAGTGCCGTCAGTGCGCGCTCGCCCCCGGAGAGTAGGCCTAGCGGGATCACGCGCTTGCCGCGGGGCTGCACCTCCAGGTCCACCCCGGGGAGCTCCGAGTCGGCAGTGGGGACAGACACCAGCCGAGACCGCCCGCCCCCGAAGAGCTCCCTCCAGACCGACTCGAACTCGGCGGCCACACGTCCCAGCGTCTCCCGGTACCTGGCGGCTGTGAGTCGACCCACCGCTGCCGCGACCACCGAGAGGTCCCGCCTCGCCGCCTCCACGTCCTCGTGGACCCGTCTGAGATCCTCGGTCCGACCCAGCAGCTCGGCCAGCTGGGATGGAGCCAGGGCGTTCACTGGCCCGAGCTGGGCCAGGCGCCGCTCCAGGCGCTGGAGCTCCTGGGCCGTCCGACCGGGATCCTCGACCCGGGTCGCCTGCTCCTCGGGCACCGGCTCCAACCCCGGGCGCAGCCGGGTCGCCGCCGCCTCCCGCTCGACCAGCTGCGCCTCGAGCCCGGAGACCGAGTCCTCGGCCCTCCTGACCTCGGAGCTGAGTTCCGCGCGTCGCCGCTCCAACTCGGCCAGCCTCGCCAGGGGATCGGCCTCCGCCGCTGTGGTCTGGGCGGCCGCGCCCGCCTCGGCCACCGTCCGGCGTACCAGCTGGCCGAGCTCCTCCCGGACCGCCCACAGGCGGCGCAGGGCGTGGGCGGCCGCGGCTTCCGCGTCCCGGGCGCCCTGGGCCGCGGCCCGCACCCGAGCGGAGAGCCGGTCCCGGTGAGCGCGGCGCTCGTGCAGGAGTCGCAGGCTTGCCTCCCGGCGCGCCTCCATCTCGGCCCAGTGGGACCGGAGGATGGTCACCTGTGACCGGACCTCGGTGAGTTGGCCGAGGAGCAATGACAGCCCCTCCTGGGCCACCTTCGCCCGTTCCTCGGCAGCGGCCAGATCCCGTCCCGCAGCCGCCTCCTCCTCCCGGGCCGAGGCGACCTCGGCGAGTGCCTCGGAGACCTGTGGCTCCCGACTCGAAAGCTCGGCCTCCAGGGTCTCCGTCCGCCGTCCCAGCTCGGCCAGCGCCGCCTCCCCTCGTGCCACCCTGGCCCTCAGGGCCTCGACTTCCTCCCGGGCGGCGGCCAGCTCGGCGCGAGCGCCGTCCACGGCCTCCTCACTGCTTCGGTGCTGGGCCACCCCCCACTCGAGCCGGGCCTCGGCCTCCCGGACCATCTCCTCGCGACGGGCCTGCTCCGCCCTGAGTGACCGGATGGTGGTGGCGCGCACAATCGCGCCCCCGCCCTGCGCCGGGGTGCGCTCCCAGCCGGCGCCGAGAACTGTCCCATCAGGGAGTACCGCCCGCCCCAGGGGCTCCAGGCCGAGCCAGGCCGCCGCGGCTCCCCGATCTGAGGCGAGGCAGACGAGGGGCAGATGGCTGGCCACCACCTCGACAGCCAGAGGGTCACCGGTGACCACCTCAGCCAGCCGGCGGCAGCCCGCCGGTGGGATGACACCGTGGTCGTGGGGCGGCGCCGCCGACCACACGACCGTCTCGGCGGCCGCGCCGCGCCGCGCCAGCCCACGCCTCGCCTCCTCCTCGTCACCCAGAAGGGCCCTGGCGAGCTCGCCCAGGGCGGCGTCCACGGCGACAGCGTCCCCTGCAGAGAGCGGCCGGAGCGCATCGGCCATCGGAGCCAGCGCCAGCTCCCCCGTCTGCACCGCGGCGGCGATCTCGCGATCGGCTCCCGGCCGGCCGGCCCGCGCCTCGGCCTCGGCGAGCTCCCCGGACGCCTGCCGGGCCGCCCTCTGGGCCTCCTCCAGCGCCGCCTCCAGTGAGCGCCGGTTGCGGCGGGCCCCGGCCTCCGCCTGGACCGCCCTCTCCAGCCGGCCGGACGCGGCATCCTGCTCCCTGACGGCCACCAGGAGAGCCTCCTGATCCCTCCCCACTCGCTGCTCCAGCTCCCCGGCCTCGGTCCGTAGCGCCGTTAGACCCTCGCGGGCGCGGGTTCCCTGCGAGTTGAGCAGCTCCACGCGACCCTCAAGCCGCTGTATGGATCGCTCTGCATTCTGTTGGGCCGCCCGGTACCGGGCCGTGTCAGCCTCGGCCTGCGCCAGCGCGCCCCGCAGAACCGCCTCCCGCTTCTCCAGCTCGCCAGCCTCCGCCTCGAGGGAACCCAGCCGGTCGGCGTCACTCGGTGCGGGGTCGCTCTCGTCCTCGCTCGCCTCTGGGCCCAGCTGGTCGAGGTCCCCGAGGGCCTCACGCTCCAGCCGCAGGGATGCCGCGCGGTTCCGCACGGCCTGGACGGCGCGCTCCCCCCACCTGGTCGCCTCTCCCTCCAGCCGCTGGCGGCTGACCGCCAGCTCGCGCATGGTCCGCTCGTGCTCCATGCGCAGCCGCTCGCGAAGCTCCAGCTCCTCCCGCTGCCGCCCGTAGATCAGCGCGTACTCGGACTCCCGGGCTCGCGCCTGCTGCAGGGCACGCCGGGCCGCTTGAAGCTGACGTTCCGCACGCCGAGCCTCGGTGACGGCCTCCAGCCAGGCAGCCCGCTCCAGCCCTCCACGCAGCCGGCGGATCTGATCCTGCAGCGCCGACGCCTCGTCTGCCAGTTGGGCCTCGAGGCGCAGCTCCTCGATCCGGGGCCAGAGCTCCGCCAGCCTGCCCCCGGACCCCTCCAGCCATTGGTCCAGAGAGGCCATCCGAGAAGCGCTCTCGTCCAGCATGGCCTGGGTGCCGCGGACCCCGGCCGCCTCCTCTATGAGGTGCCGGCGTTGGGCAGGGGTCGCCCGGATGATCGCCTCGATGTCGTTCTGGGCGATGATGGCGTACCCCGACTGGGCCAGGCCGGTGGCCTCCAGCAGCCGGTAGACATCCCGGAGCCTCACCCGCTCCCCGTTGCGCCGGAACTCACTGCCCCCGTCTCGGAAGACCCTCCGGCTGAGGGCGACCTCCAGGTCCTCGACGGGGAGCCGGCGATCCTCGTTGTCGAAAGTGATCGAGACCTCCGCCATCCCTTGGGGGGCCCGCCTCTCACCGCCCGCGAAGATGACGTGGTCCAGCCGCTGGCCCCGGAGCTCGCGAGCGCTGGCCCCTCCCAAGACCAGGCGGATCGCGTCCACCAGGTTGGACTTGCCGCTCCCGTTGGGCCCGACGATCGCGGTGATCCCACCCCCGAGGTCGAGCTCGGTCGCCGCGGCGAAGCTCTTGAATCCCTGAAGTTGGAGACGCGTGACCCTCATTCCGGGCCGGAGACCACCACCTTGGTCCGACGCCGCCCACCCCGGTGACCGCGCCTGGTACGGCGGGGCGCGCCCTGACCCTCGGATCCGGCCGCGACGTCCTGCGCCACCGCCTCGGCTCCCGACGCCGAAGCGCCCGGGCCCGGCTCGGGGGTGGATCCCGGCGCATCCCCCACCGCTGGGCCGGATGACCGGGTCGCCGTGCTGCGGCGGGGCCGCCGGCGGCTGGGAGCCGCCCCCGCGGCCTCCGAAAGGGGATCGCCGGTCGTCGCCGGGCCGGCGGCCACCTCCGCCCCCGGTGCGGAGGATGCGGGGGAGGCCGACGTGGACCCCGAGCGGCTCCGGCGGTGGCGGCGGCGGGCGGGAGCGTCTTCGACGGCGGCTGCCAGAATCGAACCGTCAGTGGCCCTGGGCGGCGTCGATGGGACCACCTCCGGTCCCGGCCCTGGGGTCTCCGCCGCCACCCGGGAGCGGGAACGACGGCGCTTCCGGCGCGGCTGGCTGGCTCCGTCCCCCCCGACCGGAGCGGAGGGCTCCGGGCCCTCACTGGAGTCCACTTTCACCGACGGCTCCGGTCCGCCGAGCTGAGCCGTGCCCGGCTCCACTGTCGGCAGGTCGGCCGCCGATCGGGAGCGGGACCGGCGCCGCTTGCGCCGTGGCGGGCCGGCCTCGTCCGCGGCCGCCGGGTCCACCGACGCAGACGGTTCCGGGGCGGCTCCCCCGAGGGGAACCTCGACATGGGATGGCTCGACGCCGCTGGGTTCGACCGGCGACACCTCCGGCGTGAGGAGCTCCACCGTCGAGCGGGAGCGGGACCGGCGCCGCTTCCGCCGCGGCTGGCCGGCCTCGTCCCCGGCTGCCGGGACCGTGGGCAGGGCCGAGGGAGGAGATGTCGGCTCCGTCGTCGTTGACAACGTCTCCGCAGCTGGGGAGACCGCGCTCCGACCGCGCCGACGCTTCGGGGCGGGCGCCATGAGCTTCTCCAGCGCGAGGCGCGCGGCCGCCTGCTCGGCAGCCTGCTTGGTGCCACCCCGGCCCTCCCCGAGCGTTCCGTGGCCCTCGACGGAAACCTGGGAGAGGTACTGCCGGCTGCGCGCATCCTGCCCCACTGGAGCTGTGCGGTACTGGGGGGGCCCCCCAAGCTTCTCCTGGGCGACGGCCTGGAGTCGGCCCTTGAAGTTGGGGTCGGTCCAGGCGCTCAGGTCGCCGATCCGGGAAAGGAAGATGCGGCCCGCTCGACGGTACCCCTGGTCGAGGAAGGTGGCGCCCACCAGGGCCTCGAAGGCGTTGGCGTGCAGGGATGTCAGCCGCCGCGCGCCGGACTTCGCTGCCCCCTTGCCGAGACGCAGGGTCTCCCCCAGCCTGAGCTCCTCGCCCAGGCGGGCCAGGGCCACCGTGCTCACCAGGGAGGAGCGGATCTGGGTCAGCTGTCCCTCGTCGTATCCCGGGAAGCGCTTGAAGAGGTACTCGCCCGCGACCAGCTCCAGGACCGCATCTCCGAGGTACTCCAGCCGCTCGTTGTCGCGCCCGGCCACCCCCCGCTCGTTGATCCAGGAGGTGTGGGTCATGGCCTCGCGGAGAAGCTCCCGCTGCTTGAACCGGAAACCCAGGCGGCGTTCCAGCTCGTCCAGCCGATTCTCCGCCTCGGTCTCCAGGGCCGCCAGCTCCTCCGGGGTGGTCCTTCCCCGGCGGCGCCGGACCGAAGTCAGCTGGCCAGGTCCAGATGCTCCCTCACGTAGTCCCAGGCCTGTCCCACGGTCTGGATCTTCTCCGCGTCCTCGTCCGGGATCTCCATCCCGTACGCCTCCTCGAAGGCCATGATCAGCTCCACCAGGTCCAGCGAGTCCGCGTTCAGGTCCTCCACGAAGTTCGCCTCGGGAGTCACCTGCTCGGCCTCCACGCCCAGCTGCTCCACCACGATCGCCTGGAAGCCTTCCCACGTCGTGTCTGCCATCTCTACCCCTCGTTGGACGGCTGGTAGCCGTCTGGTTGGCCAGCTCTGCAGTTGGGTCCGGCAGCTGTGGCGCCGGCTCCACGATGTCGCGCTCGGGAATTGTGCCAAATCGGGCTCGCCCCCCACTGAGCCGCTCCCCGGGCAGGACCGCGAGCTGGTCCTGGGGAGACGGATCGGTCGGGGCGGCCAGGGAGGCCTCGTCCTCTCGACCGGGACGTACCAGCCGGCGTACGAAGGACTTCACCGGCCGACGTGCCGGGCGCAGATGGCTGGACGGGTCTGGGGCCGCAAGCTGCCGGCCATTGTATGGGTCATGGCAGCGTCCCCTCGGCGACCTGGGCAGCGCGCTGGGGGGAGTCGACCTGGACCACATTCGGCGCTTCCAACACCCGCTTGATCAGCGGGCCCAGGGTGGCCCCGGCGCCGCACTCCAGGTAGCGCTGCGCCCCGCCCGCCTCCAGGGCCCGGACTGTGGCCGTCCACCGGACCGGGCTCTGCAGCTGGATCTCGAGCCCGCGGCGGACCTCCGCGGCGCTGCTCACCACCCGGCCCAGGGCCCCCGCACCGACGGGAAATGCGGGATCGGTGATCTCGGTCGCGGCGATGGCGGGCGCGAACTCGGCGGCGGGACCGGCCATCAGGGGAGAGTGGAATGCCCCGCCCACCTGGAGCGGAACCACCCGGCGGGCACCCGCCTCCCGCGCCCTCCGGGACACCTCCTCAACCCCGGCAGCGGAGCCGGAGACCACCTGCTGCTGTGGGCTGTTGTCGTTGGCCAGGACGCAGAGGGCGCCTGAGGCTGTGACCTCGGCGCAGATCGCCTCCAGGACCTGGGGCGCCAACCCCAGGACGGCGGCCATGGTGCCCGGAGGAGCGCTGGCCATGGCCCGTGCCCGGCGGATGACCAGGCGCATTCCCGCCTCCGGGGCAACAGCCCCCGCGGCCACCAGGGCACAGTACTCGCCTAGGCTGTGGCCGGCGGCGAAGCCGGGTTCCAGCCCCCCCTCCGAGAGCAGCCGGAAGATGGCCACCCCGGTGTAGAAGAGCGCTGGCTGTGCCGCCTCGGTCTGGCGCAGGTCCTCCGCACCGGCGTCGAGAAGCAGCCAGCGCAGCGGCACCCCCTCGGCTTCGGCGACCTCGACCAGGTCGAGGGAGCATCCCCTGTCGAGAAGTTCCCTCCCCATCCCGGGCGCCTGTGCCCCTTGGCCGGGGAACACCAGGGCGTCGCCCTTCATTCCCCCCCCTGGCACCAGGCCCTAGTCAGTCGCTATGACCTCCCGTCCGCGGTACTGCCCGCAGTTGGGGCACACCGTATGAGGGCGGCGCGGGTGCCGGCAGCGTGGGCACGGGGCCAGCGTCGGCGCCGCCAGCGCCAGGTGGGAGCGCCGCCGATCCCGGCGGGCCTTGGGCACGCGTTCCTTCGGAAGAGCCATCTCGGGCGCCAGTCTATCAGGTGGCGGGCTCAGCGCCTCCGGCCGCGCCCCTTGGGCCTCTCCTCGCCGTCCCGACCGGACTCCAGCGTCTCCAGCCCCCGGCGCACCTCGCTGAGCGCACTGGAAAGCTGAGCCTCCAGCGACTCCATCCGCTCCCGCGCGTAGTCGTCGGCATCCTTGCGCATCTTGCGGTGGCGCTCCCGGGCCTCCGCCAGCAGCCTCTCGGCCTCGGCGGTGGCCTGGCGCGTGATCTCGTGCTGGTCGGTGAGGCGCTCGGCCCTCTCCTGAGCGGCGAGGATCGTCTGCTCCGCCTGCGCCTCCGCCTCACGCAGGCGGGCCTCCCGCGTCTCCAGCACCAGGCGGGCCTCCTTGATCTCATCGGGCAGCCCCACCCGGATCTGGTCGATGGCGTCCAGGATCTCGTCTTCGTTGATCACCACATTGGGGGTGAGCGGCACCCGCCGGCTCTGGTTCACCAGCGCCTCCAGCTGGTCGAGTACGTCGAAGATCGAGACTCGCTCGCTCTCCACTCCGAATTCGTCTTGATCGTCGCTCATGCTTCCTCCTCCGCTCTCGGGCTGGGGCTGGGCCTCTCCAGCCGCCGCCGGAGCGCGACCTCGACCGGCGCCGGAACCAGCCCCTGAACGCCCCCACCGTGGGCACAGACGTCCTTTATCAGCGACGAGCTTAGATACACGTTGGCAAAGCTGGTGGTCAGGAAAACCGTGTGCACCCGGGGCTCCAGGCGGCGGTTCATGAGCGCCATCTGAAACTCGCTGTCCAGGTCCGAGACCGCTCGGAGGCCACGCACTATCACCGTCGCTCCCTCGCTTATGGCGAACTCCACGGCCAACCCGGAGAAGTGGGCAACCGCCACATCGCTCTCCGGACCCAGGCTGTCACGCACCATCTGGGCCCGCTCGGCCGCCGTGAAGAGGCAGCTCTTGGCGGTGTTGTCCAGCACCCCGACCACCACCCGGTCGAAGATCATCCGGGCCCGCTTGATCACGTCCAGATGCCCCTCGTGGATGGGATCAAAGCTCCCGGGATAGACGGCAGTGGTCATGTGGACCTCCGATAGAAGGACAGCACGGTGGTGCCGTAGCGGGCGACCCGCACGCAATTTAACGCCCCGGGAGCATCGTCCAGCACCAGCTCCCGATGGTGCTCCATGACCACCGTGGGGTCCCAGGCGGGTAGCTCTCCGACCAGCCGACCCACCTGGACCAGGAGCCGCACCAGCAGCTCTGGCCCCGGTGCCGCGTATGGGGGGTCGGCCAGCACCAGCTGCGAGCGCGCCAGGATGTCGCCCCGACGGCGCACCCAGCCATCGGCGTCCTCTGCCACCACCTCAGCGCGATCGGAGAAGCCCAGGCTCTCACAGTTGCGGGCGATGAGCTGGGCCCGCGCCGACCGCACCTCCACGAAGGTGGCATGGGCGGCACCTCTGGAGAGGGCCTCGATACCCAGCGTCCCCACCCCGGCGCAGAGGTCCACCACCCGCATGCCGTAGACCCGGTCCCCGAGGATGTTGAAGAGGGCACCCCGGGCCACCCCCGCGGTAGCCCGGAGGTCGGGCTCCTCGACGGTGAGCAACCAGCGCCCGGCCGCCTCCCCACCGGTGATGCGCGCCCCCCGTACCGGCTTCAGGCGGCGGCGCTCCGGACGGGCTGGCCCCCGACCCGGGGTCGGGCCGGGCTCCGTGGAGGCGGGGGTCCGCTGGTGGGTTGCCAACTCGCATAGCATGGCATCCCGGGCACAGGGGCAGTCGCCCCTCAGTCGAACTCGAAGACCACCCGGTAGTCCCGGATCCCCCGCCGCAGGATGGGATCGGTCAGCTCCGGGTCCGCCTTGAGCACCGCCTCCGCCGCGGCCCGGGCCCGCTCGCGCAGCGGGTCGTCCAGCAGGTCGCCCACCCTCATCTCGGGGAAGCCGTGCTGCCGGAGCCCATAGGGGTCGCCGGCACCTCGGAGGCGCAGGTCGATCTCCGCCAGCTCAAAGCCGTCCGAGTGCTCGATGAGGGCACGCAGGCGGGCGGCGGCGGCCGGATCCTCCTCCCCGACGAACAGCAGGCAGTGCGCCGGTTGGCTCCCCCTCCCAACCCGGCCGCGGAACTGGTGCAGCTGGGCAAGCCCGAACCTCCCGGCGTCCTCGATCGCCATCACCGTGGCGTTGGGGACGTCGACCCCGACCTCGACCACGCTGGTGGCGACCAGCAGGTCGTACCGGTGATCCGCGAATGCCTCCATGCGTTCGGCCTTCTCCCGCGCCGGGAGGCGGCCATGCACCAGCACCAGTCGGAGGTCCTGGAACACCTCCCTGGTCAGCCGCTCATACTCGGCGGTGGCCGAGCGCGCCTCCGCGCCGGGGCTGTCGTCGATTAGCGGGCAGATGATGAACCCCTGGCGGCCGGCCGCCACCTCCGAGCGGATCAGCTGGTAGGCCGACTCGCGACCGGCTGCCTCGACCAGCTCGGTGTGCACCGGCACACGTCCGGGTGGGAGGGTGCGGATCTGGCTCACGTCGAGGTCCCCATACAGGGTGAGGTTGAGGCTGCGCGGGATGGGGGTGGCCGTCATGGAGAGGAAGTCGGGATTGAGCTCGACCTTCTCCCGCAGGCGAAGCCGCTGGGCCACTCCGAACCGGTGCTGCTCGTCCACGATGCAGAGCCCCAGCTGGGGGAAGCGCACCTCGTCCTCGATGAGGGCGTGGGTGCCGACCACCAGCTTGTCGGTGCCCGCCAAAAGCCCCCCCAGAATCTCCCGCCGCTGGCGCGCCCCGGTGCTCCCCACCAGCAGGCGCGGATAGATCTCGAAAGGCGACAGGAGGTCCCGCATGGTCTCCAGGTGCTGGCGGGCCAGGATCTCGGTGGGCGCCATGAGGACCACCTGGTGGCCGGCGGCGATCGCCATCCGGGCCGCCATGGCGGCCACGACCGTCTTCCCGGATCCCACGTCCCCCTGGAGAAGCCGGTTCATGGGGGAAGGACGGTCGAGGTCGATGAGGATCTCGTGGGCAGCCCGGCGCTGGTCTTCGGTGAGGCGGAAGGGCAGCGCCCGGGTGAAGGCGCGCGCCACCTCGACGTCGTACGGGGATCTGGTGCCGGCCCGGGCCAGCCGCTGGCGGCGGGCCAGCAGGGCCGCCAGCTGGGGGAAGAAGAGCTCCTCGAACCCAAAGCGCGCCCGGGCGGCATCCAACTGCTCCTGGCTCTCCGGGAAGTGAACCTGGCGCAGCGCCTCGCCCAGGGGCAGCAGCTCCTGGCCCCGGCGCACCTCCTCCGGGAGGGTCTCCTCGACCGAGGCGGCGAGCGGCAGGAGTTCCGCCACCTTGGCGCGCAGCCACCTCGAGGTCAGATGCGCGGTCTCGGGGTAGACGGGGACGAGGCCCCCGACGCTCACCTGGGCCCCGTCGCGCCGCTCCAGCTGGACCTCCGGGTTGCGAAGCTGCAGCCGCTGGCCGGGGCGGCGGGCCGCCTGCCCGTGCAGGGTCACGCGCCGCCCCGGGTGCAGGATCCGGGCCAGATGGGGCTGGTTGAACCAGATGACCCCGACGCTGCCGGTCTCGTCGCCCACCTCCGCCTCCACCAGCTCCATCCGCCGCTGGCGGGCCCGCCTCAGGTGGACCGAGAGCACCTCCACCTCGACCGTGGCGCGCTCCCCAGGGCGCAGACGCCCCACCGGGACCCTGAGGCGCTGATCCTCATGGCGGCGCGGGAAGTGCCAGAGGAGGTCCCGCACGGTGACCAGGCCGAGGCGGCGCATCCCCGCCAGGCGCTCCCCCGAGATCTTGGGCAACCGCTGCAGGGGAGTGTCCAGGGTGGGACCGACCGGCCGGCCGCCGGCCGCCTGGCCGCCCTGGTCAGCGGCGATCTGGGGCCGCCTCCAGGTAGCAGTAGGCAAGGGTGCCCGGCCCGGTGTGGGTGCTGAGCACCGGGCTGGCGTGGCTCATGAGCACGTCCATCCCTGGGTAGGTCCGCTGGGTGGACTCTCGCAGCGCCTTGCCCTCGCCCGGAGCCCCGACGTAGATGACCCCGCAACGCTCCAACGGCTCCCGCTCGGCCAGCAGCTCCTGGAGCCGGGCCACCCCCGCCGATCGGGAGCGGACGCGCCCGAGGGGCACCACGGAGCCGTCCGGGCCTAGTCCGATGAGTGGCTTGATCGAGAGCGCGGTTCCGAGCATGGCCCGGACCTTGCCGATCCGCCCCCCCAGCAGCAAGAACCGCAGGGTGTCCAGGAGAGCGATGATCCCCAGCCTCGGTGGCATGGTGGCCAGCGCGGCGGCGATCTGGGCCGCCGACTCGCCCCGCTCGGCGCGGTGGACGGCCTCCTGAACCAGGAAGCCGGTGGCCATGCTCACCGTGCGGCTATCCACCACCTGCACCAGTCCCGGGCCGACCTCATCGGCGGCGATGGTCGCTGAGCTCACCGTGCCGCTGAGCACCGCGGCGATGTGGATCGAGACCACCCCGTCCGCGCCGCCTTGAAGCAGTTCTCGGTAAACCCGCTCGAAATCCCCGGGGGGCGGCTGGGAGGTGCTGGGAGGTTGGCGACCCCGCTCCAGCCGGCGGACGAACTCCTGGTCGGAGATGTCCACCCGGTCCCGGTAGGTCTGCTCGCCGAAGTGGAGCCGGAGGGGCACCGCCACCACCCCGTGGCGGCGGCGAAACTCCTCGGGGAGATCGCAGGTGCTGTCGGTGACAATGCGGACGGCCACCGTCACTCCGCCGAGATGATGTACGGGTAGAGGGCCTGCCCACCGTCGTGGGACTCCACCTCCAGCTCGGGGAACCGTCCCTTGATCGCCAGCTCGAGACGGCGTGAGGCCGCGGCGTCCACGCCCGCCCCGCGATAGATGGTCACCACCTCGAGCCTCTCGCCCCCCAGCCCCTCGAGGGCGGCCCCAACCACCGCTTCGACCTCGGAACCCGCGGCCGCGACATCACCGTCGACCACGGCGATGGTGTCGCCTCGGGCGATGGGCCCGCCGGAGTACTCGCTGGGACGCACCGCTGTGGTCACCTCGATGCAGTGGACGCCCGTCATGGCCCGCTGCATCCGCTTGCGGTTGACCTCCAATCCCACCTCTGGGTCGAAGGCCAGCAGCGCCGCGATGCCTTGGGGGAGGTTGCGCGAGGGGACCACCGCGACCTGGCTCCGGCTGACCCGGGCCGCCTGCTCCGCCGCCAGCAGGAGGTTGGGGTTGTTGGGCAGGAGCAGGACCTCGGCGCAGCGCGCCTCCGCGATCGCCCGGAGCAGCTCCTCGACGGCGGGGTTGCGCCCCTGCCCTCCCTCCACCACCGCCGCCGCCCCCAGCCCCAGGAGAAGCTGGTGAAAGCCGAAGCCGGGCGCCACCACCACCACCCCGCGGGTACCCACCCCGGCCGCCGGCCCACTTCCGACCCGAGCCCGGGCCTCATGGTGCTGGCGGGTCATGTCCTCCACTTTCAGCCGCTCGATGCGCCCCAGCTCCGCGGCCCGGGTCAGCAGCTGCCAGGGCTCGGCGGTGTGGATGTGGACATGAAGCAGCCCCGGGTCCCCCACCACCAGGGCCGAGTCGTCATCATCCTCATCCCCGCCCAGCCGCTGGCGCACCTCCAGCGCCCCCAGCTCAGACCCCACGAGGCTGAACTCGGTGCAGTAACCGAATCCCTGGTCTGGGGCGGTCACCGCCAGCACCCCCGGTCGATGACCATCGGCCCCCGGGCCGAACGCCTCCGGCTCCTGGAGGAATCCCGCCCCGGAGATCTCCTCGGCGAGGGCGGTGAGGATGACGGCGGCGCCAAACCCGCCGGCGTCGACCACGCCGGCCCGGCGCAGCACCTCCAGCTGGCTGCGACTCCGCTCCACCGCATCCCACGCTTCGGTGGCGGAGGCCTGCAGGACCTCCGCCAGGGAGGCCCCCGAGGCGGCGGCGGCGGCAGCCGCCTCGGCGGCGTCGCGCACCACCGAGAGGATCGTGCCCTCCACCGGGCGCTTCACCGCCCGGTAGGCCGCGGCGCTCCCCTCCTTCAGGGAGGCGGCAAGATCCACGGCTCCTATCTCCGCCTTACCCCGGAGCCCCTCAGCCACGCCGCGGAGAATCTGTGACAGGATCACGCCCGAGTTGCCGCGGGCTCCCATGAGCGCCCCATGGGCGACCGCGGCCGCCACCTCTCCGGCCTTGGGGTCCGGCCCCAGGTCCTCCGCCTCAGCCAGCGCCGCCTGCAGGGTGAGGTGCATGTTGGTGCCGGTGTCCCCGTCCGGCACTGGGAAGACGTTCAGGTCGTTGATCCGGTCGCGCTGCTCGGAGAGCCGGGCCAGGGCCGATCGCAGCCCGCGCCTCAACCCCCGGCCCAGGACCACCGCCGTGACCGGCGGCGAGACCTCAGGTGCCGCCATCAGCTCGCTCGGGAAGGCGCAGACCCTGGACGTTGATGTCGACGCTGAGCACCGCCAGGCCCAAGTGGTGCTCCAGGCTGTAGGCCACCGAGCTCATGAGGTTGTGCGCCACCTCCAGGATGCGCACCCCGTGTTCGACCACCACATAGAGCTCAACCCGGATGCCCCGCTCCTCGATACGCAGGTCGATGCCGCGTTCGAAGGCGTCGCGGTTCAGGAGCTCAGCCAGCCCGTCCCGAAAGCCGCGGTCGGCCATCCCGGCGACGCCGTAGCATTCCTCCGCGGCCCGCGCCGCCAGGGCCGCCACCACCCGGGGCGAGACCTCGACGGTACCGAGGGGGTGGGTCTGGACCAGTGGTCGTGCTCCGGGCATCTGTCCTCTCTCACCGCATTGCGATCCGGCGACTGGCAGCTCGCGGCTGGTAGACTGCGGCGGAATGATACTTCGGGGTCGCCCGCCGGCCGGGCCCCGTCACTTAGCCTTCAACTGAGGTCGCCATGGCCAAGCGGTGCGAGATCTGCGGCAAGGGTCCGGTCGCGGGCAACAACGTCAGCCACTCGAAGGTCCACACCCGGCGGCGCTTCATGCCCAATCTGGTCAACGCTCGAGTCGCCCCCAGGGGCGGCGGGCTGGCGAGGCGGATGCGGGTCTGCACCCGCTGCCTGCGCACCAGCATCAAGTCGGCTTAGTCGGCGCTCCGCTTTCCGCCCGGGGCGATGAGGTCCGGGACCCCGCCACGGCCGCTCCGGCGGTGACGTCGAGGGGCTCGAATAGCGACTGACCCGGCTCGGCCCTGCCTGGCCCTTACCGATCGGGAGTGCCCTCACCGTTTTCCCTTCGGCCGCTGAGCTCGGCCACCGCCGGCCCGCCTCCCGCCCGCGGGTCGACATGACCGGAAGGCGGCCCGGGCGCACTGCTTGGGCGCCCGGGGGTATGGGTATAAACGCATGGGAGGGCGAATTGCGTGAGGAGCTAGGTTGCGAGTTGTTCTGATCTCTCCTCCCTGGTATCCGGTTCCCCCCGAGGGCTATGGGGGAATAGAGCTGGTGGTGGGGCTACTGGCCAAGGAGCTGGGGAAGCGCGGTCACGAGGTCCGCGTCCTCGGGGCCCACGGGTCCCTGATTCCCGGGCTGGTGCCGCTGGCGCCCGCCGAATACGGGCGCCACCTCGGGCGCACCGACGAGCGCTGGTTCGACCTCGCCTACTCCCATGCGGTGCTGGAGTGGATCAGGGAGCACGGCGCGGGAGCCGTCATCCACGACCACAGCGGCGGGATGGTGGCCATCGCCCTCGACTCCCTGCGTTGGGAGCTGCCCACACTGCACACGGTCCACGGCCCGGTGGGGGAAGGGGAGTCGGAGTTTTACTCCAGGCTCGGCCAGGCGACCAGGTTGGTGGCGATCTCCCGATCCCAGATGGCGCTGGCGCCGCGTCTGCGCTGGGCCGGCTGGGTCCACAACGCTGTGGACATAGACGCCCTCGCGTCCCCCGAGCCCGCCTCGGCGGACCGCTATCTACTCACCCTGGCCCGCATCAGCCCCCAGAAGGGGCAGCACCTTGCCATCGAGGTGGCGAAGCGGACGGGAATGCGCCTTGTGCTCGCGGGCAAGGTGGAGGCCACTGCGGAGGGACGTGCCTATTTCGAGGAGCGGGTGCTGCCCCACCTGGACGGCGACCGGGTCAGCCATCTCCCGAACATCCACGGCCGGGAGAAGGCGAGGCTTCTCGCTGGCGCCTGGGCCATGCTGCTGCCGCTGCGCTGGGAGGAGCCGTTCGGGCTGGCGATGGCCGAGGCGATGGCCTGTGGTACCCCTGTCGTGGCGCTGGACCGGGGCTCCGCCCGCGAGCTGGTCCGGGACGGGGAGACCGGCTTCGTCGTGCAGAACGTGGCGGAGCTTGCTGCCAAGACATTGGCGTGCGGCGAGCTGGACCGCGCCGCGATCGCCGTCTGGGCACGGCGGCGATTCTCCCCAGCACGGATGGCGGCCGAGTACGAGGCGCTCTACCGCCGTGTGGCGGCGGGGCGCCTTCGCTCAGCCGCCGAACCAGGGGGGCGTTCCCTCGACGATCTCGGCCTCCACCCCCACGAGCTCCGCGCGACGCAGCTCGGTCCCGTTGCGGCCCCGGTGGGCCCAGAGGTTGAGGTGGCCGCCACCGACTGACACTCCCTCAACCCGAAGGTCCGGGCACCAGGGGGGGAGCTGCGGCTGGACATAGACGCGCCCGGAGCCCAGGTCTGGGTGAAGCGCGAGCAGGACCCTTATGGCCTGGAAGACTGAACCGGCGGCCCAGGCCTGGGGGCGGTTGGCGAGTGGGTAGGGCACGGGGTGAGCGGAGCCGTCCCGGGCCAGGCCGGAGAAGAGCTCCGGAAGCTGGAAATCAAAGGCCGCGGCCGCGTCGAGCACGCCGTCGAGAAGGCGCCAGGCCCCCTCGATCTGACCGTACCGGGCCATCCCAGCGGCGCCGATGACGGTGTCGTGGGGCCACACCGACCCTGCCTGGTAACTGTGCGGGTCGAAGCTGGGGTGGAGGGTGGAGAGCGTCCTTAGTCCCCAGCCGGAGAAGATGTCCGGGGACATCAGCCGGTCAGCGCAGAGCCGGGCCAACTCAGGCTCCAGGATGCCCGCCCAGAGGCAGTGGCCCGGGTTGGAGCTGGCGGTGTAGAGCGGTCGCTTGTCGCCGTCCAGGGCCAGCGCCAGCCGGTCTCCATCCCAGTAGCGCCGGCGGAACAGCTCCTTCAGGGCGTCGGCCTCAACCTCCAGCCGGGCGGCGGTGGCCGGATCTCCCCAGGCGCTGAACAGGCGGGCGGCGCCCGACTTGGCGGCGAACACATAGGCCTGCAGCTCACAGGTGGCCAGCGGCAGCGGCGGCAGCTGGCCGTCCTCGTCCAGGATCCCATCCTCAGCGTCCCGCCAGCTTTGGTTCCGGTAGTTCCCCGGGGCCATCGGCCGGTACTCCTGGAGGCCGTCCTGATCGAGATCCCCGAAGCGATCGATCCATTCCAAGGCCCGAACCGCCACCGGCTTGAGCGGTTCAAGGGCCACGGCGTCACCCGTCCAGCGCCAGAGCTCGGCCAGCAGCAGCAGGTAGAGGGGAGTGGCGTCGGCAGTGCCGTAGTAAGGGGAGTGGGGCACGGTGGCGAAGCGGGCCCACTCACCCTGGCGAAGCTCGTGAAGGATCTTGCCCGGTTCGGCGTCGCGGAAGGGATCAGACCGATCTGCCTGGAGATCCCCCAGACGCTGGAGGGTGGCCACGGCCAATCGAGGGTCCACGATCAGCGCCTGGAGGCCGGCGATCAGCGAGTCCCGGCCGAAAAGAGCCACGAACCACGGCGTCCCCGCTGCCGGCACCCAGAGGCCGCGCGCCGGCGCGGGACTGTCCATGCGGAGGGAGGCGAAGTCGCTCACTGCTCTCCGGTAGGCACCCTCCAGGCGCAGGTCGGCCGCGGCCAGGCCGGGGACGGAGCGCTGCCAGCGGCGCTCCTGGACGGCGGGGCGGGACCACCCTCCGGAATCTTTGAGGGGACAGGGGCGGATCCCCGGCCGCGCTCCAGGACGGTCGATGAGGTCGTGCTGCAGGCAGAGCCGCCACTCGCCCCCGGGTCTCAGCTCGAGAGGGAACCGAAGCTCGCCGTTGGCGTACCCGGCACCAGCCACCCGTGGCCGGAACCTCAGCAGGTGCCGGCGCACGAAGTCCTCGCGGCGGTAGGCCGTCTCGAGCCCGCGGCGCAGGTCCCAAGAGGTTGACAGGTGAGTCCGGCGTTGCCACCTCTGGGTTCGGGCCTCAAAGAGGTCGGCGAAGTCGTCCTCAATGTGAATCGTGAGCAGCAGGCTGGAGGGAGCGCCGCCCCACTGGCGCACGGTCACGTCCTCGTGCATCTGTCCCCAACCGAGGTGCCTCTCAAGGGTCACCGTAACCGTGCCCGGGCTTGACTCCCCGGCCCCGATCCCACGCCGCCGGGACGCCAGGAGCTCCCACCTCGCGTGCCAGAAACCCAGCCGGGACACGGAGAGAGGTTGGAGCGGCTGGTCGTTCACCGACAGCCGGTACTCGGCGATGTAACGGGTGTCGGCGTGGTAGAGGCCAGAGGCCTCCTGACCACCGCCCACGCTGCCGTCCGCCGCCGCCACCAGGAAGGTGTCCTGGCAGCTGACCGAGATGGGGCGGCCACCGGAGATCGCGGCACCCCGTCCCCAGGGGCCGGCGGTGAGGTAGAGATCGGCCACGGCCCCATTGTCCCAGCCGCAGGTCAGGGCCAAGACCCGATCCGGTAAGATGCCCCAGGTCCCGCCGAGGTGGTGGAATGGTAGACACGCTGCTTTGAGGGGGCAGTGAGCGCAAGCTCGTCCGGGTTCAACTCCCGGTCTCGGCACCAGGGGACCCACCCCCGGCGCGGGCGTACGAGCGGCTCGACTTTCCGACCTCCCGGGTAAACTTTCCTCTGGGGTCTTTTCGACCCAGATGGAGGGTGGGCGTGCCGGAGGTGGATTCCGGCCGCGAAGGGAGCAGTCGGGCAGCCGGGCTGGCCACCACGCCTGACACGGACGGGCTGGCGCGGATCGGTGGGGCCAGTGAGGAGCGGGCGAGGGGCCCACGTCCCATCTGGATAGCGCTGGCCGTGTGGGGGCCGGGGCTCATGGTGATGCTGGCCGACACCGACGTGGGTAGCCTGGCCACCGCCGCCCAGTCGGGTGCCCGCTTCGGATATGCCATGGTGCTCCCCCTGGTGGTGCTTGTCCCAGTCCTGTACCTGGTGCAGGAGATGACGGTGAGGCTGGGAATCCTCACCGGCCAGGGGCACGCCGCGCTGATCCGGCGCTACTACGGACGCGGCTGGGCGATCACGGCTTCGCTGGCGCTCCTGGCCTCGGCTCTGGGGGCGCTGGTCACCGAGTTCGCCGGGGTGGCGGGAGTCGGCCAGATGTTTGGGGTGCCGCGCTGGCTGTCGGTGCCGGTGGCCGCGGCCTTCCTGGTCGGGGTGGCGTCGACCGGGAGTTACCGGCGCTCCGAGCGAATCGGGATCGCCGTGGGTCTGGCGGAGCTGGTCTTCCTGCCGGCCATGGTCCTCTCCCACCCGCGTCTGCCGGCGCTCCTCTCGGGGATGGTCACGGCTCCCCACGCGGCCCCGGCGTTCCTCTTCCTTCTGGCGGCCAACGTCGGCGCGGTGGTGATGCCCTGGATGATCTTCTATCAGCAGGGGGCGGTGATCGATCGGGGCCTGACCCGTGGATCGATAGATGCCGAGCGGCGCAACACCATGGTGGGCGCGATCCTGACCCAGCTGGTGATGATCGCCGTGGTGGTGGCGCTGGCCGCCACCCTGGGCACATCCCATCCGGGCTCGACCCTGCGGACGGTGGGCCAGATGGCGGCCGCCCTGACCCCGCTCCTCGGGATCACCGGCGCCCGGGTCCTGCTGGGGGTGGGGGTGCTGGGGGCCGGCCTGGTGGCCGCATTGGTCGCTTCCCTGGCCGGGGCCTGGGCTCTCGCCGAGGTGTTCGGCTGGCAGCACTCGCTGAACCGCCGTCCCGGGCGGGACACCGCCCCCTTCTATGTCACCTACACGCTCGCGCTGGTGGCCGGCGCCCTGCTGGTGCTGACCCGGACAGATCTCATCAGCCTGGCGGTGGACGCCGAGGTGCTCAACGCGCTCCTCCTGCCGGTGGTGCTGGGCTTCCTGCTCCTGCTCGAGCGGCGGGCCATCCCACCCGCGTACCGCCGCCGGGGCTGGAGGAGATGGGCGACAGTCGCGGTCTGCCTCCTGGTGGCGGCGGTCGGAGCCGTGGCGATACCGCTCTCCAGCGGGCTCCGCTGAGAGGATGCGGAGTAGACCCCGAGTTCAGATGAAGCGCAGCTCCTGGGCGTCGTGGTCCGGGCGGAAGCCGATGGCGAGGTATATCGAGTTGGAGGTGGGGTTGGAGAGGTCAGTGTAGAGGACCACGTGCCGGGCGCCAGCGAGGAGCGCCGCCTTGGTGACCGCGGCCGTCACCGCCGTCCCGTAGCCATGCCGCCGGAACTGGGGCGGGGTGTACACCGGCCCCACCCTCGCGACTCCGGCAGCGGTCTGGCTGGAGCACGCCATGGCGACCGGCTGGCCGCCATCCCACCAGACCTGCACCTCTCCCCCGGCGATGCGCCTGGCAGCGGCGCGGCTCCAGTCCTGGCCGGGCGCCTGCGGCGCCGCCTCGTCATGGAACTCCCCCATCCACCGCGAGATCAACTGGACGTCCTGGGGCGCACCGGAGGGGGCCGGCCGTCCCCGAGCGCCTTCGGGCGCTGCCAGCTGGTGGAGTCTGTACAGGCGGAGGGCCCTGACCAGCTGCGAGCGCCGGCCCGTCAGCTGCAGCCAGGTGCTGGCGAAGGCCGAAGTGGCGTCCATGGCTCCGCTGGCTCCGGGCAGCTGGCGTCCTCTGTGGACCAGGATCTGTGCCAACTGGTCGGCTGCAGCCGGTGGCATCCGGGACAGGAAGAGGGCGTGGGGCGGCGTGTGCATCGCAACCCCGACGACCGCCCCCTCCTCCTCGATGCTGATGAAGAGTTCATCACCAGAGCCCTGCTCGACTCCGGCGGCAAGCCGCTCGGCCACGCCGGCCACCACGTTCGAACTCAAAGGGTCCCTGGTAATGAACTGTCCGCCGGCTCGAAGGAATCCCCGCGGGTCAGGGTGGACCCGGACCCTCACCGGGAGCCGAGCCGGGGCTCGCGTGCGCCGATGGTCACCGCCGCTCACCTTCGTCCAGAAGGCCCTCGGGCTCGGACAGGCGCGCCACCACGCCGTAGAGGAAGCTGGAGGCGGTCATCCCGTCGATGACCCGATGGTCGAACGAGAGGGTCAGCACGGCGCACCGTCCGGCCACGACCTGGCCGTCACGGACCACCGGGCGGTCCTGGATCTCGTGAATGCCCAGGGTGGCCACGTTCGGCCAGTTCACCAGGGGGGTGGCCAGGAGGCCCCCCAACTTGCCCCCGCTGGAGATGGTGAAGGTGGCGCCGCTGAGCTCGGCCCGCGAGAGGGTGCCGGAGCGGGCCCCGGCGACCAGCCGCTGGATCTCCGCCTGCAGCTCCATGGCCGACATCCGCCCTGCCCCGCGTGCCGTGGCCACCTTGAGGCCCTCCTCGGTTTGCACGGCGATTCCCAGGTGGAGCTCCGGGTGGTGAACCAGCTCCAGGGCCACCTCGTCGAAGCTGCAGTTGAAGACCGGAAGACGCTCCAGTTCGGCACGCGCCGCCAGGCACACCAGGCCGAGAGGTGTCGGGTTCCCAGCCCCAACATCTGCCGACGCCCGCTCCACCGCGGCCATGTCGCAGTCCAGCGCCACGGTGACCTGGGGCACGTGGCGGTGAGCCTCGGCCATCCGCTCGGCCATGACCCGGCGGGTGCCGCGGAGGCGTTCACGATTTCCCGGGGCCGCCAGATCCGCCATGCGCACCCTGCCACCTGGACCGCTGCCGAGCACCTGGTCCAGGGACAAACCCCTCGCCCGGGCGGCCCGGCGCACCGAGGGTAGCGCCAGGACGCGCCGCGAGGTCGCCGCGGGGAGCGGAGGCTCCTTGGGGTGGAGCGGCAGCCTAGGGAGCTCCGGCACCGTGGCCGGCCGATCTCCCTCCGCCGCTGCAATCCGCACCAGGGGCTCCCCCACTGGCACCGTCCGGCCCTCGGGAGCCAGAATCTCCCCCACCACTCCGGAAAACGGCGACGGCAGCTCCACTGTCGCCTTGTCGGTGGCCACCACGCAGAGCACCTGATCCCGCTCCACCAGGTCCCCGGGGCGCACGCGCCACTCCACCACCTCCCCCTCCGTCACCCCCTCGCCGAGGTCGGGCAGCAGGAACTCAGCCTGCAGGGTCGGGGCCGCGTGGGACTCCTCCTTTCCATCCGCGCCCAGAGCCTCGGCCGGGACCGGCGGGTCCGCCAGCCGGAGGAGGGGCTCGCCCACCCCGAGCACCCGTCCCTCAGGGACCAGGAGCTCCCCCACCACCCCGGAGAACGGCGACGGCAGCTCCACTGTCGCCTTGTCAGTGGCCACCACGCAGAGCACCTGATCGCGCTCCACCCGGTCCCCGGGGTGCACGCGCCACTCCACCACCTCACCTTCCGTCACCCCCTCGCCGAGGTCGGGCAGCCGGAACTCAGGGAGCGGCATCAGTACTCGAGGGTGGCCTGGGCGGCGCGGACCACCCGGGCCACCGACGGCAGCGCCTGGTCCTCAAGCTGGAAGAGGGGGAAGGGCATGTCCATCCCGGTCACCCGGAGGACAGGGGCCAGGAGATGGTCGGCGACCTCCTCCTGGAGGATGGCCGCCACCTCGGCGGCAAGTCCGCTGTGACGGGGTGCCTCGTGCACCACCACCACGCGCCCCACCTCCGTGGCGGTGCGCAGGAGCATGTCCCGATCGAGAGGATAGAGCGAGCGCAGATCGACGACCCGTACGGAGGCCCCCTGCGCCGCCAGATGCTCCGCTGCCCCCATCGCCACCTCGACCATCGCACCGTGGGCCAGGATCGCCACGTCAGTGCCAGGGCGCACCACCTGGGCCAGGTCAAGGCTCGAGGCTTGGAAGCGATCCGGGACCTCGGCTCGGCCCCGGCGATAGAGCCGCTTCGGCTCCATGTAGATGACGGGGTCGCCGCAGGCGGCAGCTGCCACTAGCATCTCGCCCGCTGACAGGGGGTCCGATGGCGCAACCACCCGAAGCCCCGGGGTGTGGCTGAAGAGCGTCTCCGGGGAGTCGGAATGCAGTTCCGGGGCCTTGGTCCCGCCACCGTAGGGGATCCGGATGACCAGGGGAAGGCCGTAGGCGCCGTTGGTGCGCCAGCGGAACCTGCCCGCGTGCGAGGCCAGCTGCTCGAAGGCGGGGTACACGAAGGCGTCGAACTGGATCTCCACGATCGGGCGCAGGCCGACCAGGCACATCCCGATGGCCGCCCCCACGAACCCCGCCTCGGAGAGCGGCGTGTCCACCACCCGATCGGGTCCGAAACGCGCCTGGAGTCCAGCCGTCGCCCGAAACACGCCTCCGTTGACCCCGATGTCCTCGCCAAGGAGGATGGCACGGGGATCGTCCTCGAGGATCTGGCCGAGGGCGCGGCCCACGGCATCGACCATGGTCACGCTCTGGGACACCTCAGCCCTCCTCCCGGAAGGTCGGCTCCCGCAGCCGATCGGCACCCAGAGTCCAGGGGGTGTCCTTGTACACGCGGGTCGCCACTTCCCCTATGGAAGGCAACGGGAAGTCTTGGAGCCGGTCCCCAGCGGCTCGCATCTCCGCGGCGGCGTCGGCGCCGAGCTTGGCGAGCTCATCCGAGGAGGCCAGGCCCGCGTCCACCAGCGCCTTTACCGCCCGGCCGATCGGCTCCCACACGTCCCATCTCCGGGCGGACTCCGGGTCCCTATAGATCGAGGGCTCGTCGGCGGTGCCGTGCGGACCCAGTCGGTAACCGACGGCCTCCAGCAGGGTGGGGCCCTCGCCACGGCGTGCCCTGGCCGCAGCCTCGCGGACCGCCAGGTAGCAGGCGAAGACGTCAAAGCCGTCGACCCGGACCCCGGGCATCCCATACGCGGAGGCCTTGTCGGCGATGCGTTCCACCCGGGTCTGGAGCCTGAGCGGCGTGCTGATGGCCCACTGGTTGTTGGTGACCAGGAAGATGACTGGCGCCCTAACGACCGCGGCCAGGTTGCAGGCCTCGTGGAAGTCTCCCTCCGAGGTCGACCCGTCGCCGCCGTACGCCAGCGCCACGCTGGCCTCTCCGAGGAGTCGACTGCCCCACGCCGCGCCCACCGCGTGCGGATAGTTGGTCGCCACCGGTACGCAGACCGGGGCCGTGTGCAGAGCCTGCACGTCGTGCCATCCCGCGGGATTACCGCGCCAAAGGAGTAGTGGCACCTCAGGAGGGCAGCCCCGGAGCACCACCACCGAGTTCTGCCGGTAGGTGGGGAAGAGCCAGTCGCGGTCCTCGAGGGCCAGCACGCTGCCCGCCTGAACGGCTTCCTCGCCAAAGTACGTCGGATAGGTACCGATCACCCCCTGTCGTTGCAGGATCACAGCCCGCTCATCGAAGGCCCGGAGGCGAGCCATGGCGGCAAACAGCTCGAGCACGAGGGAACGGCCCAGCCCTGCCAAGGCCTCGCGCCGCCGGTCGCTCGGAAGACCGAGGACCGTGGAGGTACCTTCCATCAGCTCTGCCCCGGGCGCCAGGTCACCCGACGCCGCACCCAGTTCGCGCATCATCCAGCCACCCCGTGCACGGTTACGAGCCCTGACCCCATGCCCAAAGCCTTCGCCCCCGACCCAGCGGCCTCGCGCGGCCCACTTTAGCAACGCTGGGCAGTTGGACGGCCCGGTAGAGTGGGCTCCGAGATTACCGTGCCGAGATGCCGCAGGGAGGTTGCGTGAAGCTCTCACCCACCGACGACTCCGCCCCATCCGAGACGGCCGCCACCAAAGCTGTGCTGCTCATGGCCTACGGCAGCCCGCGCGCCCCCGAGGACATCCTCCCCTACTACACCCACATGAGAGGGGGCAGGCCGCCACGCCCCGAGGCGCTGGCCGAGCTCGAGGCTCGCTACCAGGCGATAGGCGGCCGGTCGCCGCTCACCGAGATCACGCTGGCTCAGGCCTCCGCACTCCAAGACCTCCTCCGATCGGAGGACGGGCCCGTCTGGTCTGTGACGGTGGGGATGAAGCACATCGCGCCTTTCATCGAGGACGCCGTCGCAGGGCTGGTCAGCGCCGGGATCAGGGAGGCGGTGGGGGTGGTGCTCGCCCCCCACTATTCGCGCATGAGCGTCGCCGGCTACGTGGAGCGCGCCAGGGCCGCGAGCGCCGGAAGCCCTCTCGAGATCCGCTTCGTCGAGGACTGGCACCTCGAGCCGTCCTATCTCTCCTGGCTGGCGACGGCCATCTCGTCGAAGCTCTCGGAGTTCGGCCCAGATCGGGCCGAGCGGGCCATGGTGATCTTCACCGCCCACAGCCTGCCCGCCCGGCTGCGCGAGATGGGCGATCCCTACCCGGACCAGCTGGGCGAGACCGCCACCGCGGTGGCCAGGCTCCTCGACCTTCCCCGATGGGACATCGGCTGGCAGAGCGTCGCCCAGGACGCGGGTG
Source organism: bacterium (assembly GCA_021801645.1). Classification (GTDB taxonomy): domain Bacteria; phylum Chloroflexota; class Dormibacteria; order Aeolococcales; family Bog-877; genus JAJYXT01. The sequence goes on from JAJYXT010000004.1 coordinate 43,270, forward strand.
AGCCCTGGCTGGGCCCGGAGCTGCTGGAGGTGGTCAAGGAGGCGGCCTCAGATGGAACCAGGGACTTCCTGGTGTGCCCCTGCGGCTTCGTGGCCGACCACCTCGAGGTCCGCTACGACCTGGACGTTGAGGCGCAGCAGACAGCCGCCGAGCTCGGGGTCACGATATCCCGGACGGCGATGCCCAACGACGACCCGGCCTTCATCGCGGTGCTGCGGGACCTGGTGCGCCGGGGACTGGCCAGCCCGGGTTGACACCTCTGCGCCTGGCGGTGGTCGGGGCCGGGGTAGCGGGGCTGTCCGCCGCCCGCGAGCTGGTCCGGGCGAGTCGCGAGGAAGGGGTTCCCGCCAGCGTCACCGTCTTCGAGGCGGAGGATCGCGTCGGCGGGCGGGTCCTGAGCGCAGAGGTTCGCGGCCAGCGCGTCGATCTGGGTGCCGAGAGCATGCTGGTGCGCGACCCCTCCACCCTCGAGACCCTGAGCTCTCTCGGCCTGGACGAAGAGCTCGTCCGGCCGGGAACCACGTCCGCTTCGATCTGGTCCGGGCGACGGCTGGTGCCCATCCCCAAGGGCACCTCCCTCGGCGTTCCGCTGCACCCCCTTCAGCCGGAGGTGGTGCGCCTCCTGGGCCCACTGGGCAGCTTGCGGGCCTCGCTGGAGCCCTGGCTTCGCGGGCCGACGGTGACCGCCGACGACCCACTCGGCCCGTTTCTGGTGGGCCGGCTGGGGAAGCTGGCGGTGAGCCGGCTGGTGGACCCGCTCCTTGGAGGGGTGTACGCCGGCCCCGCCGAGCTGCTCAGCGTGGGCGCAGTGGCTCCGCACCTGCTGGCGGCCCTGGGGCGCGACCGGAGTCTGCTGCGCGGGCTGCGGCTGCAGCCACCGCCCGCCCCGGGAGCGGTCACGGGCTTCATCTCCCTGCGCAGCGGTCTGCAGACCCTTGCCGAGAAGCTGGCGGAGGCGCTGGAACCGTCGGCCCTGCGACTCCGGACCCCGGTGACGGCAACCTGGCCAGGTCCTTCGGGTCTGGTGCGGGTCGAGTCCGGCGGCGGAAGCGAGGATTTCGATGGCCTGGTCCTGGCCCTCCCAGCGCCGTCCGCGGCCCAGCTGGTACAGGGACTCGCGCCGGAGCTGTCGCGAGAGCTGCGGCGCCAGAGGTACTCCAACGTGGCCACCGTGACCCTGGCCTACCCCGAGTCGGCGGTTCCCCGACGGCCCCGTGGCAGCGGCTTCCTGGTGCCCCGCTTTCCCGGCCGTGTGGTCACGGCATGTACCTTCATGGACCAGAAGTGGCCCCACCTCAGGAAGCCGGGCATCCTCCTCCTGCGGGCCTCGGCCGGCGGGCACGGGGATGAATGGCCGCTGGAGGTGGACGACGCCACCCTGGTCACTTCGGTGCACACCCACCTGCGCCGCCACCTCGGCCTCCGAGTCGTGCCCCTGGAGGCCAGGGTCCAACGCTGGGCGCCGGCCCTACCCCAGTACCGCGCCGGCCATCTCGCCTGGCGCGACTCGGTGGAAGCTCAGGTCGCGGTCCTGCCGTACCCGGTCGTCCTCGCTGGCGCCGCGTATCGCGGAGTCGGGATGGAGGCCTGCCTGAGGGACGGGGTGCGCGCCGCCCAGGCCCTGTGGCAGCGGCTCGGCAGCGCCGTACCAGTGAACTCAGGAGATCCGGACGGCGATGGTCACCCCTGAGGGGATGCCCGACCGGGCAAGCGTGGAACAGGCAGTTCGGACCATCCTGGCCTGGACGGGCGACGACCCTGAGCGGCGGGCTCTGCGCGACACTCCGAGTCGGGTGGCGCGAACCCTGACCGCGCTGTCGTCCGGCTACCGGGAAGACCCCGCGGCTCTTCTCACCACCGGGCTAGAGGAGACCATCGAGCGGCAGCTGGTCGTGGTCCGCGACATAACCTTCCACAGCCTCTGCGAGCATCATCTGCTTCCCTTCTTCGGGCGGGCGGCGATCGCCTACCTCCCGGACGGCCATCTGGCAGGTCTCAGCAAGTTGGCGCGGGTCGTCGATGCGCACGCTCGCCGGTTGCAGGTCCAAGAGCGGCTGACAGAGGAGATAGCCACCACCCTGGAGCGCGGCCTGCGGCCTCGGGGGCTGGTGGTGGCCCTGACCGCGCAACACCTATGCATCAGCATGCGCGGGGCAGCCCAGACAGGCCACCGAGTCGTCACGGTGGCCACCAGAGGCGAGCTGGCCGGCGACGTCCCGGCGCGAGAGGGTGCTCTCCGGCTCATGGCCTTGTCCCGACCGTGACCGCCCTTGCCTTGAGCTCCCTCTCGCGAGAGGAGCTTCGCCGGTGGCTGGAAGAGCGAGGCCATCCGGCCTATCGAGCGGATCAGATCCGGCGCCACATGCTTCGCGCCGGTGAGGGCGGCTTCGCCTCCATGAGCGACCTTCCGCTCCAGCTCCGCACTGAACTCGAAGAGTCGGCCGTCTGGTCCAGCCTGGAGGTCCTGGCCGAGACCGCCGCCGACCGCGGCCTGACCCAGAAGCTCCTCCTGAGAACCGAGGCCGGCCACGAGCTGGAAGCGGTGATGATCACCCACCCGGCCCGGGACGGAAGCCGGGGCCGCCGGACGGTGTGCGTCAGCTCCCAGGCCGGCTGCGCCATCGGTTGCGTCTTCTGCGCGACGGGGCGCCTTGGGCTGAGGGCCAACCTGACGGCGGCGGAGATCGTGGACCAGGTGCTAGAGGCCGCCCGCCGGTGGGACGCCGAAAGCCTCGGGCGCCCCACCAACGTGGTCCTCATGGGCATGGGAGAGCCACTCCAAAACTACCGCCAGGTGGTCCTGGCAATCCACCTGCTGCACGGGTGGGGGATCTACCCGCGGCAGGTGGTCCTCTCGACCAGCGGTCTCGTTCCCGAGATCCTGCGACTGGCCGAAGAGGGACTGGGGGTGCGCCTGGCGATCTCCCTGCATGCCACCCACGATGAGCTGCGGGATCGGCTGGTCCCGATCAACCGCCGGTTCCCCATAGCTAGCCTCCTGGATGCGGCCCGGGAATACGCGGCGGCCAGCGGGCGTCGGGTCACCCTGGAATACGTGCTGATCAAGGGCGTGAACGACGACCCCGGGGCCGCCCGGAGGCTGGGGCAGATGGCGGCCTCGATCCGTGGCCACGTCAACCTGATCCCCATGAATGCGATCCCCGGCAGCGACCTGCGCGCGCCTTCGCCGGCGGCTTGCCGAGACTTCGCAGCGCTGGTCGGGCCCCGGGCCACCATCCGCCACTCCCGAGGGGACCGGGCGACCGCTGCCTGCGGCCAGCTCCGGGCCTCACTGACGCCGGAGCCACGCCGGGAGGGCCGGATCCTGGCTCGGGAGCTGGCACTGGTGGGATCTCCGAGCGGACCTCCGGCGTGAGGCATACTCCCCCGCGGGGGGAGCTGGGTCCAGGAGTACTTCTCGCATGCACTGGCTGACGGTCTGGGAGTTCGACCCCTCGGTGTGGGCGGGTTGCGCCCTGGCCCTCGTCGCCTACCGATGGTTCCCGGGAGCCCACCGGGACCGGCGGTTGCTCCTCTGGGTAACCGGGGTGCTGGTGATCTTCGTGTCTCTGGAGTCGGCCATCGATGTCGTCGGCGACAACTACCTGTTCAGCATGCACATGGCCCAACACCTGCTGCTGGCCATGGTCGGTCCGCCCCTGATGATCCTCGGCCTGCCGCCGAAGACGATCGACGCCTTGCTGAGCGGCCGCTCACGTCACTTCCTGCGGGTGACCGTGAACCCCTTCTTCGCGGGTCCTGCCTACTTCCTGGTCCTGGTTGGGTGGCACTGGCCGCCCTTCTTCGACTACGCCCTGACCCACCCGCTGGTGCACATCCTGCAGCACCTCAGCTTCATCGCCGTCGGGCTCCTCTTCTGGTGGGCCGTGGTGGTTCACCGGCCCGGAGAGCGCTGGAACCTGACGGTGCTCGGGGAGGTGGCCTATCTCACCGTGGGCGCTCTGCCGGCGGTGGTGGTGGGGTTGACGGTGGCGCTCCTGCCTCATGCGGTCTACGTCTTCTACCTGCACCGGGCACCCCGGCTGGGGATCGGCGCGCTGGCCGACCAGCGGCTGGGCGGGATCATCATGTTCGTCTTCGACAACGCGCTCATGGTGGGCGTCGCCGGTTGGTATCTCTGGCGCCTGTTCCCCGCCGACGGCGCCGACGAGGCGCGCCTCCGTGCCGGCCCCTGAGGGCCGGGCGCTCCCCACCCTTACGGCTTGGCGCCCAAGGCTGGGCCCCGACTTCCTCGCGGTGGCGCTGGGCATGCTCTGGGTCGGCGACGCCATGCTGCAGCTCCAGCCCCGGATGTTCACGCCGGCCTTCGCGGGCCAGGTGTTGTACAGCACCGCCCTGATGTACCAGCCGCCCGGACTGAGCGGATTCCTGTTCGCCGTGGCCCGGCTGGAGGCCGCCAACCTGACGGCCACCACCCTTCTGATCGCGGCGGTGCAGCTGGTGGTTGGCGCGGCGCTGCTCTGGCCCCCCACCCGCCGGGCCGGGCTGGTGGCTTCCGCCGCCTGGGCCAGCGCGGTGTGGGTCCTTGGCGAGGGCATGGGCTTCCTCGCCACCGGAACCGCATCGCTCTGGTCGGGAGCGCCGGGGGCGGCGCTGATCTACCTGGCGCTCTCCCTCCTGGCACTTCGCGGGCGAAGCCACCCAGCCAGTTGGCTCAGAACGGGCACATGGCTCTGGAGCGTCTACTGGGGGACGGGCGCACTGCTGGACCTCGCCTGGCGCTATCCGCCCTGGGCGGTCATGGCCTACAACCTGCAGTCCGCCGCCCAGTCGGCGCCCGGCCCGCTCCAGTCCGTCGACTATGAGCTGGCCAGGATGGCGTTCCAGCTCCAGTGGCCCGTGGTCCTCGCCTTCACTGCCGGCTACCTGTTTCTCGCGGCCGCGATCTGGAACAAAACGCTACGCCGCCCCGCCCTCACCGTGGGCCTTCTCCTGCTCTCAGCCTTTTGGGTCCTCGGCCAGGGGCTCGGGGGTGTCTTCACCGGGGTCGCCACCGACGTCAACACGGCGCCGCTCATGGCTCTCCTGGCCGCCGTGCTCCTCGGGTCTACCGGCTCCGCACAACCGGCTGACGCGCCCGAGGGCGGCCCCACGGCAAAAAAAAGAGACCCGGCGATGACCTACTCTCCCACCCCGTTGCCAGGGCAGTACCATCGGCGCTGGCGGGCTTAACTGCTGTGTTCGGAATGGGAACAGGTGTTTCCCCGCCGCTATCGTCACCGGATCTCGATTGTCGAATTTGAGGGCGCGCCGCCGGATCGTCGGCGGCACCGCCCGAGCGCAGTAGGAGCCCACGTCCCGGGGGCGCGCCCGCGAACGGTGTGGCAGAGATGGTCAAGCCCTCGACCGATTAGTACCGCTCAGCTCAAAGCATTGCTGCTCTTACACCCGCGGCCTATCAACCAGGTGGTCTACCTGGGGTCTTACCCGGT
>JAJYXT010000009.1:0-7005 GCA_021801645.1 bacterium
AATTGCCCCCCGCGCGGTGGCTATAGCTCAGTTGGTTAGAGTGCCAGGTTGTGGCCCTGGAGGTCGAGGGTTCAAGTCCCTCTAGCCACCCCAGCGGACCTCCCAGGGCATGCCTCAATTCGCCCCAAAGGCTCGCCGCCTGTGGGCGAGGAGGTGCTGTGGTATCCTCGAGGGGACCCAGGGTTCAGCTGGAGCCGGACCTTCCGCGCGGTGCGGACCCTGCGGCGACTTTCAGGAGGCGATTGCGCAAGTGCTCATAGGTGAGGCCAAGCTCGCGGTTATCGACGAGCACCGGCGCCACGAGGGGGACACCGGCTCGACCGAGGTCCAGGTGGCGATCTTCAGTGAACGGATCCGCCAGCTCACCGAGCACCTCAAGGAGCATCCCAAAGACCACCACACCCGCCGGGGCCTGCTCAAGCTGGTGGGGAAGCGTCGCCGCCTCCTGGACTACCTGATGCGCACTGACATAGCGCGCTATCGCGCCCTGGTTGCCAAGCTGGGGCTGCGTCACTGAGCGGGATCAGTAGCCGGCAGATCGGGTCATCGCCCGCGGCCGGTCGGTTTATCGAAGTGCTGCTTTCGGAGAAGGGAGCGGCTGCGCCATCGGTCGTCGGGCCGGCGCGATTGGAGACTGGCGATCGGAGCCGAGCGCAAGTTCAGCTCTCATCCCCATTCCCTAATCGCGCCCCTGGACCGTTGCCCGGCCACCTCCATCTTGGGGAGCAGCGAGAAGGAGAAAGATGGAGCGTACCTACGTCTCGCGCACCTTCGAGGGTGCGGAGCTAACCATCGAGACCGGCTGGCTGGCCGGTCAGGCCAACGGCGCGGTCATGGTGCGGCAGGGGGACACGGTGGTGATGGTCACGGCCACCGCGTCACGAGCGCCGCGCCCGGGGATCGACTTCTTCCCCCTGACCTGCGACTACGAGGAGAAGATGTACGCCGCCGGGCGCATCCCCGGGGCCTTCTTCCGGCGCGAGGGCCGGCCCGGCGAGGCGGCAACCCTCGCCTCCCGGATGATCGACCGCCCCATGCGGCCGCTCTTCCCCAAGGACTTCCGCAACGACGTCCAGATCGTGGCCACCGTGCTATCCACGGACCAAGTCCACGACCCCACGATCCTCGCCCTGATCGGGGCCGGGGCGGCCGTCGGCATAAGCGACATCCCCCACGGCGGTCCGGTCGCCGCGGTCCGGATGGGTCTGTTCGACGGCCAACTGGCGGAGAACCCCTCCATGCCCAACCTGGAGACCAGCGAGCTGGATCTCATCGTGGCTGGGACTCGGGACGCCATCAATATGGTGGAAGCCGGGGCCCAGGAGGTCTCCGAGGAGGTGCTGGTCGAGGCGCTCTCCCGCGCCCATCAGCGCATCCGTGAGCTGGTGGCCATGATCGATGAGCTGGTCGCCAAGGTGGGCCGGCCCAAGTCCGACTACCCTCACGTGGGGGTGCCCGCGGAGATCAAGCAGGCGGTCGCGGACCTCGCCCTGGAGCGGGTCGACCGAGCCTTCCGCGAGGCCGACAAGGCGCAGCGGGACCGCCATCTGGACGACCTCAAGGCTGAGGTTCAGGAGCAGATGGGGCCCCGCTTCCCCGATCGGGCGGGGGACATCTCGGCCGCCTTCGAGTCGGTGCTCAAGGGCGCGGTGCGCCGGGCCATCCTCAACGAGGGGATCCGCCCGGACGGGCGGGGTCTGGATGAGATCCGGCCCATCTGGTGCGAGGTGGGAGTGCTGCCGAGAACCCATGGCAGCGCGGTCTTCACCCGGGGACAGACGCAGGCTTTGTCCATCGTAACCCTGGGTACCAGCTCCGACCAGCAGCGGCTGGACGGTCTGGGGTTGGCGGAGTTCAAGCGCTACATGCACCACTACAACTTCCCGCCCTTCTCCGTCGGCGAGGCCCGGCCGCTCCGGTCTCCTGGCCGGCGGGAGATCGGGCACGGAGCGCTCGCCGAGCGCGCTGTGAAGGTGATGGTTCCCCCGGAGAGCGAGTTCCCCTACACCATCCGAGTGGTGACGGAGATCCTCTCCTCCAACGGGAGCACCTCGATGGCCAGCGTCTGCGGCAGCACTCTGGCTCTGATGGACGCCGGGGTGCCGATCAAGGCCCCGGTGGGTGGAATCGCCATGGGGCTGGTGACTGACGACCAGGACTCCAGCCGCTATGCCATCCTTTCGGACATCCAGGGGATGGAGGATGCCCTCGGCGACATGGACTTCAAGGTCGCGGGTACCCGCCGAGGGGTGACCGCCCTTCAGATGGACATCAAGGTGAGTGGCCTCACTCCCGAGGTCTTCCGGCGGGCGCTGGAGCAGGCTCGCCAAGGCCGGATGCACATCCTGGACAAGATGGAGGCGGCCCTTCCCGGACCCCGTGAGGTGATGTCGACCTTCGCCCCCCGGATCACCACCATCCACATCCACCCCGACAAGATCCGGGACGTCATCGGACCGGGTGGCAAGACCATCCGGCGGATCCAGGAGGAGACCGGCTGCCAGATCGACGTCGAGGATGATGGCACCGTCTCCCTGGCGACCGTCGACGAGGAGGCGATGAACCGGGCGGTGGCCATGATCCGGGACCTCACCGAGTCGGTTGAGGTGGGCCGGATCTACAAGGGCAAGGTCGTCCGGATCATGCCCTTCGGCGCCTTCGTGGAGATCCTGCCTCGCCAGGACGGGCTGGTGCACATCTCGCAGCTCGCCGAGCAGAGGGTCAACCGGGTGGAGGACGTGGTCAATATCGGAGACGAGATCATGGTGAAGGTCACCGAGATCGACGACCGGGGCCGGGTCAACCTCTCGCGCAAGCAGGCCATCGCCGAGCTGGGTCACCAGGGCGCCAACGGGGCGGCCGGTGACGGCTCCCAGGGTGCCTGACCAGGAGCTCAGCGCGGCTCTCGGGCCCGAGGCGCGGCTGCGCCTCGTGGCCGAGGAGGTGGAGCGGTGCCAGAGGTGCCCGCTCCACCTCACCCGCACCCGGGCCGTACCGGGGTTCGGACCGGCGACGGCGCGCCTGATGGCGGTCGGCGAGGCTCCCGGGGAGCGGGAGGATCGGGAGGGGCGGCCCTTCGTGGGCGCGGCCGGCCAGCTCCTGACCCGGCTCCTGGAGGGGATCGGGCTCAGCCGCCAGGACATCTTCATCACCAACGTTCTCAAGTCGCGGCCCCCGGGGAACCGCGACCCACTGCCCGAGGAGGTGACCGCCTGTGCCCCGTTCCTGGACGCGCAGGTGGAGATCATCCGGCCGCAGGCGATCCTGCTCTTGGGCCGGCACGCCCTGCAGCGGCTCATCCCGGGGGCTCCCGGCATCAGCCGCTGTCACGGCCAGGTCCTGAGGGTGGGGGAGAGGAGCTACTTTCCCTGCTACCACCCCGCGGCGGCGCTCTACAACTCTCATCTTCTCGAGGTTCTGGAGCGGGACTTCCAGGCGCTGCGGCACCATCTCGACCAGCTGGCCGCACCTCCGGCGGCTCCCCCTCCAGCCCAACCCGAGCAACTTGGACTCTTCTGAGGCGGCCTCGCTGCTGGCCCCTCCGCGGCCCGGGGCCGTCCGCTTCCTGCCCCTGGGAGGGGTGGGGGAGATCGGCAAGAACATGGCGCTTTTGGAGTGCGGCTCCGACGCGCTGCTCCTGGATGCCGGACTGCGATTCCCCCAGCCCCAGGAGGTGGGGGTGGACATCATCATCCCCGACATCGCGTTCGTCCTCAGCCGCCGGGACCGCCTCCGGGCCGTCCTGCTCACCCACGGGCACGAGGACCACATCGGCGCCCTGCCGTTCCACCTCGCCGAACTGAACGTCCCGGTGTACGGCACGGGCGTCACTCTGGGGCTGCTGCGCAACAAGCTGGAGCGCCGCGGCCACCGCGGGACTGCCGACCTGCGCGAGGTGGAGGAGGGGGATCGCCTCCGCCTGGGGGAGATGGAGGTCGAGTTCCTGGGGACGACGCACAGTGTGCCGGGCAGCTGCGGGCTGGCCATCTGGACTCCCGCGGGTCTGGTCGTGCACACCGGCGACTTCAAGCTGGACCAGACCCCGACCCAGGGTGACCCTCCGGACCTGGGGAGGCTGGCGGAGCTGGGGCGCGAGGGAGTTCTCCTCCTGCTCAGCGACAGCACCAACGCCCCCAACGCGGGACTCACCCCCTCGGAGGCCACGGTGAGACCGGCGCTGCAGGCGGTGATGACCAACGCCGAGGGAAGGGTCGTGGTGGTCACCTTCGCCAGCAACCTGGCCCGAGTGCAGCAGGCGCTGGAGCTGTCCTGGGCCGCCGGGCGCCGTTCCTGCCTGGTGGGTCGCACCCTGCTGCGCAATTTCGCCACCGCCCAGAAGCTGGGCCTGATGCCCGTCCAGCCGGGGCAGATGGTGGGCCCGCGCGAACTGGCCCGCACCCCCGACCGCGACCTCTGCCTCATCGCCACCGGCAGCCAGGGGGAGCCGCTGGCCGCCCTCAACCGGATCGCCTCCGGTACCCACCCCTTCCTAAGGGTGCACCGGGGCGACACCTTCGTCCTGGCCGCCAACCCCATTCCCGGCAACGGTGCAGTGGTTGGGGCGATCGTCAACCGGCTGGTTGCTCAGGGAGCGTCGGTGCTGGCCGGCAGCGCCGACGGGGTCCACGCCAGCGGGCATGCGGCTGCGGAGGAGCTGCGCTACGTGCTGGAGCTCCTGCGGCCGCGCAACTTCGTGCCCGTCCACGGCGAGCCGCGCCACCTGGCCGCCCACCGCCAGCTGGCGCTGGAGGCGGGGATAGACCCCGCGCGGGTGGCAGTGATCGAGGACGGCTGCGCCGTAGAGGCAAGTTCGAAGGGGCTGCGCCTGGCGGGGTGGGTTCCCCCCTCCGAGGTGCCCATCGCCGGAGACCAGAGGGCGCATCTCCGCGGCGCCACCTTCCAAGAGGTCGTGGAGGTGGTCCTCGGCCAGGAGCTGAGGAGCTGGGTGGGTGGCCCCTACCTCGCCACCGGCGGGGTGAGGGTACCCCTCCGCGGAGACCACCGCCGGTGGCGCCAGCACCTGGCCGGAACAGATGGCGGGGCCGGGCAGCTGGCCTCCCTGGGGCGCCGGCTGGACTCACTAGCCGAGGAGGAGTGGCGGTCCGCTGGAGGTGACCCGAACTCGGTCGTGACGGTGCTCACGCTGGCCGGGGAGTGAAGCGCCGCTCGACCCTCCTCGCGGCGGCTCCGCTCGCGGCGCTCCTCGCCTTCGCCGGAGTCCAGGCCTGGCGGCCCGTCCCGGAGCCCCGGGTGGCCGGCGCTGCCAGCTCCACACTTGTGGTCCCCGGCCCACCCCTCAGCCCGGCCTGGCCCGCCCACGGGCAGGCGGCGGTGGGAGTGCAAGGGGTCGGGCAGGTGGCCACCTCAGGTGCCCAGACACCCGTGCCCATCGCCAGCGTCACCAAGCTGATGACCGCCCTGGTGGTGGTCCGGGCGCATCCGCTGAGCCCAGGGCAGTCCGGTCCCGAGGTTCCCCTCACACCGGCGGACCAGGCCCTGTACGTTCAGGAGCTGGCGGCCGGGGACTCCGTGGTGGCGGTCCAGGCGGGTGAGACCCTCAGCGAGCTGCAGCTGCTGGAGGGCCTGCTCATCCCCTCGGCGGACAACCTGGCACGGGTGCTGGCGGATTGGGATGCCGGGACGGTGCCCGCCTTCGTGGCCCGGATGAACCTGGAGGCGAAGGCCCTGGGGATGCTCCACACCACCTTTGTCGACAGCAGCGGGCTGGACCCAGGAAGTTCCAGCACGGCGTCCGATCTGCTGCGGCTGGCCGCCGCGGTTATGGCCCAGCCGGTGCTGGCGGCGGTGGCCGACATGTCGCAGGCCACCCTGCCGGTGGCCGGGGTGGTGCACAACTATGACTTCGTCCTGGGCCAGGCTGGGGTGGTGGGGCTGAAGACCGGCTGGACGTCCTCGTCCGGCGGGTGCTTCGTCGCCGCCGCCCGCGATCGGATAGGGGGGACGGAGCAGGTGGTGACAGCTGCTGTCCTGGGCGCCCCCGGGGGACCCATCTCCGCGATCCGGTTGGCGGAGGCCGCGGCGGTGCGACTTCTGGAGTCCGTAGTGCCCCGCTTCACCCTTCGCCCGGTGCCCTCCACGCTCCCCGTCCTGCTCTCCGGGTGGCACCTGTCGATCCCACTCCGGGCCAGTCCAGTACTCGAGGTCGTGGGTTGGCCGGGGCTGGCCATCGAGATCCGTCTGCGTCGCCTTCACCTTGGGCCTGCTCTGCCCCGGGGAGCGGCGGTGGCGGAGATTGAGGCCCGGACTGCCGGCGGCCCGGTGGGCACCACCTGGCTCAGGCTCAGGACAGCCCTGCCGCCCCCTTCGCTCTGGTGGCGCCTGACCCACTTCTGAATCTGCGGGCGCAGATTTCCGAGCAGATGTGCGGGCCGGCTGCTAGACTGCGGCCAGCGGGCGGCTTCCCAGTTCACGACCCACCAGCGCCGCCCCAGGGCGAGGAACTTCACTCATGGCGACGACAAGGCGCCGGGCGCCGGCCCGGGCGAAGCGTTCCGGTCCCCGCACCAGGCGGCCAGCGAGAAGCACGAGGGCCACACCAGCAGCGCCCCGCCTGACCCCCGACCAGAGGCGCGAGCTCTCCGGCATCGGGACGCTGGCGCTGGGGGTGATAAGCGTCATCCTCCTGGGGTTCCCCCAGGCCCCGGTGGCCCACGCCTTCGCTCGTGCGGTTTCGGCGGCAGTGGGCATCGGCGGCTGGATCGTGGGGCTGGCGCTGATCGGAGCGGGGCTCGCGATGCTGGCCAGCCGCGGGCCAAGGCGGAGCCTGGGCACGGTTCTGCTGGCGCTCAGCGTGAGCTGCCTGGCGGCCATCTCCATGGCGGCGATCGCCGGCGCCAGCTATGGAGGAGCGGTGGGGCGCGCGATCGGCCCCCGTGCTGCCGCGGTGGTGGGCGCGCCGGCCATGCTGGTGGCGCTGGGAGCCCTGGGGCTCGCGGGGCTGGTGCTGGCCCTCGACCTCGCTCCGTCGCGGATCTCCGGGTCAGC
>JAJYXT010000009.1:7105-10173 GCA_021801645.1 bacterium
TGGGCGCGGACGTCAGCGGGCGCCCGGTGCTGGGTGACCTGGCGGCCATGCCCCACCTCCTGATCGCCGGTGCCACCGGCTCGGGTAAGAGCGTCTGCATCAACGCGGTCCTGGCCGGGCTTCTGCTCCAGTCCACCCCGCGCGAGCTGCGACTGATCCTGGTCGACCCCAAGCGGGTCGAGCTCAGCAACTTCGCTGGTCTGCCCCACCTCCTGGTCCCGGTCGTGGTCGAGCCCGAGGGGGCGGTCGCCTCGCTGCGCTGGGCCGTGGTGGAGATGGAGCAGCGCTACAAGCTCTTCGCCGGCAACGGCGCGCGCAACATCACCGTCTTCAACGAGCGAGCACCTCAGCTCGGCCTCCGCCCCCTGCCCAAGATCGTGATCGTGATCGACGAGCTGGCGGACCTGATGATGGTCGCCGCCAGCGAGATCGAGGACCTGATCTGCCGGATCGCCCAGCTGGCCCGGGCGGTGGGCATCCACCTGATAGTGGCCACCCAGCGCCCCTCCGCCGACATCATCACCGGTCTCATCAAGGCCAACATTCCGTCCCGAGTGGCCTTCGCGGTGAGCAGCGGAGTGGACTCCCGGGTGATCCTGGACGAGATGGGGGCGGAGAAGCTGCTGGGCAGGGGCGACATGCTCTACCTGCCCATAGACGCGGGCAAGGCCACCAGGCTCCAGGGCGCCTATGTCTCCGACCGGGAGCTGGACCAGCTGATCGGCTGGTGGAAGGCGCAGGGGACCCCCGTCTACCAGGAGGAGATCCTCCAGGCGGCCGCCCTCGGCCCGGTCCCGGCGGACGGCGCCGCCCGCCGGGACCCCCTCTTCGAGCGCGCCGGGAGGATCGTCATCGGGGAGGGCCGGGCAGCCACCTCCCTGCTCCAGCGCCGGCTCCAGGTGGGCTACACCCGGGCGGCGCGTCTCGTCGACCAGCTGGCAGAGGCCCGGGTGGTGGGTCCATACGAGGGCAGCAAGTCGCGCGAGGTGCTGATGACCCTGGCCGAGCTGGAGCAGCTCCTGGACTCCGGCGAGGTGGACGAGTAGCCGTTACCCTTGTGGCATGGCAGCCACCGAGCACTCCTTCGACGTGGTGTCGGATTTCGATCGCCAGGAGCTGGTGAACGCGGTGGAGCAGGCCCGCCGGGAGATCTCCACCCGCTATGACTTCAAGGGTGTCGTCGCCGAGATCGACCTCCAGGAGAAGGAGATCGTGATCCTGGCGGCTTCCGACGGCCGCGCCGACGCCGTGCTGGACGTGCTCAAGAGCAAATTGGTCCGCCGCAACCTCTCACTCAAGATCATCCGTCCCGGCAAGCCGGAGCCGGCGGCCAAGGGCAACGTGCGGGTGGCCGTGGCCATCCAGAAGGGGATCGACGAGGACACAGCCCGCGACCTCAGCAAGCGGATCAAGGCGGCGCATCCCAAGGTCCAGGTGCGCATCCAGGGTGATGAGCTGCGGGTGGTGAGCCGGGACAAGGACACCCTGCAGTCGGTGATCCACGATCTGCGGGAGCTGGACCTGCCGCTGCCGCTGCAGTTCACCAACTACCGCTGAGCCGGTAGGCGGGCCCCGGGCCAGCGATGGACCCTCCAACCAGGATCCAGGAGCTGGCTCGTGAGGTGGTGCGCCGGGCTTCGCTGCCGCCGGCCACCTCGATCGCCACGGCCGAGTCCTGCACAGGGGGCTTGCTCGCCTCCATCCTGACCTCGGTGCCCGGGGCCTCGGTCGCCTTCCTCGGAGGGGTGGTGGCGTACTCCAACCAGGTCAAGGTGTCCCACCTGGGGGTGCCGGCGGACCTTCTGGAGCAGGTGGGTGCGGTGAGCGAAGAGGTGGCATTGGCGATGGCCAGAGGGGTGCGCAGAGCGCTGGGTGCCCACCTGGGGGTGGGCATAACCGGCGTGGCTGGCCCGGGCCACTCGGAGCTGAAGCCACCCGGCCTGGTCTACGTTGCCCTCGCCGCTCCAGGGGGAGCCCGCTGCGCAAAGCTGGTGGACGACCTTGGTCGAGAGGGAAACCGCCTCGCAGCCGCATCCCTGGCCCTTCAGCTGCTGTCCGACCACCTGCCTGCCACCGGTGGCCCCCGGGAGGGCTGAAGGTGGTGGTACACTACCGAACACCAGTTCTGCCCACACCGCATTGGAGACACTGCAGATGAGCGCTACACTCGAGCTCCAAGGGCACCCAGACGCCCCATTCCTATCTGATCGGAAGGAGGCCCGTTTGACCACTGAGAGGGAGCGGGCGCTTAGCAGCGCACTGGCCCAGATCGAGCGCAGCTACGGGAAGGGCGCCATCATGCGCCTCGGGGACGCGTCCGCCGCGCGGGGGGTTGAGGTGATCTCCACCGGCGCTCTGACCCTGGACCTGGCGCTGGGGGTGGGGGGGATCCCGCGGGGCCGGATTGTCGAGATCTTCGGCCCCGAATCCTCCGGGAAGACCAGCCTCAGCCTGCACGTGATCGCTGAGGCCCAGCGCCTGGGCGGGGTCGCGGCCTTCATCGATGCCGAGCACGCTCTCGACCCCGCCTACGCCGCCCGGATCGGGGTCAACACCGACGACCTTCTGATCTCCCAGCCGGACACCGGGGAGCAGGCGCTGGAGATCGTGGAGGCGCTGGTGCGCAGCCAGGCCGTCGACGTGGTGGTCGTGGACTCGGTGGCCGCGCTGGTCCCCAAGGCCGAGATCGACGGAGAGATGGGGGACAGCCACGTCGGCCTCCAGGCCCGGCTCATGTCCCAGGCGATGCGCAAGCTCACCGGGGCCATCAGCCGCTCCAACTGCGTGGTGATCTTCATCAACCAGCTGCGGGAGAAGGTCGGGGTGATGTTCGGCAACCCGGAGGTGACCTCGGGCGGCCGGGCCCTCAAGTTCTACGCCTCCGTGCGCCTCGACATCCGCCGTATCGACTCTCTGAAGCAGGGGATGGACGTGATCGGCAGCCGGGTCAAGGTGCGGGTCGTGAAGAACAAGGTCGCCGCCCCGTTCCGGGCGACCGAGCTCGACCTCCTCTACAACGAGGGGATCTCCTGGGAGGGGAGCGTTCTGGACGGGGCGATCGAGGCCGC
>JAJYXT010000040.1:0-1557 GCA_021801645.1 bacterium
AGCCCTTCGACGGCTTCGACCCCGCGGACCTGGATGGCTCACTCGAGCGGCTGGCTGAATTCAACCGTCGCAGCGCAAAGTCCCACAGCGGGATCTACCGCGACCTCATGGTGCGGCACCGGCCCACCGAGGTGGATGGCCAGCTGGCCGATCTCCGGGGACCCCTCACCCACCATGTTGCTCAGATGATCCGCGCCATCGAGAAGGGGGAGCGCACCTGCGAGGTGGCGAACCTGGTCCTTCTCGCGGCGCTGCAGCGGGCGGAGGAGGCGGGACGGCAGCTGCGGGCGGTGGTCCACCTGGTCCCTGCCCCACCCCGGGCTCGAACCGGTCCGCTGCTCGGGATCCCGGTGGCGGTGAAGGACCTCTTCGATGTCCAAGGGCTGCCCCGGGGGAACGGCAATCCGGAAGCCATGGCCGGGCCGCCCGCCAGCTCCGACAGCGAGGTGGTCGCTCAGTTGCGGGCGTCGGCGGCGGACGTCTTCGCCACCACCGCCATGCTGGAGTACGCGGCTGGGGCAACCCATCCAGCGGTGCCGGAGACCGTCAATCCCTGGGACGGCACCCGCACGGCGGGGGGATCCAGCGGCGGCTCGGCGGCCCTGGTCGCGGCCGGCGTCTGCCCGGCTGCCATGGGCACCGACACCGGTGGGTCGGTGCGGATCCCCGCCGCCTATTGCGGGGTGGTCGGCTTCAAGCCCTCCCACGGGCTCCTCAGCCAGGACGGGGTGCAGCCGTTGGCGCCTACGCTGGACGACGTGGGGGTCCTGGCCCAGGACGTGGCGGCGGTCCGAATGGTTCTGGGGGCTCTGGTACAGGCGCCGCCCTCCCCCAGCAGGCCGCTCGTTCTGGGCTACGCCCCTTCTCACTTCGCCGACCCCCGGATCGAGGGTGGGGTCTATGGCCAGCTGGCTGCGTCTCTGGAGCGTCTCAGGAGCGCCGGGGTGGCCCTGGTGGAGCGGGACGCTAAGGTCCTGAGCGATCTGGACCGGCTCTTCGATCCCATCTTCATGCGTGAGGCTTGGCAGGTGCATGGTCCGACCGTCGAAGCCCGCCCCAGCCACTTCGGGCCAGAGACGCTGCGGCTTCTTCTGGCCGCACGGGCGGTGGGGGAGGATGAGTATCGTGCGGCGCTGGCCAACCGGGAGCAGCTGCTCGCCGGCTTCTCCAGCCTGTTCTTAGGAGTGGCCGGCTTCCTCACGCCGGCGGTGCCCTTCGTGGCCCCCCGGACCACCCCTCCCGTGGACACTCCCGAAGGGGACCTCGAAGCCGCCTACACGCGGGGAGTGAACGTGGCCGGGGCTCCGGCCGTGACCCTGCCCTGTGGCCTCAGCGAGGGGCTGCCAGTGTCCATTCAACTGATCGGTGATCGAGGGTCCGACTGGAGCCTCCTCGGCGCCGCAGCCGAGCTGGAGAGGATCCTGGGGTTCCGGGAAATTGGGCGGCTGTCAGCAGTGACGGGCGCCGGGGGTGCTGCGTGAAAGCTGCTGTCTATCGAGGCGCCGGTAACGTCCTGGTGGAGGATGTGCCCGATCCGGTGATCGTTGACCCCACCGA
>JAJYXT010000040.1:1657-9984 GCA_021801645.1 bacterium
GCCGGGACCTACGACGCCGGGGCCGTCTTCGATCTCGAGCTTCCCCTGGAACAGGTTGCCGAGGGATACCGGGCGATGTCGGAGCGGAGGGCGATCAAGGTGATGCTGACATGAGCCCAGATCCTTCCCCCGGCGCCAGCCGCTACCGCGGCTACCGCTCCTATCAGTATCTCGACCCCCACCGGGACTACCGCGTATTCGATCTGGCCGCGGAGCTGGACCGGGTGCCATCGCCGGCGGTGCCCACCTCGGAGGAGGAGGAGGCGAGGGTGCAGCGGCTCCTGGCCCAGGGGCCGATCATCTCGCTCCACGACCACCCGGTGGTGGTCCCTGAGCGCATCGAGGAGCTGCTTGATTACCGACGCCACGGTCGGGACTGGACCGGTTACCTGGGGCTCAGCCGATCCGGCCTCCACGCCGTCATCGACAACCTGGCGGACGGCGAAGGGCTGATAACCTCCCGCAACGGCTGGAAGTGGGATGAGACCCTGGCTGACCTGGGCATGCGCCTTTGCGATCTGGAACACCAGGACTACGTGAGGGTGGTGCGCCGCTTTGAGGACATCGAGGCCGCCCGGGCGGAGGGGCAGCTGGCCCTGGTCCTGGGGATCGAGTCTGCGACCCCTATCGAGAACGAGCTGGACCGTCTGGACATCCTCTTCGGCTTTGGCATCCGCTCGGTGGGCGTCACCTACAGCGAGGCGAACCTTCTGGGCAGCGGCCTGGCGGAGGCTGGAGATGCCGGACTCACTGCTTTCGGGCGCCGCGCTGTCCGGCGGATGAACCAGCTGGGGCTCCTCATCGACTGCGCCCACGCTGGGGACCGGACCACTCTGGAGACGATTGAGGCCAGCTCAGCTCCGGTGGCCATCTCCCACGCCGGGGCGCGGGCGGTGTGGCCCACCAGCCGCATGAAGCCGGACGAGGTGATCCGCGCCTGCGCCGAGTCCGGCGGGGTGATCGGGATAGAGGCTGCTCCGCACACCACCCTCACCCGCGCGGACACCCGCCACAGCATCGACACCTACATGGCCCACTTCGAGTACTGCGCCGAGCTGGTTGGGATCGAGCATGTCGGCTTTGGACCGGACACCCTCTTCGGGGACCACGTGGGGATGCACCGGGTGATGGCCGACTGGTTCGGCGAGCCGCCCGCAGCCCCTCCTCAACCGATCGAGCGGGTGGAGTGGGTCCAGGGGTTGGAGAGCCCGGCGGAGGCTCTCAGCAACATCGTGCGCTGGCTGGTCGTCCACGGATATCGGGACCAGGAGATCCTCATGGCCGCCGGGGGCAACGCGCTGCGCATGCTGGATGCCGCGTGGCGCCCGGGGGTGGGAGGTTGACGGCGCAGAAGCCGCACCTCGCCCGGGTCCGCCGGGGGCATCGAGGGTGATGGCATGAGGGTGGCGGTGGTGACCGGGACGGCTCAGGGGATCGGCGCCGCCATCGCCGCCGCGCTCGAGGCGGACGGCATGCGGGTGTTCGGGTTCGACCGGGACCAGGTGGACATCACCGATGGGGGACAGGTGGACAGCTACTTCGCATCCCTGCCCCCGGTCGACATCCTGGTCAACAACGCCGGCGGGGTGTGCGGCCAGACCTTCTCGCCCCTGGAGGAGGTGACCGACGAGTCCTGGCGGGCGGTGGTCGACGCCAATCTGACCGGGACCTTCCACTGCACCAGGGCGGTGGTCACGGGGATGAAGCGTGCCGGCTGGGGGAGGATCGTGAACATCTCCTCCGGCGCGGGCCGCACCGTGTCCCTGACCGGGATCCAAGCCTACGCCGCGGCCAAGGCCGCCCAGATCGGTTTCACCCGGCAGATGGCCCACGAGCTGGGCCGGTTCGGGATCACCGTGAACTGCATCGCCCCGGGGTTCATCCTCTCCAACCCCACGACCCGGCGCCAGTGGGAGGGCTATGGGGAGGAGGGCCAGGCGCGGGTTCTGGCGGGGATCGCGGTCGGCCAGCTGGGGCGGCCGGAGGATATCGCCCACGGGGTCCGCTTCTTCGTGGCCGAGGAGTCCTCCTGGATCACCGGGCAGACCATCTCCATCGACGGCGGCAGTGCCCTCTTGTAGCGGGGGGTGGGGGATGCCGGGCGGATCCCGGAGCCCGCTTCCGGGCACCGGGCCTTGGGCCCGGACACGTGAGCGGAGCTAGCACAGGAGGGAGCGTGAGCGACAAAGAGCGACTGGACCAGCTCGACCGGAACTTCTTCGTGGCCATGCACGAGATCGACCCCCTCACCGCGACCCAGCTCGGGGTCGAAGGGTACGACCATCTTCTGCCCGACCCCAGCCGCGCCGGGGCGGAGGCCGGCGCCGCGCGGCTGGCCGCTCTCGAGACTCGCCTCCAGGCGATCGACACCAGCCGGTTGGAAGCGCCGGACCTGGTCGACCGGGGGGTGATGGCACACCTGCTCTGGGCGCTGCGCACCAACCTGGAGGATGGGATCTGGGCCAAGGACGCCTCTGCTGGAACATACACGTCACCGCAGTCGATGGCGTTCGCCTCGATCCCCGGCGCACCCCTCCCAGGGGCGGACGCCGTGGCCGGATACCTCCAGCGGCTGGCGGCGCTGCCGGAGTTCTTCGAGGCGGTCCGGGCCAGGTACCTGGAGGAGGCGGCCGAGGGATGGAGGTCGACCGCGGTCGGCATCGGGCAGGCCCAACGACAGCTCGAGGGGCATCTGGCCCGCGATGTCATCTTGGATCCCCTGCTGGTCCCTCTCATGGAGTCCGCGGTGGCCACGGCGGACGACCGGGTCCGCGCCGAGCAGCTGATCCTGGGCGAGGTCCGACCGGCAATGGCCAGGCTGCTCGCGACTCTCTCCGACGAGCTGCTGCCCCGGGCCAGGCCGGACGACCAGGTGGGGCTATGCCACCTCCCCAACGGCGAAGAGATGTATTCGAGGGCGGTGCGCCGGCACACCACAACCGATCTGGGCCCGGAGGCGATCCACCACATCGGCCTCACCGTCCTCGAGGAGCTCGAGGCGGAGTGGGAGGAGATGGGTTCGCGAGTGTTCGGCAAGCCGCTCCGGGCGGACGAGGTCCGGGCGCGGCTGCGTGAGGACCCAGCACTGCGCTTTCAGGACGAGGGCCAGATCCTGGCCGTGGTCACGGCGGCGCTGGCACGGGCGGAGGCGGCCCGTGACTCCTTCTTCCCCCCCTACAGGATTGCCCGCTGCGTGGTCCAGCCGATCGACCCGGTGGAGGCTGGCAATGCCCCGATGGCCTATTACCGGGGCCCCTCGGCGGACGGCTCGCGTCCGGGCACGCACTTCGTGCTCACCACTGAGCCGACCACCCGCTTCACCTACGAGTACGAGGCGCTGGCATTTCATGAGAGCACTCCGGGCCATCACCTGCAGATCGCCTCGGCCCAGACGCTAGCTCACCTCCCCCTGTACCGCCGCTACCTGGACGCCGAGGTTTGCGCCTATGTGGAGGGCTGGGGGCTGTACTGCGAGCGCCTGGCCGACGAGATGGGGCTGTACACCTCCGACCTGATGCGGTTGGGGATGCTGTCCTTCGACGCCCTGAGGGCCAGCCGGCTGGTGGTGGACAGCGGGATGCACCACCTGGGCTGGGATCGCCAGCGGGCGGTCGACTTCATGTGGACCAGCACCGCGACAACCCGGTCCAACGTCAACAACGAGATCGACCGCTACATCGCCTGGCCTGGCCAGGCGCTGGCCTACATGATCGGTCGGCAGGAGATCCGCCGGCTGCGGGGCGCGGCGGAAGCTCGCCTGGGCGCCCTCTTCGACGTGCGGGGCTTCCACGGTGCCGTCCTCAGCGAGGGGGCGGTGCCGCTCTCGGTGCTGGCGCAGGTGGTGGACCGGTGGATGGCGGCTCAAGCCGGCGGCGGCGCCGAGGGCCGCCCCGTGGCCGCCCGCTAAGGAGGAGACCAGATGTCGCTGTCACGGTTCTCGCAGCTGGCCCCGGAAGCAGGGTCCGTGGCCCGGGGCTGGGTCAAGGTACCCAACGTCGAGCCGGCCTGGGAGCTGCCGGCGGTGGTGGTTCGGGGCGCCCAGGATGGTCCAACGCTGGCCGTGACCAGCGGGATGCACGCCGCCGAGTACGTGCCCATCGAGGCGGTCACCCGGCTTACGCGCTGGGTGGATCCGGCCGCTCTCCGCGGGACGCTGGCGGCGGTGCTGGTGGTCAACACCCCCGGCTTCTATGAGCGCTCCATCTATGTCAACCCCCGGGACGGCCGCAACCTGAACCGGTCGTTCCCCGGCCACCCGGATGGTGACCCGGCGGAACGGGTGGCCAACTTCCTGCTTGAGGAGCTCATCGCCCCTGCCGACGCCTACGTGGACGCCCACTGCGGGGATCTGATCGAGGCGCTCAGCCCGTTCACCCTCTGGACCAGGGCCGGGGACGGGGCGGTGGCCCAAAGTTCGCGCCAGATGGCTCACGCTTACGGCTTCGAGCACAGCCTGGGGGTGGAGCCGGACTCTGTCCCCGGAGCCGCATACGCCTCTGGTGCCCTGCGCGGAGTACCAGGGATAATCGCCGAGATCGGCCAGCAGGGGGTGGTGGATGAGGCGTCGGTGCAGCGCCATCTCCGCGGACTTCAGAACGTTATGGCCCACCTCGGCATGATCGACCCGCTCGGTCCCCCGCCCCCGCCGCCCCTGGAGATGGATCAGATGGTCTGGACCAGGACCGACATCTCCGCCACCTACCACCCCACGGTGGCGGTGGGTGAGGACGTCCAGGAGGGACAGGTGGTGGGCGAGCTGCGGGATATCTTCGGGGAGACTCTGCGCACCATCCGGGCGCAGGCCTCGGGGGTGGTGGTCTTCCTGGTCACCTCGCTGGCGGTCAAGGCCGGGGATCCGCTGCTGGGGATTGGGGTGCCCGCCCGCCGCTGACCGGCGGTCAGAGCAGCTCAACCCCCGCCGCCAACAGCTCCTCGATGGTGCGCTGGCCCGCCCCCGGGGTGAGTTCGACCGCGGCGGTGGCCGAGCGGACCAGGTAGGTCGGGTAGCCGAGCCGCACCGCGTCCAGGGCCGTCTCTCGAACGCAGACGTCGAGGGCGAGGCCCGCCAGCACCAGGCGCCGCACCCCCAGCCCCCTCAAAACCCGGTCCAGCCCGGTCGCCTCCACGCGCCCGCTGCCGGGGTCCCGCGAACCGAAGCCCGAGTACCCGTCCAACTGGCCCTGGCCCTTGCGTATCAGGTGGTCGGGGTGGGGGAGCAGGGGGTGGAGCTCCGCCCCCCAGCTGCCCCGCACGCAGTGCCTCGGCCAGGGCCCTCCCTGCTGCTGAAAGTGGGGGGTCGCGGACGGGTGCCAGTCCTGCGTGCAGATCACCGGGGATCCCCCGCTGGCCGCCTTTGCCATGAGCGCGGCGGAGCTTGCAGCCACCTCCTCACCTCCGGGGACGAAGAGGGAGCCCCGGGGATCGGCGAAGTCGTTCTGCACGTCCACCACCACCAGGGCCGCCTGCGGCCCCAGGGGCAGGCCGCCCCGCGCGTCTTCTGTCATCTCCACCTCCGGTGTCGCCTTCTTCCTCTTCCCTATATTGCTGCTGTGGACACAGCTGCCACTCCCCCGGTTCTGGGAGCCATGCGCGCGGCTCCGCCCCGGCTCACCGCCGCGGAGGCCGAGGAGGTGGCCCTCGGTCGCTTCGGCCGCCGGGGCCGAGCCTACCTGCTGCCAGGTGAGCGGGACCAGAACTTCCGCATTGAGGCGGAAGGCGCGCCTCCGCTCCTCCTCAAGGTGAGCAACCTGGGGGAGGACCTAGCCGTGCTCCGGATGCAGCTCCGTGCCCTGCGGCAGGTGGCTGCGGCCGACCCGGAGCTGCCGGTACCCAGGGTGCTGCCCTCGGAGGACGGGTCGGAGCTGGTGTCGCTCCCGGGGGGCGAGGCGGCCCGGATGCTCACCTACCTGCCGGGCAGCCATCTCCGACCAGCTGACCTGACCTCCGAGGGGCTCTACCGTATGGGCCGGACCTCAGCCCGTCTGGGCCGCGCGCTGCGCGGCTTCTTCGACTCCGCCGCCGACCAGTCGATTCTCTGGAACCCCAGCCGGCTGGGAGAGGTCCGCTCCCTGCTCAGCTGGGTGTCCGACTCGTGGCGGCCACTGGTTGAGCGCGCCCTGGACCGCAGCGAGCCGCGGGTGCTGAGGGCGCTGCCCAGCCTGCGCTCCCAGATCATTCACAACGACCTCTCGTTCAGCAACCTGACCTTTGAGAGCCCCGCCAAGATCAGCGGAATCCTCGACTTCGGTGACATGTGCCACACCGCGCTGGTCTCCGACCTGGCCGTCACCTGCGAGTCCATCCTGGAGATTCCACACGGATTCGACGCCCTGGCCTTGGTGGCTTCAGGATTCCAGGAGGTCACCCCACTGGAGCCTGAGGAGGTCGAGCTGATCCCGGACCTAATGCTCGCCCGCTGGGCCACGCTGATCGCTGTCTCCGCCTGGCGCGCGGTCGCCTTTCCCGAGACCTCGGCATACGTCGGGGGATGGCAGCATGGCCCGCTACAGATGCTCAACCAGGTCGAGGCGTGGGGAGAGGAACGCTGGCGGCGGCTGGTGTGCAACTCCGTCGCCGGTGCCCTGTCCCTGGCTCCTGGCGGAGCCGAGCCGCTGTCTGTGCCCGGGCTCTTGGAAGCCCGCCGTAGGCTGCTCGGGCCTGCGCTCTCTCCGCTCTCGTACTCCACCCCTCTCCAACCGGCGCGCGGGAGGGGGGCTCTGCTCTTCGACCGGGACGGCACCGAGTACCTCGACGCCTACAACAACGTGCCCGTCCTGGGCCACGCCAACCCCGAGGTGGCCCGCGCCGTAGCCTCCCAGACGGCTGTCCTCAACACCAACACCAGGTATCTCTACCGCCCCGTGCTGGAGCTGGCGGAGCGGCTGGTGGCCACCATGCCCCCGGGCCTGGACACCGTGCTCTTCGTCAACTCCGGCAGTGAGGCGAACGATCTGGCCTGGCGCCTGGCCAGGGCCTTCACAGGTGGGGGAGGCGCCGTGGTGACCCGCCACGCCTACCACGGGATGACCAGCGCGGTGGCCGACTTCTCGCCGGACGAGTGGCACATTCCCATCGCCCCGCCCCACGTGGCCATGATGGACGCTCCGGACGGGTATCGCGGGCCGCACCGGCGCGAGGAGCCGGGTTGGACCGACGGGTACCTCGCCCAGCTCGACGCCGCACTGGCGGAGCTGGCGGGCCGGGGGCTGGCTCCCGCCGCGCTTCTGGTCGATCCGGCCTTCACCAGCGAGGGCGTTCTGCATCCGCCGCCCGGCTACCTTAAGGCGCTGTTCCTGCGGTGGCAGGCGGCGGGCGGGCTGGTGGTGGCGGACGAGGTCCAAACCGGGTATGGGCGGCTGGGATCCCATCTCTGGGGGTTCGCTCGCCATGGCGCCCTACCCGACCTGGTGACCCTGGGCAAGCCGATGGGCAACGGCTATCCCATCGGAGCCGTGGTGACCCGGGCCGAGGTCGTGGAGGCGCTGGCGGAGAAGACCGAGTGGTTCAGCACCTTCGGCGGCAACCCGGTGGCCTCCCTGGCGGGACTGGCCGTCCTGAGAGAGGCCGGACGCCAGGAGTTCCTCGATCGGGTGGATGAGCTGGGAGCCAGCCTGGGCGAGGCCCTCCGCCGCCTCAGCGACGGCCACCAATCGGTGGGAGACGTTCGCCAGCTCGGTCTGCTCGTGGGGGTGGAGCTGGTTCGGCGCCCGGACAGTCGCGCCCCCTTCCCCGAGCTGGCGGCCCGGCTGGTGGAGGCCATGCGCCATCAGGGGGTCCTGGTGGGGCGCACCGGCAGGGATGGCAACGTGATCAAGATCCGGCCGCCCCTGGTGGTCTCGCCGGAGCAGGTGAAGTCGATCTCCGTCGCCTTCGGCCGGGCTCTGGACGCCGAGTCCTCCTGACCAGGGCCCGCATGACCCGGGAGCAGGATGCCGATGAGGTGGCGCCGGCCGCGCCCGCAGCCAGGTCGAAGCCCAGGGTCCGGAGGGAGGCAGCCCGCGGCCAGCTACGGGCGCTGGTGGCCCTGTTGGGCGAGGCCCGCGAGCGTTGGGCGGCCAGCTTGTCCCTGCGCCACTCCTTCGCCTTCTGGGCGGGCCTCGGCCTGTTGCTGTGCCTGGCCTCGGGACTGGGAGCGGGCATCGTCGGTTCACGGGCAGACATCGGGCTGATTCTCTCCCTGGTCTGGTGGCTGCTGACCACGGCGGCGCTCTTCCTGGGGCTGGGGCTGGCCGTCTCCTATCCGGCGCGTCGCCCTCTGCCCGGGCTCGGCCTCCCCAACGGGCTGACCGCGGTGCGCGCCTACATGGCGCTGCCGATCATCCTCTTCG
>JAJYXT010000033.1 GCA_021801645.1 bacterium
CAGCTCCCCTTGAGGAAGTGGAGCTGGCCGCAGGCACCGGGGTCGGAGATCAGGTCGGAGCCGAACCTGGACCCGCTGGGACCGACCACGGTCAGGCCGGCATCCAGCACCAGCTTCTGCGGCGAGTACCACCTGGAGAGGCGGTACTGGCGGGCCGCCTGCAGCCCCGCCTCCGCCGCCGCCACCTGGCCCGATCCCTGCCGCGGGGTCAGGGTGATGCCGTCGAAGACGGGGGGGTTGGAGATGAGGATCGAGTGCAGCACCGAGTCGTTGGCGGTGGCCAGGTAGAGCGGTCCGGCGGCGGCGGCCAGCACCGCCACCACCCCCACCACGAAGAGGGCCAGCGCCCCTCCCAGCCGCCAGCGGACGGCCCGGAGGAGGAGCCGGAGCTGGCTCACGAGCCGTCTCGCTCCAAGCGGCGGACACTCACCGGCTCAGCCTAGTGACCCATTCCGGCAGCGCGCCATCCCCCGATGGGCTGAATCCGCGACGGCAGCGGGGCGCCAGCGGCCGCCGACCTAGACTGGGACGGAGGGTTGGTTATCCAGGAGGTCGGGATGCGCACCAGGAAGCTCGGGAGCGGGGGACTGGAGGTTTCGGAGCTGGGGCTGGGCTGCATGGGCATGTCCGAGTTCTACGGACCGCGCGACGACGCGGAGTCGATCGCCACCATCCAGATGGCACTCGACCGGGGGGTGACCTTCCTGGACACCGCCGACATGTACGGACCCTTCCACAACGAACAGCTGGTGGGGCGGGCGATCCAGGGCCGCCGGGAGCAGGTGGTCCTGGCCACCAAGTTCGGCAACCAGCGCCAGGAGGACGGCTCCTTCCTCGGGATAAACGGACGCCCGGAGTACGTCCGCTCGGCCTGCGACGCCTCCCTGCATCGCCTGGGGGTCGACCACATCGACCTCTACTACCAGCACCGGGTCGACCCCCGGGTGCCGATCGAGGAGACGGTGGGGGCGATGTCCCAGCTGGTGGAGGCGGGCAAGGTTCTCCACCTCGGCCTCTCCGAGGCGGCTCCGGCCACCATCCGCCGGGCCCACGCGGTCCACCCCATCTCCGCCCTCCAGACCGAGTACTCCCTCTTCAGCCGGGAGCCGGAGGCCGAGATCCTGCCCACGGTGCGCGAGCTGGGAATCGGGTTCGTGGCCTACAGCCCGCTGGGCCGGGGGATGCTCACCGGCCGCTACCGCGATCCCGCCCAGCTGCAGCCCGGGGACTTCCGCAACACCCGCTACCCCCGCTTCTCGGGCGCCAACCTGGAGCACAACCTGAGGCTGGTCGACCGGATCGAGGAGATCGCCAGGGAGAAGGGGGCCACCCCCGGCCAGGTGGCCGTCGCCTGGGTCCTCCACCAGGGGGACGACATCGTGCCCATCCCCGGCACCAAGCGGCGGCGCTATCTCGGGGAGAACCTTGACGCGGCTGAGCTGCAGCTGGATCAGGAGACGCTCGCCCTCCTTTCCGAGGTGGCCTCGCCCGACGCCGTCCAGGGAGACCGCTATTCGGACATGAGCACCGTCAACCGCTGACCACCCGGCGGGGCCGGGGCACAAGATGCGGGGTACAATCCAGCCAGCCCAACTAGATGCTGTAGTGGAGAGGAGACCCCGTGCGCTGCCCTTACTGCAACCACCACGACCTCCGGGTGGTGGACTCGCGCGACTCCGAGACCGGGGAGGCGATCCGGCGGCGCCGCGCCTGCAACAACTGCGGGCGCCGCTTCACCAGCTATGAGCGGATCGAGTCGATCCCCTTCTACATCGTCAAGAAGGACGGGCGGCGCGAGGACTTCGACCGGCAGAAGCTCTTCCTGGGGCTGATGAATGCCTGCAAGAAGCGCGACATCTCCCCGGAGCGGGTGCAGCAGATCGTGGAGGAGATCGAGACCGAGCTGCGCGGGAGGGGGCAGTCCGAGCTGCCCAGCCGGGAGGTGGGGGAGCTGGTCATGGCCCGGCTCCGGGAGCTGGACGAGGTCGCCTACGTTCGCTTCGCCTCCGTCTACCGCTCGTTCCGGGACCTCTCCGAGGTCAAGCAGGAGATCGACCACCTCCTCTCCGCCGACCGCGTCGGGGGCCGGCGCCGTGCCCCCGCCCGCTGACCTCGCGGGACGGCTGCTCGCCC
The DNA here is from genome assembly GCA_021801645.1 of bacterium. GTDB lineage: Bacteria > Chloroflexota > Dormibacteria > Aeolococcales > Bog-877 > JAJYXT01. The sequence goes on from JAJYXT010000033.1 coordinate 2,134, forward strand.
TGAGGGAGCGGATCGCCGCCGCGGCGGCCGCGGTGGGCCGGACCGCTTCCGAGGTCCAGCTCCTGGCGGTCACCAAGGGGCAGCCGCTGGAGGTGGTGCAGGCTGCGGTGGCCGTCGGTCTCCACGAACTGGGGGAGAACTACGTCCAGGAGTGCGGGGAGAAGGCCGGTCAACTCGACCCGGCCGCGGGGGTCCGCTGGCACCTCATCGGGCACCTCCAGCGCAACAAGGCCCGGCGGGCGGCCCGGCTCTTCCAGATGGTGGAGAGCGTGGATTCGGCCGAGCTGGCAGCTCATCTGGCGGCCGCGGTCCCCACCGCTGGAGCGCCGCTCCCGGTGCTCCTCGAGGTGGAGCTGACCGGCATTCCCACCCGGTCCGGTATCCGGGAGCGAGAGCTCCTTTCGGTGGCCGAGGCGGTGGCTCGGCTGCCCCAGCTGCGCCTCTTCGGGCTCATGACGGTGGCCGGCCAGGAGCGGCCCGAACGGGATTTCTCCCGCTGCCGGGAGCTGCGCGACCGGCTCGAGATGGAGCTGGGAGCGGAGCTACCGGTGCTGAGCATGGGGATGTCCTCGGACTTCGAGGCGGCCATCCGGGAGGGAAGCACCGAGGTCCGGATCGGGACGGCTCTCCTGGGACCGAGGGTCAATGCGCCCTCACGGGGCGTCGGCTGACGGCGGGCCCCCCGCTGGTGGCCGGTGCCCGAAGATCCTGAAGGTTCCCAACAGCCGGCGGTTGCGGGCGCTCTCCAGGCGGCTCTCGCGGGCGGCCATGAAGAGGTCGGGGCGCTGGGCCCGCCAGTCCCCCACCGCTGAGCGCAGCAGGACCGCCAGGTAGCTGGCCACCGGTACCGCCACCAAGGCGCCCAGGAAGCCGGCCACCTCCACCCCGGCAAATAGGGCCACCAGGGTGAGCAGGGGGTGGAGCTGCACGAAGCGGGCCTGGATCCGGGGCACCAGAACATACCCCTCCACGCCGTGGATGAAGAGGAAGAGGATGAGGGTGAAGAGGGCCAGGGTCGGGCTCTTGGTGAAGGCCAGAAGCAGCGCCACCGCGCCTCCGGCGAACGGGCCCACCAGGGGGATCAGCTCGAAGAGGCCGGCGGTGAGGGCGATCACCAGGGGGAAGGGGACGCCGAGGAGACCCGTGCCCACCCCGGCCAGGGCTCCCACCACCACGGCCAGCACCAGCTGGGCGCGGACATACCCGCCCACCACCACCACATAGGCGTCCAGGGCGAAGTCCACCTCCCGCCCCACCCGGGTGGGCAGCAGCCCCATCAGACCCGAGCGGAGCCTGGAGGCATCGCGCATCAGCCAGAACGCCAGCACCAGGGTGACCACCAGGTCCACCAGGAAGCCGACCGCCCCGGCGATCCCGCTGACCGCCAGCCCGGTGAGCTGGGGCGCTAGGGTGGCCAGCTTGGAGGTGATGAAGCTGACCGCGTTGATCTTGATGCCGTGGTCGCTCAGCTGCCGTTGCAGGCTCCTCCCCAGAACATCACCCCGGTGGAGCAGGCTGGGCACCTGCAGGGCCAGGGAGCGGCCCTCCTGGGCCAGTGGGCCGGACACCATCCAGCCCACCAGGAACAGGAGACCCAGCCCCACCAGCATGGTGAGGAGGACGGCCAGAGTGGCCGGTATATGCAGCCGGCGCTGGGCCCGAACCGACACCGGGGCCCCCAGGATGGCAACGATCCCGGCCACCAGAAGGCACACCAGGACGGTGAGTACCGCCTCGGCCAGCCCCCGGAGGATCAGGAAGAGCTGGTAGGCGAGGAAGATCGCCAGCAGCACCGCCGCCGCCCTTCCCCAGACGAGTGCGGAGCGGCGCAGGCGCCCCTCGTCCGGAGAGGGAGGGGCGGCGGGCGCCGCGGGCGGGGGCGAAGAGGCCATCCTGGCGGCGAGTGTAGGGGAACGGGGAGCTCAGCCGACCTCTACCTGCAGCTGCTGGAGTCCGGTGGCGCCGGCGGGGTAGCTGCCCGTGGCCTGCTCGGTCTGGGGTCGGGAGGAGCCGTCCGTGGCCCGCACCGTGAGCTGGTATAGCCCCGGAGCCGGTGCCCAGAGAAGGCTCCAGATGGTCCAGCAGTATGGGGAGAGGGGCGGTTCCAGCCTGGCCCGCCGCCAGCTCCTACCTCCGTCCACGCTCACCTCGACCCGGGAGATGCCCCGGAGACCGGCGTAGGCGACCCCGCTCAGAAGGTAGCGGCGCCCCCCGGACAGCTGGCCGCTGGCGGCCGGGAAGTCGAAGCGGGAGAAGGTCCTGGGGAGCGCCGCGGGGTTCCACCCCTGCTGCTCCCAGTACCCCGCGTAGCTGCCCTGGATGAACCGGATCCCGGTCACCCACTTGGGGTTCTTCATCCCGTAGAGGCCAGGGGCAAGGATCCGCGCCGGGTAGCCGTGCTCAGCGGGCAGCGGGTGGCCATCCAGACGAAGGGCAAGGAGCGTACCGGGGTTGAGCCCCTGGGCGAGATCCAGGCTCTCGGTGTACCCGTCCGCGCATTCGAAGACCATCTGGCTGGCTCCCGCCGGTACCCCGGTGAGCTCGAGCAGGCTGACCAGGGGAACCCCACGCCAGCTGCCGTTGCTGATCAGGGTGCCGCCCACCGGGTTGGATATGCACTCCAGGGTCTGGAACTGATCCCTCTGGGGCATGGCCGAGAGCTCCGCCAGGGAGAGACTTAGCGCCCTGGTCCCGGACAGGGAGAGGCGCCAGCTGGAGCCGGAGACCCGCGGGGGTCCGAAGAGGTCCTTGGAAACGACGTAGAAGTCCTGGGCGGGCGTGACCGGGGCGGGCAGCCGGCCGAGGGTGGCGCCGGATGCCGGAGCTGGTGGGGCGGCCGCGATCGCCCTCACCCCGAGGTAGCCCAGGGAGAGCACCCCCAGGGAGCCGCCCGCAAGCTCAAGAAAGCTCCGCCGGCTGAGTGGGGTTCCGAGGAGGTCCCGGCGCGGGGAGCCGGCCCGCCGGCCGCCGGCCAGCCGCGGGAGGGTGGGCGGCAGCAGCGCCACGATCCACTCCAGCAGGGTGGCCCAGGTGGTGCTGGTGCCCAAGCCGCCCTCGGATGCCACCACCAGCGGCAGGGTGAGGAGCCAGAGCGCGGCCGCCCCCAGGAGGGCGACCTGCCACCTGGGGGGACGGAAGCGGGTGACGACGACCGCCGCCACTGCGGCCACCACGACCACCAGGACGGCGGTCCCCAGCACCAGCAGGGGCCGCCCGCGCTCCTGAAGGGCGTCGATCAGGGTCCCGAAGACCGGTCCCGGGGTGAACACCACAAGCCCTCCGCCCACCGCCTGGAGCAGACCGGGAAGGCCGAGAAGCTGGAGGGCCAGGCTGACCGAGACGGCCAGCAGCCCCGAGGCGGCACCCAGCCTGGCGGCCGGCCGCCACGCGGGGCGGATGGCTGTGTCGGGACGGGCCCCGCTCACATCCCCTGGTGCTCATGGCCGGAAGACACGGCAGAGGAGGCCGGCGCCCCGGCCCCCCGAGAGGGGCGGAGGTCCCGGAGCAGCAGCCGCAGCTGCTCCCGCCCCTTCCAGCGGTTCACCTCGAGCTCGAAGAGAACGTCCACCCGCCTCCCCACCGGGAGGTGGGGATGGAGCCAGGGACGGTTGAAGGTGATCGCCTCGGCCGAGCCACTCCGGTCGGCAAGCCCCACCCGGAGGTGCTCCCGCCCCTTGCCGAAGGGGGCCGCGGCCGTCACCTGGCAGTCCAGCGCGCAGAGCAGCACCTGGGGGTTGCCGCGGCCGAACGGCTCCAGCCGGGCCAGCTGGTCCGCCAGCCGGAAGTTGCAGTCGGCGAGGCTGGCGACCGCGTCCACAGTGAACCGGCGCTGGGGGCGATTGCCGTTGCGCTGGATGGCTACCGCCTCCTGCACCGCGAAGGAGAACTCCTCGGCGCTGTGGCTGTTCCCAGAGAGGCTGAAGCCGCCCGCCCCCTGGTGGCCCCCGTACCGGAGGAGGGAGGGCCCGGCCGCGGCGAGGGCCTCCACGATGTTGACCCCGTCCACCGCCCGGGCCGAGCCCCGCCACTCCGTTCCCTGGCGGCTGAAGGCGAAGGTGGGCCGCTGGTACTCATCCGCCAGCCGCCCAGCCACCAGGCCCACCACGCCGGGATGGAAGGTCTCGTGTCCCACGACGATGGCCGGCAGGTCATCGCTCATCTCCTCCACCAACTGCTGGGCCACCGCCAGCGCCTCCTTGAGGCGGAGGCGCCGCTCCCCGTTCAGGCGCTGCAGCTCGCGAGCGCTCGAGGAGGCCTCCAAAGGGTCCTGGGCCAGGCAGCAGGCCAGCGCCAGGTCGGCCTCCCGCATCCGGCCGGCGGCGTTGATCCGGGGACCAAGGCTGAACCCCAGGTCGGAGCTGGTGGGCGGGCCCTCGATCCCCGCGGCGCGGGCGAGGGCCAAGAGGCCGAGCGGCGCCGACTCAGCCCAGGTGAAGAGACCCTGGCGCACCAGCTGGCGGTTCTCGTCCAAAAGGGGCATGAGGTCGGCCACCGTCCCCAGGGCCACCAGGGGCAGCTGCTGCGCGGCGGTGCCACCTGGGAGAAGTCCCACCTGCTCCAGCGCCTGCACCAGCTTGTACGCCACCCCGGCGCCCGCCAGCCCCTTGAAGGGGTACTCGTCCCCCGGCTGCTGGGGATTGACCAGCGCCTCCACGTCGGGAAGACGGACCCTGCGGTCCTCCCCCTCCCGAAGGGGCAGGTGGTGGTCGGTGATCACCAGCTCCATCCCCCTGGGCCTCGCAGCGGCGACCTCGACGGCGGTGGTCCCGCAATCCACGCTCACCACGACCTCCACCCCCTGCCGGCCGAGCTCCAGGAGAGCCTCCTCGTTGAGGCCGTATCCCTCCGCCTCACGGCTGGGGATGTAGGGGAGGGCCTGGGCTCCACCGGCGGCCAGGGAGCGCACCAGAAGTGCGGTCGCCGTGACCCCATCCACGTCGTAGTCGCCATAGACCGCGATCCGGCGCCGCTCATGAAGTGCGCGACCCAGGACCTGCACCGCCCGCTCCATGCCCGAGAGAAGCAGCGGATCGTGGCCCTCAGAGCCGAGCTCGGCTCCGAGCCGGATCCGGCGCTCCTCCAGCCTGTGCTGCACCTCCCCTGCCTCCCCGTCGGGCGGCATCTCCCAGGCGCGGGGGGCAGGCCTCAAGCTGGGTCCGAGGGGCAGGGAAGGTCCGCAGCGGTCATGGTGGACCAAAGTTTAGGGGCCGGGCGCAGGAAGCCACGGCCGCCGCCCGGACTAGTGACGGTCTTCCGTCAGGACAAGGTACGGGCCAGCCGCGATTTGGGGAGTGAGCTGGCAGGACCACCTCTCCGGTCGGGCGTCAAGTCCCTTGTGCGATCGAATTTGGCAGGAGGCCCGGGGCTGCTCATCGGGCCTCCGGCCCGGCGGGGAGGAGATCCTGGCCGTCGGTTCAGAGCCGCGGCAGTGGGGGAGCAGTGGGGGCAAGACAAGCGATAAGCGGCTGTCTGGCCTGTGGGTGAGGTTGAGCCAGCGGCCGTTTCCTCGATGGCCCCAGTCGAGCGACCATGGTTGGGAGCCTCGTAAACCGGGAGGATGCTGCGAACCTTTCCCTCCCGAGAGCTCTCGACCACCTTGGTAATGAACGGACGGGAGCGTCCTTCAGTCGGCGGTGCTTCACTATCTGGTGTATATTCGCCGTCGTGGTGAAGAACGACCATCTAGTGAAGATAGCAGGCCCCTTGGACGCCGAGGCCGCGCGAATCCTGCGTGCGGTCGATGGTTTCGGGGTCGACGTCCAGCGGGGAGGGAACCGGCGGAATGACTTCACCATCCGGTTTGGGGGTGGTGCCAGACCACTTGCCGTCGAGGTCAAGAAGGACCTGACGACGGCTGCCGCCTGGCAGGTGGTGCGACAGGCGGGAGCCGGGCGAAAGGGCGGCCCCGAGCTGCTCGTGGTCACACGGCAGGCGACCGCCGATGCCCGAGACATCCTGAGGCGACATGGTATCGGCCTCGTAGATGCATCCGGCAATGTCCACTTGGAGCTTCCCGGGCTGTTGCTGCACATCGAGAAACGGCGGCCGGCGGTCGAGAAGCCGGTGCGGCGCACCGCTCGCCTCAGTGGCAAGGCTGGCGTGGTCGCCCAGGCACTGTTTCTCGGCAGGGACCGCACCTGGCAGATCCACGAGCTGGCAGAGCGGGCTGACGTCAGCAATGGCCTGGTGCACCGCGTGGTGACCCGTCTGGAGGGAGAGGGCATAGTCTCCTCGGAGGGGACAGGGCCGCGACGCACCCGGCAGGTCGTCAACGCTGCTGCCCTCCTCGACTTGTGGGCCGAGGAGAATGTCGATCGAGCGGTCGAAAGGACGATGGCCTTTCGCCTGGCACGGACCCCCAAGGAACTCGTGGCCGCGGCCGGGGAGATCCTGGAGAAAGCCCATGTCCGATATGCGATGACACGGGCTGCGGCAGCGATGGCGGTGGCCCCATTTGTCACTGCTGTTCCCACCGTTGACCTTTGGATCGAGAGTGCTTTGGCTCCTCAGTCTCTTCTCAAAGCGCTGGCCGCCGACCGGGTCGATGCCGGTGCAAACCTTGTGCTGATGCAGACTCCAGGAGATGCTCCGATGGCGTTCCGAACTAAACAGAGTGGCGTGTGGACAGTCAATGTTGCAAGGCTCTACTACGACCTCCGAAAGGAGCCCCGGAGGGGGCGCGAGCAAGCGGAAAGGCTCCGTCAGGAGGTGATTGGTCTGTGAGGCGCGGCCACGCATCCGACTACGACAGCATCACCACGGAGCTTTGCGAGCGGGCGCTGGTCACGCTCCTCGGTGATCTCGGCCCATGGCGGGAGCGGCTCTACCTGGTGGGTGGCTTGGCGCCCCGCTACATAGTGGGCGAGCTGCCGGTCGGCGTGGCGCAGCACATCGGCACTACCGACATTGACCTCGTCATCGGGCTGGCCCTCGGTGACGATGCCCCGGAGACCTACTGGAATCTGGAGACCAATCTCAAGCGAGCCGGCTTCCAGTCGGAGAGCAGCTTTCGCTGGACCCGGCTGGTTGACGGTAGGCGTGTCCAGGTCGAGTTCCTCTGCGAAACGGCAGAGGTCGAGCCGGGCCGAATCTTCAAGCCGAGAGGCGAGTCTCTCGGGTCGGGGCTGGGAGCCTTCAACGTCCGGGGTGCACGGATGGCCGCCGCGGACTTCACCGAACATGCCGTCGAGGGGGAGCGACTCGATGGCGGTGGCCGGTCCACAGTCCTCGTGCGGGTCTGCGGCATCCTCACGTACGTTGTCTTGAAGATCCTGGCGTTCCAGGACCGGCACGAGAATAAGGACGCCTACGATCTCGTCTTTTGCATCCTGAACTTTGAAACCGGTCCGGAGGAAGCAGGCGCGGCAGCCGCGCAGAGCCCCGCGGCTTCCCACCCGCAGGTCGCCTCGGCACTGCAACTACTCAGCGAGCGCTTCGCGGAAATTGGACGGGATGGACCGGCGGCGTACGCGGCGTTCCTGGACGACGCCGACGACGTCGATGCAGCCGAACGGCATCGGCGCGAGGCCGTCGCCACGGTCCGGGACTTCCTCAGAGGTTTCGGGCAGACGGCCAGCGGCTGAGTCAGTCCCGCGGCAGCGGATAACGGCGGAAGGGAAGATCCGGGGCAGGTAGAGAAGTTCCTCGCTGACTTGGAAAATGGAGGTTGACACCGGCCCATCGGCTCCAAGCAGGAGGCCCTCGGCGGGCGAACCGCAGAGCTACTCGACCCCGCCAGTCAGGCAACAGTTCCCTGCCGTCTCGCCGGTTGGGCGCCTTCGCGGTTCACCGTTGCAGTTCTGCCATTTTCCCCCCGGACTT
>JAJYXT010000077.1 GCA_021801645.1 bacterium
GAGAGATGACCCCGCGCTCGGCGACGCCCTCCGCTCCCCCTGGCGAAGCGGCCGTTGCCCCCGAAGCCCCCAGGCGCGCGTCCGGGGCGAGTCACCCCTCCATCTGGACCGGCCAGTCGACGCCCGAGGACGCAAGCCGGTAAACGGCCATCGGACGGTCATGCGGCTCGGTGGCGAGCGCCCGAACGGACTCCAGCCGAAAACCGTTCTTCTCCAGGATCCGCCGGGACGGAATGTTGGCCGCCTCGGGCGCGATCACAAGCCCGGCACCGGGATGGTGGCGTCGAACCTCGGCGACCAGGGCAGCGATCATCGCGGTTCCGAAACCACGGCCCAGGAGGCCCGTAACGCCGATGGCGTAGTCGGCCCCCACCTCGTCGTCCCGGACGTCCATCGCCTTTGCTTCATCCGGGTAATCACCCCACCGATACCACTGGCACCAGCCGGCGGGCTCCCCGTCAATCAAGACCATGCACAACTTGGTCGCTGACCCCGCCCCCTCGACCAGGCGCAGCCGCAGTTCCTCGAGCGCCCTCTCAGCCGTCGACTCAGGGGTCCACCAACGCGCCACGTGCGGCGCGCGCAACCAAGCCCCAACCTTCGCAAGATCTGCGAGTGCCATCGGTCGGAGAGTCACGAGCGGCGCCACCGGCTCGAGACTAAAGGTTGCGGGTATCGCGAGCGGCGGATGACGGCGCTGGCAGGCAGCTGCGCCATTCGCTTCACTGGCCGCCATCCCGCTCCTGGCGGCCGACGACCTGCGGATCGTGGGCTAGGAGAAGGAGCGGCAACGACTCCTCGGAGCCCGCGCCGTGGAGTATGCCGCGGGGGACGATGGCTCATCCCCCACCTCTTCCGCGAGGTTCCGGGCCCGGACGCCCAGGTCCCCGAGCCAGGACCATTGGCTGGCCACGACGAGGGTCCTGAGTGCCGGAGCCATGCCCCACAGTCTTCGCCGACGGCCGCCCCGGGGGTGGCCGACTGGGGCCGCCGGCGGAGACGCGGAGGCGTGCGCTTTCCCCGACCCTGGCACTATGTCCGGCACAGGTGTTCGTCGAGGTGCGCGGGGCGGCCCGTCGTGCCTGCAGGCGGTCCATTCCGACACCGGCTTGTCCACACCCGAAGTGGGGAAAAAGAGGATAAGTGGATTGCCGACTCCGCAACCAAAATCCCTAAGTTTCTGAGGTTTTTCGCTATTGACAGCGGACCTTAAGCAGGGCTTAACATGGGCGGCCGTGACTCCTCCCCGCAGCCCCCGCCCGCCCCGCCTCTGCGCCCGCGCCGGCTGCGGCACCCCGGTCAAGAAGCCGACCGCCCGGTACTGCAGCGTGGCCTGCTCAGCCCAGGACCCGGAACGTCGGGCGCGGCTCCGTGAGCGGGCTCGCTGCGGTCGGATACTCCCCCTGGCACGGCAACTTCCCTTGGACTTCGACGGCGAGGAGCAGAGGATTGCGGCCCTCGCCGGAGCCCGGGAGGAGGTCCCCCAGGGGCTCTCGCGCTGGGCGGTCTGAGACTCAGGAGATCGGCGTCCGGGGGCGGACCATGGCCTCGGCGGTGCGGATGTCAGCGGCGGTGACGGTGACCCGCAGGCTCTGCTCGCAGTGGTGACAGATCAGATGGAAGGTGGTGGGCTGGGGGATGTCCCGCGCCACCTCCTGGCGAAAGCCGCAGGCCTCGCAGCTGACCACCGCACGCATGGGCCCATTGAAGTCCTAGGAGCGGTGGGGAGAGCCACCGCCAACGGACTGCCACACGCCGCTACCGCGCCGTAACCGGGCGCTGCCCCCAGGAACGACCGAGTGCCAGCCCACCAGCGGCCACCAGGCAGACCCCGAGGAAGGCGATGACGTCGCTGGCCCCCACCACGTCCGCCACGGCCCCCGCGACCAGCAGCGGCAGGGCGATGGCGAGGTTGATCAGCAGGAAGGCGCCCCCGAAGATCCGGCCCCGGGTCGCCTCCTCAGTGCCCTCCTGGATCAGCACCAGGCAGGGGATGAGCACCGCGCCGAGCCCCGCGCCGAAGATGACCGCCAGACCGATGGCCAGGGGGACCAGGGCCCCATCCACCCCGAGCTGGCGGAGGATGGGGGGGAGGACGCCCAGGACCAGCATGGCGGCCCCGGCCAGTGTGAGCCCGAGCGAAGCCCTCCTCGCCCCGCCGGTGATCCCGGGCCGCCGGCTGATGATGGTCCCGGCCAGCACCATGCCCACGGTGGCGGGCACCAGAAGGATGTAGCTGTCCTGGGGTCGGCGGAGCAGCACGTGCTGCATGTAGCCGGCGGAGAGGGCAAAGATGGTGAAGACGATCACCAGGGCCAGGGTCAGCATCCCGAAGGAGAAGGGCAGAATCGGGCTCTCCCGGATCACCACCAGCACCTCACGCACCTCGTCCACGGTTCGGCCGATCCCGCGGGAGACCGAACGGGACTCCGAGTGGGCGGCGGCCAGCCGGGCGCGGATCAGCCAGACAGCACCCGACGCCAGGGCGAAGAGGCTGGCGCCGAAGTAGTAGGGGCCCTCCTGCCCCAGCAACCGCTGGGCCAGGGATGCCAGCGGGACGGAGATGACGATGGTCATGACGATGGTCACGGTGAACAGCGAGGTGGCGGCCGGCACGTCCTCGCGCCGCACCAAGGTGGGGATGCTGGCCGCCTCGGCGGGAGCGAAGAGCTGCCCGACGCCGGCGAACACCAGGGTGATGACATAGAGCGGCGCCGCCTGGTGCTGGGCCACACCCGTCAATTCGAGCAGGGGCACGCCCAGGACCAGGATCCCCCGGCTGAGGTTGGTCCACATCATGAGGACCTTCTTGTCGTAGCGGTCGGCGAAGATCCCGGCCGGCACCGACAGGAACACGGCGGGGATGGTGTAGGCGAGCAAGAGGGCGGCGTCGCTGAGGTACAGGTGGGTCAGGGAGTAGATGGAAAGCAGAAGCGAGAAGGCGAAGAACTTGTCCCCCAGCTGGGCGGCCACCTGGGCGCCCCAGAGGAGACGGAAGTCCCGGCTGGCCAAAGCCTGACGGAAGCCGGCGGGGCCAGGAGAGGAGGGCCGCTGGGTCCCAGGGACCCTCTGGCCCACAGCCGTCATGGGGGCGAATATATCACCGCGGCTCCCCATCTCCATCCCCCAGGACAGTGGCCAGCCTGACCCACTGCCCGAGGTCGATCGCCCCCGGGCGCTGGGCGGGGTCGATCTGCGCCATCTCCAACAGCCGGGCGGCCCGCTGGGGGCTCACGCCCATGGCCAGGGCCACCCCGTGCCGCAGCTGCTTGCGTCGCTGCTGGAAGACGGGGCGCGCCAGCTGCAGGAGAGCCTCCCGCTCCCGTCGTTCGAGCGCCCGGCGAGGAACCAGCTCGACCAAGGCGCTGCTCACCTTGGGCCGCGGCCAGAAGCTCTCCGGCCCAGCCTGAAGTCGCACCTCACAGGTCGCCGCCAGCTGCACCGCCAGAGTGGCCAGGGACCACCTGCCCGCCGGCGCCGCCAGCCTCAGTGCCACCTCCTGTTGGAGCAGGACGTGGCAGCTGAGCGGAGCGGGCTCCATCTCCAGCAGGTGGCTGAGGAGCGCACCGGTGATGCTGTAGGGAAGGTTGCCCACCACGATGTACGGCGCTTTGATCCCCAGCTCCTCAGGGCCGACGCGGAGGGCGCTCTCCTCCACCACCCGGAGCTCGGGGTGGCGGACCCGGAGCAGCCCGAGGGCCACCACCGCCCGGTGGTCCACCTCGACCCCGACCACCGTACGGCCCGCCTCCAGCAATCCCTGGGTCAGCGAACCGAGACCCGGCCCGATCTCCAGGACGAGTGGCGGGGAATCTGGGAGGGAGGCCACGATGGCGTCCCGCACCTGCCGGTCGACCAGGAAGCTCTGCCCCCTACCCCGCTCAGGGGAGAGGCCGAAGCGACGGGCCACGGCCCTGACGGTGGACTCCCGGCAGAGGTCCAGCTCCCTCACGGCGAGGGAAGCTGGAAGAAGGCCCGGGCCGTGTAGCTGCTCCGCTCCGCGACCAACTCCAGCCCCACGCCGAGATGGCTGGCCAGCCAGGAGGCAGTCAGCCGAACCAGTGCCGGGTGGCACAGGCGGCCGCGCACCGGATGTGGCGCCAGGAACGGGGAGTCGGTCTCCAGGAGCAGCAGCGCAGGGGGCACCGCCAAGACCGCCTCCCTCAGGTCGGCGGCGGACCCGAAGGTGAGGTTGCCGGCAAACGAGCAGTGGAGCTTGCGGGAGACGGCTGCCTTGGCGAACTCGCCCCCCCCGCTGAAGCAATGGAGCATGGTGGGGACCCGCGGGGAGGCGTCCAGCACCTCCAGCAGGTCCCCCCCCGCGTCCCGCTGGTGGATCACCACCGGCTTGCCGGCCTCGGCGGCCAGCTCCAGCATCTCCCGCAGCAGGCCGCGCTGCGCTCCTGGATCCCAGATGGTCCCCCCATCCCGCCGGTGGTAGTCCAGCCCCACCTCACCCAGGCCCACGGCCCGCGGGTGGTCGAGGAGGTCCCGAAGTTCACGCCTCTCCGCGCTGGAAGGAGCGCGACCGTTGCTGGGGTGCCAGCCCGGGGTGAAGTAGACGCCCGGGTAAGTCTCGGCCAGCTCTCGGGCGCGCTGGTTCTCGGCCGGTGAATCCCCGCTTGTGACCATCTGCAAGACCCCGGCGGCGGCGGCCGCTGAGATCGCCTCAGCGGCGGGCATCCCGCGGCGCTCCAGCTCATCCAGGTGGCAGTGGGCGTCCACCAGCTGGATGTCACCCACGGCGCGTGTCTCGGGGTGGGGCCTCCACGACCACCGTGCACTCCCCTCGGGCCGGCGTCGAGCGGAACTGCGCCGCCAGCTCGGCGGCGGTGCCGAGGTGCCAGCTCTCGTGCAGCTTGGAGATCTCCCGAGCCACCGCCAGCTGCCGGTCGGGGAGAAGCTCGGCGCACAGCGAGAGGGTTGCGGGCAAGCGCTGCGGGGCCTCGAAGAAGACCAGGGCCAGGTCGGGCGCCGAGCCCAGGACCCGTGCCATCCGCCCGCGGGTTCGGGGCAGGAAGCCGAGGAAGGCGAAGCGGTCGGCGCGCAGCCCGGAGGCCGCCACAGCGGCCACCACCGCCGACGGGCCGGGGATGGCCAGCACCTGATGGCCCGCGGCCCTCGCCGCGGCTACCAGCCTCCGGCCGGGGTCGCTGATCCCCGGGGTGCCGGCATCCGAGATCAGGGCTACGTCGACGCCCTCCAGCGCCGCGAGCACCTTCCCGATCCGCTCCGCCTCCCGAGGCGCGGGTAGAGAGATCATCTGCGGCCTGATCCCCAGGTGGTCGAGCAGGCGGCGGCTGTGCCTGGGGTCCTCTGCGACCACCACCTGGGCGGAGCGGAGGACCTGCTCGGCGCGTTGGGAGATGTCCCCCAGGTTTCCGATCGGGGTGGCCACCACGTGGAGGGTTCCCATCTGCAGGCGGCCTCAGCGAGTCGGCCGCGGCCCCCGCCGCGCCCTCACGAACTCCCCCACCAGGGCGCCGACCGCCTCCACCGGTTGGTCGGAGATGGTTGCCCGTGGAAGCGCGTCCACGAAGCTCTGGCCGTAACGGCGCTGATGGATCCGGGGGTCACAGACCACCACCGCGCCCCGGTCCTCCCGGCCCCGCACCAGCCGGCCGAACCCCTGCTTGAGGCGGAGCACGGCCTCCGGGAGGGAAAGCTGGGTGAAGGAGTCGGGGCGGCCTCGGGCCCGGGCCTGGAAGATGGGGTCGGAGGGCACCGGGAAGGGCAGCTTGTCGATGACGACACACTGGAGCAGATCGCCGGGCAGGTCTATCCCCTCCCAGAAGCTGCTGGTGCCCATGAGCACGGTGCGCGGGTGGTCGCGAAAGCCGCGCAGGAGCTGGTTGCGGGTCCCGTCGAGCCCCTGGGCCAAGAGGGCGATCCCCCGGCCCTGGAGGCGCGGGCGCAGCCGGGAGGCAACCTCTCTCAGGGCGGCGTACCCCGTGAAGAGGACCAGCGTGCGCCCGCCCAGCTCGGTGGCCACCTCGTCGACCAGCCGGGCCACCACCTCGGCGTGCCGGGGATCGTCATGGGCCGGGATTCCGCGGGGGATGCAGAGAATGGCCTGGCTCAGGAAGTCGAATGGCGAGTCCAGCACCAGCTCCTCCCCGCCGTCGAAGCCCAGCCGGTCGCGCACGTAGCGAAACGAGCCCGCCACCGCCAGGGTGGCCGAGGTCAGTACCACCGTGTCCATCCGGGAGAAGAGTTGCTCGGACAGGGTGGCTCCGATCTCATAGGGGGCGGAGCGCAGCACCGCGCGGCCCCTGGCCTCCAGCTCCGCCCAGACCACTCGCGGGCTCGCCGCCGGCTCCCCAGCCGCAGCTGCGAGAGCGGAGCCCAGGAAGTCGGCGCAGCTCTGGAGGGCGTCCGCCGCCAAAAGGCACTCGCGAGCGGCATTGTCCGGCTGCGGCCAAAGCATCTCCTGCAATGGCGCGGCGACCGCCGCCTGTCGCAGCCCCACCGCGGCCCGTTGGGCGGCGGACTGGGCACGGGCCAGAGCGCGAGCACACCGGGCCCAGGCCGGGTCGTCGCCCAGCCGCGGATCCAGTAACAGAGCCGAGCGGTCGCCGGCCTCGCCCCTCTGCTCCAGCAGCTGCCGCAGCTCCGCGAAGGCGCCCTGCGCCCCCTCTCGGGCCGACCGCAGCCAGCCTCCCAGAGGAGCGTCTCCGAACCGTGGCAGCCGGTCGACGACCGCCGCGACTCTTCCCGGCCCCAGCCGGTCCGACTGGGCCTGGGTGGCTGCCTCCTCGAGGTGGTGAGCCTCGTCCACCACCAGCCGCCGCGACTCCGGCAGGATGGATCCCCCGCTGTCGGCATCGGCCAGGAGCAGGGCGTGGTTGACGATGACCAGATCCGCCTCGCGAGCCTCCAAGCGGGCTCGAGCCATGAAGCACCGCCGGTCCCGCCAGTTGTGGCAGGCAGGACCCAGGCAGTCGTCGACCGTCGAGCCCACCTGCTCCCACAGCTCAGGGTCGCGGCCCGCCAGCCTCAGCTCCCCCCGGTCCCCGGTCTCGGTCTGCTCCGCCCACACCACCAGGCGCAGCTGGAAGCGGAGCTCGTCCAGGTCCCGGCGCCGCACCCCCGGGGGAGCCGAGCGGAGCCATCGCTCCAGCCGCCTCAGGCTGACGTAGTTGCCCCGGCCCTTGAGTACGACGGCCCTCACCGGCAGGGGCCGCGCCGCCTCCAGCGCGGGCAGGTCCTTCCCGACCAGCTGCTCCTGCAGGGTGATGGTGTGGGTGGAGATGAGAACGCGGTCGCCGGTGCGGTTGGCCCACTCGCGGGCTGGGTGGAGGTAGGCGAGGGACTTGCCGACCCCGGTGCCGGCCTCCACCAGCAACCGTAGCTCCCGGTTGAAGGCCTGGGTCACTGCCACCGCCATCTGCTGCTGCTCCTCGCGAAGCTCGAAGGAGGGATCGGCAGCGGCCAGCACCCCACCCTCGGCAAAGTCCGCTGCCACCTCGGAAGGGTCGAGCCGACCACCGGGGTGGGGGCTGGGCGGCACTGGGCGAGATGGCGGGCGGACCGTGAGCCGATCCTCCACTCCCGGCTCGATGGGCTGGAGCTGACTCGCCATGAACTCTCCCGACGCCCATCCACTCCCCGCGGCCATCGACGCCAGGCGCGCCCTCAAGCCCGGTGTCAGCTTTTGCATCTCCTCGACCAGCCGCCAGAGGAGGAGCCTGGTGGTGTCCGCGTCCGAAAGCGCCCTGTGGGGACGATCGTGGACCAGGCCCAGGGCCTGGCCGAGCTGCTCCAAACTGTGGCTGGGCGCCCGGGGCAGGATGATCCTCGCCAGCTCCGAGGTGTCCACTGCCGGGCGCTGAGAGAACTCCGATGGCAGGATGGCGGAGCAGAAGGCGAGGTCGAAGGAGACTCCGTGTCCGACCAGGACGGCGCCGCGGGCGAAATCCGCCAGCTGGGCGACCACCTCGGCAGGGCTCGGCTGACCGGCGAGGTCGTGGTCGGAGAGCCCACACAACCGCTGGATGGCTAGTGGGAGCGGCAGGCCCGGGTCGGCAAGGGAGGTCAGCTGACCGATAATCCCCGCGTCCGTGAACCGGACGGCCCCCACCTCGATGATCCGGTCGGACCTCGGGGACAGCCCGGTGGTCTCCAGATCGAACGCCACGTACTCAGTGCCGGGACCGAACTCCAGCGCTAGGGCTGCCACGTCAGCTGAGCCGGGGGGGCGAGGTTTCCACCCCGAGCTCGTGGCAACGCTCAAGGATCAGACGGGCCACCTCCTCGGCGTTGATCGGGGCGGTGTCGATCACCATCGCCCCCTCAGGAATGGCGAGCGGTGCTGCCTCCCGGGTGCTGTCGCGGTGGTCGCGCTCGGCCAGGTCCTCGCGCACCGCGACCTCCGCGCTGGCCAGGCCGAGCCGCTCCAGCTCCGATCGGCGGCGTTCCATCCTGACCTCGAACGGAGCGTCCAGATAGACCTTCACCTCCGCGCCAGGGAATACCGTCGAACCGGCATCCCGGCCGACCGCCACCACGCCGGCGCCTCCCAGCCGGCGCTGCAGAGGAAGGAGGGCGGCCCGAACCGCCGGCTCGGCGGCGATTCGGGCCAGCAGGACCGCGTTTCCCGGGGCCCACAGCTCAGCGCCCAGATCACGGCCGCCGATGCGCGCCCGCCACGCTCCCTGGGGAGCGAGGGGGTCCAGGTTGACCGCGAGATCGAGTCCCCTGACCAGCTCCGCGGCGCCCTCGGGGCCGACCGAGCGCTCGGCCGCCGCCAGAGCTAGGGCCCGGTACAGGAGCCCGGTGTCGAGGAACGGCAGCTGCAGTTCGCCGGCCACCCTCCTCCCCACGGTGGACTTCCCCACCCCGGCCGGCCCGTCGATGGTCACGGAGATGGGTGCGGACGTCATCCCAGCCCCGCTTCCCGGCGCAGCCGGGCCACCTCAGCCCGGCTCAGCTCACGCACCGCCCCGGGCGGGAGGGTGCCCAGCCGGATCCCGGCGAACTCCACCCGCTCCAGGTCGAGGACGGTGGAGCCCACCTTCTCCAGGATGCGGCGCAGCTCGCGGTTTCGGCCCTCCCGCAGGGTGACGAAGAGAACCTCCCCCCGGGCCTCTGGCCGGACCGCCGTGGGATGGGTGGGGCCGTCCTCGAGCACTGGCCCCTCCCGCAGCTCCTGCAGCTGGCGGCGGGAGATCGGCTGTCCCAGCCGGACCCGGTAGGTCTTGGAAGCGCCGTACCGGGGGTGGGTCAGCCTCTGTGACAGCTCGCCGTCGTCCGTTAGGAAGAGGAGCCCTCGGGAGTCCCGGTCCAGGCGCCCCACCGGAAAGAGACCTGCCCCGTCCGGGACCAGGTCGAGAACGGTAGGGCGGCCCTCGGGGTCCCTGACCGTGGAGACCACCCCGAGGGGCTTGTTGAGCGCCAGGTACCGCCGCGGGCTCTGCTCGGATGCGACCTGGCGGCCGTCCACCTCGATCAGGTCGCGGTCCGGGTCTATCAGCTGGCCGCTCGGGGAAGCCGGGACCCGGTTCACCCTAACCCGTCCCTGGCGCAGCAGCTCGTCCGCGCCTCTTCGGGAGGCGATGCCCTGCCGGGCCAGCCAGCGCCCGAGCCGCTCAGCCGGCATCGGACCTCCCCACGGCCCGCCGCAACCAATCGTTGCCTCCGGCCGGCTCCAGAGGGGGAAGCTCGTCGATCGACGACAGCCCCACGACCTGCAGGAACCTCAGGGTGGTGGCGAAGAGGCGCGGGCGCCCCGGCCCCTCTCCCCTGCCGACCTCGGTGATGAGGTCATGGGCCTGGAGCCGCTCCAGCACCGCGTCGCAGTTGACCCCCCGGATGGCCTCCACGCTGGCCCTGGATACCGGCTGGCGGTAGGCGACGATGGCCAGCGTCTCCAGGGCAGGCCGGGAGAGCCGTCCGGCCACCTCGGGTTGAAGCGCCCGCTGGACGGCCCAGGCCGCCTCCGGATGGGTCACCAGCTGGAGCTGGTCGAGGTTGCGCTGCAGCAGGAGCCCGGTGCCCTCGAGGAGCACCGCCGCCATCTCGGCAGCCCGCCTCACCGCCTGCCGGTCGGCCCCCAGGGCCGTCGCCAGCTCAGCCACCGCGAGCGGCTCGGCGCGCACGAAGAGGATCGCCACCAGCGCCCCGGCCAGCGCCTCCGGCTCTGACCTCGGCTCAGCCGCCAACGGGTAGCTCCACCCTGATCGGCCCGTCACCGCGCTGCTCGCAGATCGCCAGCCCACGGTTGAGAAGGTCCAGCAGGGCCATGAAGAGCACCACCGCCTCCAGCCGGTCGGCGGCGGCGGCGAAGACCTGGTCGAAGATGAGCTCCCCGCGGGCTCGCAGCTCCTCCAGCAGGCTAGCCGATCGGATCTCGATCGAGTAGCGCGGTGAGGTGGCCTCCATGGTCACCTGGGGGGGCAGGCGGGAGAGCACCTCTCCCAACGCCGCCGCCAGCGCCTCCGGCCTCAGACGGATGGTGGGGCGGGGCTCCACCGGCACCCCCAGCACGCGCAGGAATGCCTTGGGGCCGGTGGCGGCGTCCGCCAGCAGGACCTCGGCCGCTGCCTTGAAGAGCCGGTACTCCTCCAATCGAAGCGCGGGGTCAGGCTCGGGGTCAGCGAGGTTGGGCAGCGGAGTCTCCGCCTCCTCGGGGTCGAACCGGCCCAACTTCAGCTCCACCAGGCGGGTCATCTCCCGGAGGGACTCCGCCGCCCACAGCAGGTCCAGGTTGCCCCCGTCCGCCTCCACCCTGGCCCGGAGTCGGGAGCTGAGCTCGGCCAGGGGGATGTCGGTCGGGTCGAGCTCCCGCCGTTGGAGGGCTGCGGCCAGGTTGGTGAGTTCCTCCAACTGGCTGGTCTGCTCGGGGTCAGCCATCTCTTCCCACCGACGTTGTCGCCCCAGCCCCCACCGCGGCCAGCAGCTCGGCGGCGTGGTTTCTCGCCGCGGTGGGGGTCGCCTCCCCGGCCAGCAGCCGCGCCAGCTCGTCGACCCGCTCCTCCCCCTCCAACGCCTCGAGATTGCTCATGGATCGCCCCTGCGACTCGGTCTTGCGCACCCGGAGATGGCGCCGAGCCCGGGCAGCGATGGTGGCCAGATGGGTGACGCAGATGACCTGGCGCTGTCCTGCCAGCTGGAGCAGCAGGTCACCCACCCGGTTCGCCGCCTCCCCACCAAGCCCCTCGTCGATCTCGTCAAAGACGACGGTCTCGACCTCGGCCCGGATCGACAGCCGCGCCAACACGGCCAGCACCACCCGGGAGAGCTCGCCCCCGGAGGCGGCCTCGGTGAGCGGCCGGAGCGGGTCCCCGCGGTTGGCCGCGAGCAGAAACTGAACTCGGTCCCAACCGTCCGCGGAGACCCGGTAGCGGACCCCTCCCGGGGCGGCCACCCCCTCAGGATCCTCGTCCCTCCACAGCCGGACCCGGAGCTCGGCGGCGGGCATGAGCATCTGGTGCAGGTCGCGGGTCACCTCCGCCGCCAGCTGCGCACCAGCCCCGGCTCGGATCTCGGTCAGCTCCTGGCAGGAGGCCGCCAGCCGTTCCCCCAGCTCCTCGAGATTCGCCTCGAGCTCACGCAGGTCGAGGCCGGCCGTGCCCTCGACCGCCAGCAGCTGGCGGGCCTCCTCCCGGCGGCGAATGGCCCCTTCCAGGGTGCCCCCGTGGCGCCGGGCCACCCGCTCCAGCAGCTGCAGCCGCTCCTCCACCTCCTCCAGCCGGCCCTGGTCTGGCGGGAGTCGCTCGAGGTAGGAACCCAGTTGGAGCCCGAGATCGCGCAGGATGGCGAGAGCATCCTCCGCCTGGGCCCGTGAGCGGTCCAGCTCGGGGTCGATGGCGAAGGCGGGCCGGCCTGCCTGCAGCTCGCTCGCTATGGCGTCCGCGGCGCCGAGGTCGGCATCGGAGCCGGCCACCGCCCGTCGGAGCCCCTCCGCCGCGTCTCGAAGGCGCGCGAGGTGCAGGAGCCTCTCGCGCTCCTCACGCAGCCGATCGTCCTCCCCGAGGATCAGCCGGGCAGCCTCCAGCTCGGCCAGGTCGGAGCGGGCCGCGGCCAGGTGAGATGCCTCGGCCAGGGTGCGGTCCCGGGCGACGGCAAGCTGCTGGGCCACCATGCGGTGGCTGCGCTCCAGCTCCGCCACCGCGGCCCGGAGCTCGAGCGCCCTCGCGCCTGCATATCCGTCCAGCCCGGCCCTCTGGTCTGACTCCCGGAGCCAGCGGCTGGCGGTCCCCTGGCCGTGCCGCTCCACCAGCCTCTCCCCCAGCTCGCGCAGCTGGGACGCCGGCACCAGACCGCCATTGATGCGAGCGGGGCTTCGCTGCCCCAGCTCCCGGGTGAGCACCAGGACCTCGGCCGGGGCCACGCCCAGGCCGGCCAGCTGCTCAGTCTGGTCCTCGGGCCAGCTGAAAGTCGCTGAGACCAGCGAGCGATCCGCCCCAGGGCGCACCATCTGCGGGTCCCCGCGGTCCCCGAGAGCCAGCCCCAGCGCGGCCAGCAGGACCGACTTGCCGGAGCCGGTCTCACCGGTCAGCACGTTGAGCCCATCATCGAACGCGCACTGCGCGGATTCGATCACCGCCAGCCCCCGGACGCGCAGCTCCAGCAGCACCTCAGCCGCCCGGGGCGGGGACCGAAGCTGGTGCCGCTGCCTCGGCTGGGCTCACCTCGCCGAGGTCGTCGACCTCCAGCTTCAGCACCGTGCCGAATCCCGTCTTGGAGCGGAGCCGTTCGAAGAAGCCGGGTGTCCCCGGCGGCTGTACCAGCTGGAGATGGGGGCCCCGGCCGACCACGAACCGGCCCCCGGCGAGGAGCGGGCGCCACACCCTGCCGTCCGCCGCGAGGGTGCCACTTCCGCGCACCAGCTCCACGCTCACATCCAAACTGTCCGGGATGACCAGCGACCGGTGGCCGAGGGAGTGCGGGTTGAGCGGAGTGACCACCAGCGCCGGGACCGCCGGGTCCAGGCTGGGGCCGCCGGCGGAGAGGGAGTAGGCCGTGGAGCCCAGGCTGGAGGCGACGATGATCCCATCCCCGTCGAACTCCCCGACCAGCTGGTGGTCGGTCCGCACCCGCATCCGGATCACGTTGAAGGCGTCCGCCCGAACCAGCACCTCGTTGACCGCCAGAGGCAGGGAAGCGGTCAGCGTTCCGGCGGCGGTGAGCAGCGAGGCGGAGAGGGTGGGCCGGACGAGGGTGGCGCACCTCCCTTCGAAGTAGGCCGAGAGGGCGTCGGGCAATCCCTCCATCTCCACACTGGTGAGGAAGCCGAGCTGGCCCCGGTTGACCCCAAGCACGGGGATCCCCAGGGGTCCGGCCATCCTGGCGGCGTAGAGCAGGGTGCCGTCCCCCCCCACCGAGACCAGCAGCCGGGTCCGCCCTGCCAGGGCACCGAGCTCCTCCTCCGGAGCTGACTGCACCACCACCGGCTCCACCCCGGCCGCCCGGCAGCGGCGTTCGGCCTCCCCCAGCAGAGGCGAGCTGGCGGCCTCGCGAGGGTGGAGCAGGAAGGCGACCACCTGATCGGCCGGTGGCTCCGGGTTCAGCATGGCCATCGAGAATGAGATGTTAGGCACTGGGGGTCTGAGGTGGGCATCAGAGAGTCATCCCCACCAGCACGCCGAGGGCCGCCCCCGCCAGGACCTCGTACGGGGTGTGACCCAGAAGCTGGCGCACCCGCTCGTACCTGAGCCCCAGATGCTGCCGGAGGTCGTCGATCATCTGGTTCAGGATGACGCTCTGCTGCCCGGCGGCTCGCCGGACCCCGGTGGCGTCATAGACCACCACCATGGTGAGCACCGCGGCCGCGGCAAAGACCGGTGAGGTGGTCCCCAGCCGCCGCCCCAGCAGGGTGGTGAGGCAGACGGTGAGCGCGGTGTGCGAGCTGGGCATCCCCCCCGAGGTGCCCAGCCGCCGGAGGCTCAGCTGGCGCCGCTGCCAGGAGTCGGTGAGGATCTTGAGCAGCTGACCGAGCGCCCAGGCCAGAAGCGGAACCAGCAGATACTGGTTGGAGAGGAGGCCACCCATCCGCGATCAGGCTCCGCCCGCGGGCCCCTCCTCCGCCGACAGCTGGAATGGCTGTTCGACCAGCTCGCCCTCGGGGCTCTGGGAGAGCTGGGTGATCCTCCGCTCGGCCCCGGCCAGCAGCATGGAGCAGCGCCGCACCAGCTTCACCCCGCGTTCGTACAGGGCGATCGCCTCCTCCAGGGCCACCTTGCCGTCCTCCAGGGCCTGCAGGACCTCGTCCAGCCGGGCCAGGGCTGCCTCGTAGTCCAGGAGGTCCTCGTCGGACGCGGGACTCGGCTCATCGGTCATCGGGCACCTCCTTGCTCGGCTCCACCCATGTCACCTGACTGCGCACCCGGCCCAGGGCCAGCTGGGTCACCAGCCGGTCGCCGGGATTCAGCCCCCGCGGGTCGCGAACCAGCGCTCCGCCGTCCTCCTGCCAGGTTATCGAGTAGCCACGCTCCAGGACAGCGAGCGGTGATAGCGCCAGCAGCCGTCCTTCCCTCCCCCGCAGCTCCTCCTGCAACCGCCCGAGGCGGGGCACCGGACCGCGCGCGCCCAGAAGTTGGCGGCGGGACGAGAGCTGGTCCGAAAGGCGGCCGAGGTGGCGGGCTGCCGCGCCGGCCAGCCGCTGGGCGGCACGGTCCAGGTCCTGCTGGCCCTCCATGAGCCGCCGCCGCGGGGCCAGCCGCTCCAGCCGAGCGGCGGCTCCGGCCAGCTGCTCGGTCCGACCGACCAGGAAGGCGGTGCCCGCCCTCCCGAGTCGGAGGTGCCTCGTCCCGAGCTCGTGGCGCAGTCCGTCCCGGTCTGGAACAGCCAGCTCGGCGGCTGCCGAGGGGGTGGGGGCGCGGCGGTCGGCCACGAAGTCGACGACCGTGGTGTCGGTCTCGTGCCCCACCCCGGTCATGACCGGGACCGGACAGCTGGCCACCGCCCGCGCCAGCTCCTCAGAGTTGAAGGCGGAGAGGTCCTCAAGGCTCCCACCTCCCCGGACCAGCAGGACCAGGTCTGCGCCCGAACGACCGGCCAGGGCCATCGCCGCCACCAGCTCGGCCACGCTCCCCTCCCCCTGCACCAGGGAGGGAACAACCACCAGCTCGGTGATCGGGCAGCGGCGGCTGACCACGTGGATCACGTCCCGGACGGCCGCGCCCCGCGGGGATGTGACCACCGCGACCCGCCGGGGCAGGAAGGGAAGCCGGCGCTTGCGCTCGGGGCTGAAGAGTCCCTCGGCCTCAAGGCGGGCCACCAGCTGCTGGTAGGCGAGCGCCAGGGCCCCGACGCCCGCAGGCTCCAGCTGATCCAGATACAGCTGGACATCCCCCTTGGCCGGATAGACCGATATGCGCCCGTGGGCGATGACTCGCTGGCCGGTCTCCGGCTCGAAGGCCAGGGAGGAGCCGGCGCCGCGGAAGAGCACCGCCCGGATCGAGGCCTGGTCAGAGCGTCCCTCCCGACAGTCCTTCAGCGTCAGGTAGCGATGTCCGGCCGCGGACCTGGTGCAGGTGCCGATCTCGGCCTCGACGTAGACGTCCTGGAGCGCTGGGTCCTCCTCCAGGTCCGCCCGGATCAGGCTGTTCAGCTCGGCCACCTGCAGAACCCGGCGCGCCAGCATCAGACCACCTCCCGCGCCAACCGGCCCAGAACCCCGTTCACGAAGCGGGCGGCGTCCTCCCCTCCGAGCTCCTTGGCCAGCCCGACTGCCTCGTCCAGCGTCACCGCCTGGGGATCCTGGCGGCGCCAGATCAGCTCGGCAGCCCCCAGGCGGAGGACTCCCCGCTCCACCCGCCCCATCTGCTCCAACTTCCAGTGGGTGGCCGCTGCATCCAGCGCCGAGTCGATCTCTTGGCGGTGCTCCTGGACCAGCGCCACCAGCTCCTCGGCGAAGGCCGCGGACTCGGGTGGGAGGTCATCCTCGGCCAGCTGGTAGGCGAATGCCGGTCGCCAGTCCCCGGGCGCCTGGTCGAGCTGGAAGACCACTCGGAGGGCGAGCTGGCGGGCGCGGTGGCGAGGCCTCAACCGCCGGCCAGCTCGCGGACCAGGACGTTGACCTCGACGACCTCGAGCCCAAGCATCCGCTCGATGTCCCGAGACACCCTCCGCTGCAGCTCCTGCACCAGCTCCGGAAGGGTGGCCCCGGCCTCGATGGCGATGCCCAGCTCGAGCCGGATGGCCGCGCTCCCAATCATCTCCAGGCGGACGCCACGGTGCCCCGCCTGGCGGCGCAGCGGGCGGGGCACCGGCACCCCCTGGAGCTCGCACATGTGGGCCACCCCCGGGGTGTCCAGCGCCGCCAGGGAGGCGATCGCCCCCACCACCTCGCTGGCCACCCGGACGCGTCCCGGGGGCTGCTCCCGCAGGGTGGGGGCGGTGGTCACGAGGCGCGCTCCAGGTAGCGCGCGCTCCGGGTGTCCACCTTCACCCGGTCTCCGACGTTCACGAAGAGCGGCACATCGATCACCAGCCCGGTCTCCAGGGTGGCGGGCTTGAAGGTGCCCGTGGCAGTGTCCCCCTTGAAGCCGGGGTCAGTGGCGGTGACCTCCAGCACGACGGTGATCGGCACCTCGACCCCGAGGATCCGGTCCTCGTGCCGGAGCAGGAAGAGGGTGTCCGACTCCCGAACATATCGCGAGGCGGCCTCGAACAGCTCCTGGCTGATGGGGAACTGCTCGTAGGTGCTGGTGTCCATGAGCACATGCTGGTCCCCGTCCCGGTACAGGTACTGGACCTCGACCTTCTCGATCCGGACTCTCGGGAAGCGTTCCTCGGGGCGGAAGGTCTCCTCGGTCACGGCTCCGGTGTCGACGTTGCGCAGCCGGGTGCGCACCACGGCGGTGCCCCGTCCCAGCTTGATGTGCTCGAAGGAGAGGACCTCCAGCAGCTGGCCGTTGCGCTCCACGGTGGTGCCGGCCCGAAGCTCTCCGGCGTTGATCATCTGCAGGGCTCCAAAAATTGCGGTGGCCAGGGTGGCGCCGGGGCGGATCATCCCGCTCCCCGCAGCCCCTGATGATCGCAGCTTAGGGACCCCCGGTCGACGGCCCCGCCCCACCGCTCGCTACACGGTCTTCAAACACCGCAGCAGATCCTTCACCGGCTAGGCGGGGGCCCCCGCCTAGCCTTCACTCATGAGCGCCACCACCCTGCGGGCCAGCGTCGCCACCGAGGCCGGCGGGTCGATGCCCTCCTCGCTGGTGATCGCCTCGTTGTCCCGAGCGCTGGATCTGGCCGAGGGGGAGCCGATGGGCCACGCCCTTCGGACCTGCTGGCTGGGGATGCGGCTGGCCGACTGGGTCGGCCTCAGCCCGGATGAGCGCCAGGACCTCTTCTACGCGCTGCTCCTCAAGGACGCCGGCTGTTCGGCCAACGCCTACAGCGTGACCCGCTGGTTCGGCGCCGACGACCTCAGCACCAAGGCCCAGTTCAAGGTCTCCGACTGGAGCAGCCAGTGGCGGTCACTGCTGTTCGCCATCCGCCAGACCGCGCCCACCGCCCCCATCACCCGGCGCATGGCCCAGCTGGTGGCCCTGGGGGCCAAGGGGCCGGGGTTGGCCAGCGAGCTGGTGGAGGCCCGCTGCACTAGGGGGGCTGAGCTGGTGCGCCAGCTCGGCTGGGCCGAGCCCTCGGCCGAGGCCGTCTACTCCCTCGACGAGCACTGGAACGGCTCGGGGAGCCCCCGGGGGCTCAAGGGCGACGAGATCCCGGTGCTCTCCCGGATCGCCCTCCTCTGCCAGACCGCCGAGATCTTCTGGCGCCACGGGGGCCGCCGCAGCGTGGAGACCGTCCTCCGCCGCCGCCGGGGAACCTGGTTCGACCCTCAGCTGGTGGACGCGGTGCTGGCCCACGCCCGCAGCGACCGCCTCTGGGAGCGCTTCGGCGCCATCAACCACCCCGAGCAGGTTGCCCCCCTGGACCCCCGGCCCCGGCGGATCTCCTGCACCTCGGTGGACGACATGGTGCGCATCGGGCAGGTGTTCGCCGGGGTGGTGGACGCCAAGTCCCCCTGGACGGCGACCCACTCCACCCGGACGGCCGCTCTGGCCCGGCGGATGGCCGAGGTCATGGGGATGAGCACCGAGGAGAACGACCGCATCGGGCTGGCGGCGCTGGTCCACGATCTGGGCAAGCTGGCGGTGAGCAACGCCATCCTGGACAAGGCCGGGCCGCTGGACGCCGGGGAGATGGCCCAGATGCAGAGCCACACGGCGATCACCCACCAGATCCTCTCGCCCCTCTGGCTGCTCAGCGATGTGGCCGAGATGGCGGCCGCCCACCACGAGCGGCTCGACGGCTCGGGATACCACCGCCACCTGAGGGGCCCCGACCTCCCCTTCGGCGCCCACGTGGTGGCCGCGGCGGACGTCTTCGAGGCCCTGACCGCGGACCGGCCCTACCGCCGCGGGCTCGACAACGACGAGGCGGTCCGGAGAATGCGCCGGGAGGAGGGCCGTACGCTGGCCGCCGAGCCGGTGGCCGCCCTGGCGGAGATGGTGGAGTCGACCAGGAGTCTGCCCCCCGCCGACCCGGTCACATAAAGAAGAGCACCAGCCCGCAGCCGATCACCAGAAACGGCCCGTACGGCAGGGTGTCCCGCAGTCCCAGCCGGCGGGTGGCCAGCAGGGCGATGGTGACCACCCCGCCGATGAGCGCCCCGGCGATGAGGGCCCAGAGGGTGTAGAGCGCGGTGGCGCTGAGATTCATCCCGGTGACCGCGCCGATCAGCATCCCCAGCTTGACGTCCCCCCAACCGAAACCGGCCCCGCCTTGGAAGAGCGAGCTGATGAGGGCGAAGGGGAGCAGGACTCCCCCGCCGATCAGGATCCCGAAGAGCGCGGCGAAGATGCTGAGATGGGGGCTGAAGCTGGCCAGCGCCACCGCCAGAACGATCGCCGGGAGGCTGACCACGTCCAGGATGAGCCGGTGTTTCAGGTCGAAGCCGAGGATCTGCACCAGAACCACGATCCAGAGGCTGTGGATCAAAAGGCCGGGCCCCATGGCCTCGCTCTTGGCGAAGAAGAAGAAACCGACGAGCCCCAAAAGGGGTAGCAGGATCCGCTCGATCCGATGGTCCTGGTCACCTGAGGTCCCGTCCACGAGACCCGCGGCGCGCTCCAGGCGGAGGGAGGCCTCGCCGGTGACCAGGCCGCAGGCGAGGCCGGCAGCGGCCCAGCCCAGGGCCAGGGCGGTGGTCACGGGCAGGCCGGGTGGTCAGCCAAGCCCGGCCTGCTGAACCTGCTGCTGGTGCTGCGCCGCGGTGACGGCGAAGAGCATCTTTCCGTTGGGCAGCGAGACGAAGTACAGGTAGTCACTCTGGGTTGGGTTGAGCACGGCGTCCACGGCCCCCACCCCCGGGCTGTCGATCGGCCCCGGGGGCAGGCCCTGGTGGAGGTAGGTGTTGTAGGGCGAGGGGAACTGGGTGGTGAACTTCGCACCGGACTGGCCGGCCCGAGCCATCGCGTACAGGATCGTCACGTCACTCTGAAGAGGCATGCCCAGGCGCAGCCGGTTCAGGAACACTCCGGCGACCAGCGCCCGGTCCTGGCTGGTGGTGGCCTCGGCGGAGACGATCGAGGCCAGGGTGAGGGCCTGATAGGGCGTGAGGCCGATCCGGCTCGCCCCGGCGGACAGGGCGGGCGCCACCCGGCGCTGGAAGTCCTGGAGCTGGAGGAGGAGGAACTGGTGCGGCGTTACGTGAGGGCTCACCTGATAGGTGTCCCCGAAGGCCATCCCCTCCCATCCGGAACCTGGAGGCGCCCCCGCCGGAGGCGAGATCCCGGCGAAGGTCCCCGAGCTCACCTGCGCCAGATACCCGGCCGCCGAGAAGAGGCCGTCCGATGCCAGAAGGGCCGACTCCTGAAGCGCCGAGAGCCCATCCTGGACCCGCACCTCGATGGGCAGCTGGGAGGGCGGGCCCTCCAGGACCGCCACCAGCTCGGAGGGGCCCATGCCCCGGTCCAATATGAACTTGCCGGGGTGGAGCTTGAAGCCCAGCCCGCGGAGGTCCGCGTAGAGCCCGAAGAAGAACTGCGAGCGGACCACGCGGTGGCTGCCGAGGTCCTCCACCAGCCGCTGCAGGGACTCGCCACGGCTCACCGTTATCAACACCTGCTGGCGGTGGTTGCTCTGGACCGGCTCGAGCTCGCGCCGTCCCACCAGCGCCAGAGCTGCCAGGCCCCCCACCAGAGCGAGGACCACAAGGATCCCCACCAGCCTCCAGGGGTGCCGCACCATCAGGGCCTGGTCCTGGCCCCGGCCAGAACCCCCTGCAGCAGCAGCGCCGCCGCGACCCGATCTCCCAGCTGCCGGCGGCGCTGGCGGGAGTCCCCCTGGAGGATCATCTCCCGCTCCGCCTGGCGGGAGGTGAGCCGCTCGTCCGCGAATCGCAGGGGGAGCCTGGCCGCGTCCGCCAGAAGGGCCCCCAGGCGGCGGGCCTCGGCCGCCTCCGGTCCCTCGGACCCGTCCATCCGCAGCGGCAACCCCATCACCAGCTCCCCGACCTGATTCTCGCGGGCCACCTCCACCAACCTCCGCACCAGGTCCTGGTCGCTCCTTCTGTTGATGGTCACGTGAGGCAGGGCGATAGTCCTGGTCTCGTCACTCAGGGCCACCCCGAAGCGGGCAGTCCCGGGGTCGAGCGCCATCAGTCGCCCGGAGGTCGAAGGCCTGGTCGGAGCCAGCTCCTAGGCCCTCAAGGAGACCCGTTCGATCTGGATCCGCCCGGAGATGAGGGGAAGCCAGGGAAGCGCGAACGGGGATTGGTGGATGGTCACCGAACTGGCTCCGGGCAGCTGGGCGAGAAGGTAGGTCTTGGCGCTGCCCGGGTTCATGAAGGTGACCCGGCTGCGGTATGGCGCGAGATCAACCCGGGGCGCCCAGTACCCTACCGCGTTGGAGCTCAGGGTCAGCGTTCCGCCCGGGCCGGCGGCCACGACCGCGATGGTGCCGAGGTTGGGGTGGGCGAGGAGCTCGCCATCCGTGGGGACCTTGGACTTAAGGTCTTGGAGGACGGCCGCTTTGGCCGTCGAGGGGCTGTAGGCGGAGGCCGCGGCGGTCACCGAGACCGTGAGGGTCTCCGTCTGCCCGGCCTGGCCCACCGTGGGCAGGGTGGGGTTGGTGACGGTGAGCTGAATCCCGTTGCCGCTGGAGTCCTGGGCGATCACGTCGTGGCCGGCCATGGTCTTGAGGGTCTTCTCCACCTGGGAGGTGAGGTTGGAGTCGATCGTCTGCTGCTGCTGCTGGGCTGAGGAGATGTCGGAGGAGGTGAAGACCTGCTGGGTCTTGGAATCCTGTCCTCCGGACATGGGCGAGGGGTTGGTGATGGTGAAGTCGTTTGAAGTCACGGGCTGGCACGCAAACAACCCGGCTATGCAGGCAGAGGAGCTCGCGTTCGTCCAAGTCCACTGCTGGTCCGCCGGGACATTCCCCTGCGTTCCTAGGCTGTTGGAGGTGGCTTGCACCGGTATGGAGGGCTGGGACGGCTGCCCAGACTTGCATGAGTACACCGTGTAAGTGCCACTCTGCCCGGAAGCAGTCGCCGAAAAGCTGAGGTTGCCATTGCCCGACGTGTCCTGAAAGTTGGGCGCGGCCTGGAAGGTCATGGATGAGGAGCCGGACGCACCCTGCGAGTTGAGACAGATGTCGAGGCTCCCGGTCGCCGGCGTGGGCGGCAGGACCTGGGTCCCGCTGGGGCTCACGGTGAAGGTCTGGGTGGCCGCCGGGGTGAGGAGAGCCTCGGTGGGGATCACGTCCAGGACGCCGGACGACTGCCCGCTGAGGGTGCCCTGGATGGTCACGCTGTCGTTGATCCGGTGGGACTGCACGCCGACCAGAATCGTGGCCGACGGAAGTAGGAAGAGTACCGCCAGCACCCCGATCACGAAAACCGCTGCCCCGGACCCGATCATCCAGTTCCGGCCTCGAGGGGAATGCCACCAGGAGCTCCAGCGGCTCTGCCCCGAGGGCTCCTCCGGCCTGGCCACCAGCTGGGAAGGGGTGCGCCGTACCAGCCCCCTGTTCGGCGATGGGGCCGGGGGCGCCTCCGGGGGAGCGGCGGCCGCCACCGCCGTCCCGGCGGCCACCGCTGCCGCCGTGGGCGCTGAGCGGAGGGACACCCCCTGCTCCAACTGGGAGAGAGTGGTGAAGGTCGGGAATCCGGCCCGGATGGCCAGAGCCTGGACCTGGGCGTCCCCGCTCACGATCGAGACCCGCTTCTGGAAGCCGCGGGTGTACTGGAGGAGGAGCTGTAGGTCCAGCGAGGACCGCAGGGCCCTGCCGTCTGGGGGGACCACGAACACCAGGTCCCGGTCGCCCTCGGCGCGGCGGATCCGGTCCACGAGATCCGTGATCTCGTCGGTGGGCTCGACGTACAGCAGCTTCGACATCTACTTCAGTCTCTCTCCGGCCGCCGCAAGCCGACCCCAGCTTCCCCGCCCATGCGCCGGCTCATCGGCGGATCAGCCCCGTCACCCGCTGGACCATCTCCTCCCACGTGGGACCGGGAGGGGGTGGCGCCTCGATCTCCGCCGCCGCCTGGTAGGCGAGCCCCATGGGGGTGACGTCGGCCGGCCCCTGCAGAAGCCCGGTGGTGTCGTGCACGGCGGGGAGCTCCTCCGCGGAGAGACGGGAGAATCGAGGCGGTTGCAGGAAGGGGAGGTAATCGGTCCAGCGCAGCACGGAGAGCTGCTCCAGTATCTCGGGCAGGGAGGAGCCGCCCCCGAAGAGGCGCACCTGCCCGGGCAGCGGTTGGCCCTTGGCGAGGTCGTGGAGCACCAGCGCCACCCCCTGGGCCAGCACCTCCGCGGACTCCCCCATCGCCCGCCGCACCCTGGCCCTCTCGTCCCCGCCCAGAAGGCCCGCGGTGTGGCGCAGCTTCAGGCTCTCCGCCAGCGGCAGGGTGAGGTCCAGGTCGTGGGCGAGCTTGCGGGTGAAGGCGCGCCCGCCCAGCTCGAACATCCGGGCGGATTCCAGTACCCCTCCGCGCACCAGGGTCACTGTGGTGGTCCGGGCCCCGATGTCGACCAGGACGGCGCCCTGTTCGACCACCTGCGGCGTCGAGGCCAGCCGGGCGGCCGCGTACGGTTCGGCGACGGTTTCCAGGAGCTCCAGGTCCAGCGCCTGCGCGATCTCCTCCACGGCCGCCATGTGCTGCTCGGTGGTGAAGGTGTTGAAGACGGTCAGCTCCAGCTTCTGCCCCTGGTAGCGCAGTGGGTCGACCACCGGCTGGCCGTCGACCTTGGCGGCGGTGATCGAAGAGTGCACCAGGCGGAGCTGTTCACCGCCGTAGGTGGCCTCCTCCTGGAGCCGGCCCTGGGCCTCCCGCAGGGCCCGGCGCTGGGTGGACTCCACCAGCTCCTCCAGCTCGCGCTTGGACACCCGCTCCTGGGCTCGACCCCGGACCTTCGACCCTTGGGTGGTGACGACCCGCACCTGGGATCCCCCTATGCCCATCACCAGCCGCGTCGGGATGACCTCGGCCATGTCCTCGGCGGCCTCCAGCGCGGCGTGACAGCCCTCCACCACCGACTCCAGGTCCGGCGGCGCCGCCGGGTCCAGCTCCCCCGGGCCCTGCTCGGCCCGGCCCACCCCCAGGATGATCGCCTCCCCGGCCTCCTTCTTCACCACGAGGGCCTTGATCACCTGGGTGCCCACGTCCAGCGCGGTGACGTGGTACCGCTGCTGGCGGCGGGCGGTGGGGGCGGACGACGGCGGCATCTCAGGCTTCCTCCGGGAGCTTTTCCAGGATGTTACGCAACTCCCGAAGGGCGGCGGCGTGCTCCCCCTCCGGCAGGGTGCCCTGACCGAGCTCGGGCCGTCCGCCGCCGGCGCCCCCGAGCGCGGAGCAAACCGCCCTGGCCAGCTCACCGGCGGCCAGCCCCCGGCCGGTCAGCTCAGGCCCCAGCAGGATCAGCAGCGTACCGCCGGCCAGGACCGCCGCGCTCCGGCTGGGGGACTGCCCCGCCAGCCGTTCACCCAGCCGACGCATCTCGGCGCGCTCCATAGGAAGCGGTGAGTCGTGCACCGGCAACCCCCCTCCGGGGAAGGGCAGGGAGATCTCGCCGCCCCCGCGCCCCTGGGAGGCCTCCCGCAGCGCCCGCTCCAGCCCCCTGGCGCGGTCGCGCAGGGTGGCCACCCGGCCAGGAACCTCGGCCGGTGGGCTGCCCAGGGCGATAGCGGCCTGCTGTATCAGCTCCCGCTGGGCCTCCCACCACCGTTCGGCCGCGGGTCCAGCTCGGAGCTCGAGGCGGCGCAGGCCCTGTCCCACGCTCCTCTCACCGGTGAGCACCACCGCACCCAGCTGACCGCTGGCGGCGACGTGGGTGCCGCCGCACAGCTCCCGGGAGAATCCCAGGAAGCTGACCACCCGGACCGGCTCCCGGTAGGTCTCCCCCTCGAGGGCGATGGCCCCGCTGCTCCTGGCCTCCTCCAGGGTGAGCAGCTCCACCCGCCGGGGCAGGTCCCGCCGGACAGCGTCGTTGACCCGCCTCTCCACCTGCAACAACTCCTCCGGGGTGAGCGGCCGGGACCAGCTGAAGTCGAAGGTGGCATGGTCGGGGGTCACCAGCGATCCGCGCTGGGCCACCTCGGGACCGAGCACCAGCCTCAGGGCGGCGTTCACCAGGTGGGTGGCGGAGTGGTGCGAGGCACAGCCCAGGCGGTGGTCCTGGTCAACCTCGGCCCGGACCGCCAGCCCGGGCTTCAGCTGCCCCGAGGTGACCAGGCAGCGGACCAGCTGAGACCGCTGCCCTCCGGGCTGGGTGTCCTCGACCTCCGCCGAGCCTCCCGGCCAGGTCAGCCGGCCGCGGTCCCCCACCTGCCCTCCGCCCTCCGGATAGAAGGGGCTCCGATCCAGGACCACCTCTCCCCTCCCCCCCGGGTCCAGCCCCTCCACCGGGTGTCCCCCGGCGAGGACCAGCTCCACTTGAGCGTCGACCTCGAGCTGTTCGTAGCCCACGAACTCGCTGGCCGGAAGGGCGGGCAGGTCGGTACCGGCGGGGCCGCGGCCCCGCTGCCGCTGCTCCTCCAGGAGCCGCTCGAACCCCTCGGTGTCGACCTCCAGCCCGCGGGAGGCCGCCAGGTCCCTGGTCAATTCGATGGGGAAACCGAAGGTGTCGTGGAGGCGGAAGGCGTCGGCCGCCGTGATCCCGGACCCCTGGGCCGCCAGGCGCAGGAACAGCCCCAGCCCCCGATCCAGCACCTCGGCGAACCTGGCCTCCTCCTCCCGGAGAACTGATTCGAGCTCGCCCACCTGCCCCGTGAGCTGGGGCATTGGCCCCGCCAGGATCTGGGCCACCACCCGAGCGGCCGGAGCCAGCCCGCCGGCCAACTCCAGAGCCTGGGCGCTCACCAGGGCCCGGCGGACCAGGCGGCGCAGTACATACCCCCGGCCCTCGTTGGAGGGCCTCACCCCGTCCGAGATCAGGGCGCAGGCTCCCCTGGCGTGGTCGGCGAGGATCCAGAGGTGGCGGCGCCCCACCGCCTCACCCAGCTGGGCCAGGGCCCCCGCCCGACCGCGAAAGTCCTCCACCAGGGGGGCGAAGAGGTCGGTCTCGAAGATGGACTGCTTCCCCTGCACCACCCGGGTGATGCGTTCCAGCCCCATCCCGGTATCCACCCCGGGTCGGGGCAGGGGAACCGATGTGCCGTCGGGCAGGCGCTCGGAGTCCATGAACACGAGGTTCCAGATCTCCAGGTAGCGTTCGCCCCGCCCCGGGCTTTCCTCCGGAGCGCTGCCGAACTCGGGACCGAGGTCGTAGTAGATCTCCGAGTCCACCCCGAATGGGCCGGTCGGCCCCGCCTGCCAGTAGTTGTCCTCCAGGGCGACGATCCGCTCCGGGCCCACCCCGGCCACCTCCCGCCACAGCCGCTCCGACAGCTCGTCCGAGGGGTGGATGCTGAAGTGCAGCCGATCGGGGTCGAGGCCCATCTCCGCGGTCAGGAACCGGTGAGCGTAGCGGATCGCCTCCTCTTTGAAGTAGGACCCGAAGCTGAAGTTCCCGAGCATCTCAAAGAAGGTGTCATGCCGGGTGCTGTTCCCCACCTCCTCGATGTCCACCGCCCGGAAGGCGCGCTGACAGGAAGTGAGCCGGGGCGCCGGGGGTTGCTTTCGCCCCAGGAAATAAGGCTTGAAGGGCACCATGCCGGCGCCCACCAAGAGCAGGCTGGGATCGTCCTCCGGCACCAGCGAGGCGCTGGGCACCAGGAGGTGGTCCCGAGCCTGGAAGTACTCTAAAAAACGCGTGCGGATCTGCGAACTGAGCAAGTGGTCCCCATCCCTGGCAGGTCGGCTGGATTCTAACAGCCACCCGGGGCTCAACCCTCGAGGGGCATCTCACGCCGCAGGCGGTCGAGGGCCGCCCGCTGCAGCCGGCTGACGTGCATCTGGCTGATCCCCAGGCGGCGGGCCACCTCTGTCTGAGGCAGCTGGTCAACGAAGCGGAGGATCATGATCTCCTGCTCGCGAGGGGTCAGGTGGCGCAGGGCCGTGCCCAGGACGTTCTGGAGCTCGATCCGGTCCAGATTCTGGTCCTCCACGCCCACCCGGTCGCCCACCTCCTGGTCCTCGTCCGCCCCCTGGGCCGGAGCGTCCAGGGAGACGGCGCGGTGGGCCGGCCCGGCCTCCAGAGCCTGGAGCACCTCGTCCGGCTCCAGCTCCAGCTCCTTGGCGATCTCCGCCACCGTGGGGCTGCGACCCAGCCGCTGGGCCATCTCCTGCTGCACCCGGACCACCTTGGCGTAGGTCTCCTGAAGCCGCCGAGGAACCCGGACCGCCCAGCTCTTGTCGCGGAAGTAGCGCTTTATCTCCCCCAGGATGGTGGGGGTGGCGAAGGTGGTGAACTCCAACCCGAGACCGGGGTCGAACCGCTCAATGGCCGAGATCAGCCCGAGGAAGCCCACCTGCTCCAGGTCCTCCAGCGGCTCGCCGCGGCCGGCGAAGCGGCGGGCCAGGGAGCGCACCAGCGCCTGGTACTGGTCCACCAGCCGCTCCCGAACCTCAGGGGTGTGGTGGAGGCGGTAGTCCTCGAAGAGGCGGTGCTGCAGGTCGCGGTCGTAGCGGGTGGGGCTGCTGCGGAACCCCGCCTCGGTCACCGCAGTCGATACTTGGCCAGACGGACGTGCAGAAGCCCGCTCCCCACCGCCTGGAAGTCGACATCGTCGGCGAAGCAGCGGAGCATGTGGATGGCGAGATCCAACGCCTCCCGCTGGTCCCGGGTCCCGGAGGCGGCCGGGACCGGCTCACCGCGGCTGTGCAGGAGGCGCACATCCACGCGCAGGGCATCCTCTTGGACGTCGAAGGCGATGCGCACCCGGGCGTCCCTGAGGCCCGCGGCCAGCGCCACACCGATGGTGTGCTCGCAGGCCTCGGCGATGGCGATGTTGAGCTCCTCCAGCGCCTCCACCCCCAGCCCGGCCACGCTGGCCATGCCTGCCGCCGCTCGCTTGGCCACCACGATGTACTGGGGATCGGCGGGAATCCGCAACTCGCTCTGGGAGGCCGGTGCTGTACTCATCACCTCAGTACATCCCCTAATGAGGAGCTCCCCAAACCCAAGGGCCCGGGGTTACCCGCCGGCCTGGTTCCGATCCCTGCACCACCAGGTGGGTGCGCCGCACGCGGCTTTCCACTTCCCCCCAAGGAGGCTTGTGGGCCACCAGCTCTGTTGGCGCTCCCGGGAAATTCATCACTAGGGTCGGGCGCTGGCGTTCGGCGGGGCCCCGGGCCGCCTCCAAGGTAGCAGATGGCCGGCGGCTCAGCTCGGGGCCCGAGGCGCGGCCAGCCTCAGCCCCACCTCGGCCAGCTGCGCCTCCGCCACCCGGGTGGGGGCCCCGGTCATGGGGTCCGCCCCCGTCTGGGTCTTGGGGAAGGCGATCACCTCGCGGATGGAGCTCTCCCCCAGCCCCACCATCACCATCCGGTCGATGCCGGCGGCGAACCCCCCATGGGGCGGCGGGCCATAGCGAAAGGCCTCGATGAGGAAACCGAACTTGGTCGCCACCTCGGCCTCGGTGAGGCCGAGCACCGAGAAGATCTCCGCCTGCTGGCGGGGATCGGTTATGCGCAGGGATCCCGATCCCAGCTCCACCCCGTTGCAGACGATGTCATAGGCGCGGGAGCGGACCTTCTCGGGCTCCGTGCGCAGCAGACCCCAGTCATCCGGGTGCGGCTGGGTAAAGGGGTGGTGCATGGGCGACACCTCACCAGTCCGGGGGTCGCGCTCGAAGAGGGGGAACTCGGTCACCCAGAGGAAGTCGAACCGCCCCTCGGGGATCCACCCCAGCCGCCGCGCCGCGTGCAGCCGCACCTGCCCCAGCGACACCAGCGCCGTCTGCCGCGGGCCGGCAGTGAACAGGACCAGATCCCCAGCGGCCAGCCCCAACTCCCGGCGGAGGCGCTCCGCCTCCCCCTCGCTGAGGAACTTGGAGATGCCGCCCTCCAGGCCGGAGTCGCGCTGCCAGCAGTAGGCCAGCCCCTGGGCCCCATAGGTCCGGGCCACCTCCAGGAAGGCGCCCTCGAGCTCCCCCCTGGTCAGCTGGGCGCCGCCGGGCACCCGCAGCGCCACCACGGCGCCGCCCTGGTCCAGAGCCCTGCGGAACACCTGGAACTCGCTGGCGGTGAAAACCGGGGAGACCTCCAGGAGCTCGTTCCCGAAGCGGGTGTCCGGCTTGTCGGAGCCGTACCGGCGCATCGCCTCGGCGAAGGGGAGACGCGGCCAGGGGGTGGGTGGGGTCAACTGGAAGGCCGCCTCCCAAGCCGCTGACACCATCTCCTCCAGCACCGCGTAGACCTCCTCCTCCTCCACGAAGGACATCTCCAGGTCGAGCTGGGTGAATTCGAACTGGCGGTCGGCCCGCAGGTCCTCGTCCCGCCAGCAGCGGGCGATCTGCAGGTAGCGATCGAAGCCGCCCACCATGGAGAGCTGCTTGTAGAGCTGGGGCGACTGCGGTAGGGCCCAGACGTGGCCCGGCCAGAGCCGGCTGGGTATGAGGAAGTCGCGAGCCCCCTCGGGGGTGCTGGGGACCATGGTGGGGGTCTCGATCTCGACGAACCCGAGACGGTCCCCGGCGTCCCGCAGAGCCTTGATGAAGCGGTGGCGGGCGCGCAGGTTGCGCTGCATCCTCGGCCGGCGCAGGTCCAGGTAGCGGTACTGGAGGCGAACGCGCTCGTCCGCCCCCGCCTCGTCGCCAACCCCAAGGGGCATCGCCTGGGCCTGGGCCAGAACCTCGCAGCGGTCCACTCTCACCTCGACCGCGCCGGTGGGTAGGTTGGGGTTCTCGCTCCCCTCCGGCCGCCGTGCCACCACCCCCTCGACCCGGATCACCCACTCAAGGCGGCAGCGCTCGGCAACCTGCTTGGCTTCTGGGGCGATCTCGGGGTTGAAGGTGAGCTGGACCACCCCGGTGTGGTCCCGCAGGTCGATGAAGGTCAGCCCGCCATGGTCGCGGCGGTGGTTCACCCAACCCGCCAGAATCACCCGGCGGCCCTCGTCGGAAGCCGAGGGGGCCCCGCACATCGTTCGACCCTTCAACTCGCCCCCTCCTCGGCCAACTCAGCGCTGCTCAGCAGCTCCCGGATGCGCCCCTCAACACCTTCGAGGGGAAGACTCTCCTGCGTTCGACCGGCCATCCTCCGGATGGTCACCGTCCGCGCCCGAAGCTCCGATTCTCCCAGGATCAGCGCCAGCCGCACCCCCGAGCGCTCGGCGAAGGAGAGCTTGCCCCGCAGCCCGCGGGCCCCGGCGTCCAGCAGCACCGACAGCCCGGCCCGGCGAAGGCGGTCGGCGAGGGCCACGGCCGCCTTGCTGTCCGCGGGGGGTGCGCTGAGGACCGCCACCTCGGGCCTCCCCGGCTCCGGTGCCGGCGCCGAGATCATGGCCACCCTCTCCAGCCCGGCGGCAAAGCCCACCCCCGGGAGCGGTGGATACCCCAGCAGCTCCGAGAGCCCGTCGTAGCGGCCCCCGCCGAAGAGCGCGTTCTGGGCCCCGGCCAGCTCCTGGTGCCAGACCTCGAAGGCGGTCCGCGCGTAGTAGTCCAGGCCACGGACCAGCCGGTGGTTCACCGCGAAGGGGATCCCCAGCGCTGAAAGGGCCTCCTGGACCCGATCGAAGGCCGCCCGGCACTCGGAGCAGAGGTAGTCGATGGTCCTGGGCGCTCGGTCCAGGAGACCATCGTCCGCCAGCTCCTTGCTGTCCAGCACCCGGAGCGGGTTGCGGCGCAGGCGCTCGCGGTCCAGCTCGGGCAGGGCCGCCATCTGCGGCTCAAAGAACTCCAGCAGGGCCGCCCGGTACGTGGGGCGGCACTCGCGATCTCCCAGGGAGTTCAGCTGCAGGCTGGTGCCGCTGATCCCCAGCCGCTCCAGCCACCTCCAGGCCAGCCCGATGACCTCGGCGTCCACCTCCGGCTCGGACTCCCCGAGGACCTCGACGCCGAACTGATGGAACTGGCGATACCGCCCCTTGCCTGGCCGGTCGTAGCGGAACATCGGGCCGGCGTAGGAGACGCGCACCGGGAGCGGTTCCTGGCGCAGCGGGGACTCCCAGAAGGCCCGGACCACGGGTGCCGTTCCCTCCGGGCGGAGGGTCAGGGAGCGCCCACCCCGGTCGGGGAAGGTGTACATCTCGCGGGTGACCACATCAGTGGCCTCCCCGACACCCCGGACGAACAGATCGGTGGACTCAAAGATGGGCGTCTCGATCTGCCGGTAACCGTGGGCCGCGGCCACCTGGAGCCCAGCCGCCAGCACCCGCTTGAGGCGCGCCAAGGGCTCGGGCAGCAGGTCCTCCGTGCCCCGTGGTCGCGAGATTCCAGCCACTGCCTAGTTGAGTCTACCGGGCCAGGTGCCGATCACCCGGCCTCCCGGACCACCTGAACCACGTCGCGCACCCCCTCCAACCGCTCCAAGAGCCGGCTCAGCTCGGTTAGGCTGGTGACCTCTACCACCGTGGAGATCACCGCCTGGTTGCGCCCCTCCACCTCCACCGCCGCCCCGCTGAGGTTGACCTTGCTCTCGGCGATCGCGGTGGCCACGTCCCGGAGCAGCCCGGTCCGGTCCCTCCCCTCGATACGCAGCCGGACGGGGTACACCTGGCGGCTGTCCCGGTCCCACTCCACCTCCACCAGCCGCCGAGGGTCGGCGGCGTTGACCACGTTCACGCAGTCCGCCCGGTGCACCGAGACTCCCCGGCCCCGGGTCACGTAGCCGCGGATCGGCTCCCCGGGCACCGGCTTGCAGCAGCGGGCGACGGTGGTCAGAAGGTCGGTGAGCCCCGCCACCCGGACCCCCCCGCTGGGGCTGGGACGCGACACCAAAGGGATGGCTGGACCGGAGACGGGTTGCGCTGCCGCCTCCTCCCCGGCAGCCCAGCGCAGAACCACCTGCCGGGCCGACAGCTCCCCGTACCCCAGGGCGGCGAAGAAGTCGGGCAGCTCGGGGATCCGGAACTCGCGAGCCAGCTCCTGCAGGCGGGCAGTGGGGATGGACTGGAGCTGGGCGCCGCGCATCCGCCGCAGCTCCCGATCCAGGAGCTCACGCCCCCGGGCGACGTTCTCCTCCCGGCGCTCCCGCTTGAACCATTGGCGGATCTTCTCCCGGGCGCTGCTGGTGCGGGCGAAGTTGAGCCAGTCACGGCTCGGGCCGTGGCGCTCCGACCTGGTGGTCAGGACCTCCACGATGTCCCCGTTCTGGAGGCGGTAATCCAGGGGCACCATGCGCGAATTGGCCTTGGCTCCCAGGCAGCGGTGGCCCACGTCGGTGTGGATCCGGTAGGCGAAGTCGATGGCGGTGGAGCCCGCGGGCAGCGAGAGGACGTCACCCTTGGGGGTGAAGACGAAGACCTCGTCCTGGAAGACGTCGAGCCGGACGTGCTCCACAAAGCGCTCGGCGTCCAGCACCTCCTTCTGCCACTCCAGCAGCGAGCGCAGCCAGCCGAACCCGGCGTCGAGGCGCTGGTCGGCCGGGGTGCCCTCCTTGTAGTGCCAGTGGGCGGCGATCCCCTCCTCGGCGGTGCGGTGCATCTCACGGGTGCGGATCTGGATCTCCACCGGCTCGCCGGCCTCACCCACGACCGTGGTGTGCAGCGACTGGTAACCATTGCCCTTGGGCATGGCGATGTAGTCCTTGAATCGGCCCGGGATCGGCTTCCACAGCGAGTGCACCACCCCGAGGGCGCCGTAGCAGGAGCGGACGTCCTCGCAGATGACCCGCAGGGCCACCAGGTCGTAGATCTCCCCGATGGAGCGCCCCCCCTGCTGCATCTTGCGGTAGACGCTGGTGATGTTCTTGGGACGCCCGGCCACCTCGGCGACCAGCCCATTGGCCTCCAGCTCCTGGAGCAGGCGCTCGCGGGCCAGCTCCAACGCGGTCTCCCGCTGGCGGCGCTGGGAGAGGATCTCCTGGCGCACCCGCTCATAGTTGTCATGGTCGAGAACCGAGAAGGCGAGGTCCTCCAGCTCCGCCTTCACCTGTCCCATCCCCAGCCGGTGGGCCAGGGGGGCGTAGATGTCCATCGTCTCCTGGGCGATCCGGCGTCGGCGCTCCTCGGGCAGGGGAGCGATGGTGCGCATGTTGTGCAGCCGGTCGGCCAGCTTGATCAGGACCACCCGCAGGTCCTCGGCCATGGCGATCAGCATCTTGCGGATGTTCTCGGCCTGGACCTGGGCCTGCGAGTGCAGCTTGATCCGCCCCAGCTTGGTGACCCCCTGCACCAGCCGCTCCACCGACTCCCCGAACTCCTCGCGGATCTGCTCCGAACTGACCGCGGTGTCCTCCACGACATCGTGGAGGAGCGCGGCGGCCAGGGCATCCGGGTCCAGATGCATCTCGGCGAGCTGGACCGCGACGGACAGCGGATGAGTGATGTAGGGCTCCCCGGAGAGCCGCATCTGCCCCTGGTGGGCGCGCTCCGCCAGCAGATAGGCGCGCTCCACCGTGGCCACCTCGGCGTCCCCCAGGTAGTCGAGCCGGGCGGCGAGATCAGCAAACTGGGTGCTCAATTCAGCCATTTTAGGGTGGACCTAGCCGCCGAGCCCCAGCCGCCGGCACCAGGGACTGGGTCAGGCGGGCGCCGGCGGTTCCACAGGTCGGAAGCGGAGGACCTGGACCCGGAGCGGGCGGGGTGGGGCCAGCCAGCATTCAACCTCGACCTCGCCCCCCTTGCACCGAAGCCCCCAGCTGGCGCGCAGCCGACCGCTGAGAACCGGCGGCGCCACCTGGAGAACGGGGCCGAGGCGCTGCCGCAGGTCGCGCAGCTCCTCGGCCCGGCGCTCGGCCGGTCGGTCCAGCAACAGGTTGTCCGCCGCCAGCTCGGCCCAGCCCGCTGAGCCTTCGCCCTCGAACAGAGCGGTGACCCTCTCCTGCACCCAGGACCATTCCGCTGGGGCGTCGGGAGCGGCGGGCGGGACCGCGCCCGCCACCCGTTCGAGCGCCTCGAAGACCGGGCGGGAGAGGGAGGCGTAGGTGAGGTTGCTGAAGGCGAAAACCCCGACCCCGTTCCGGGGAAGCCACTGGACATGGGAGCCGAACCCGGGCAGGCCGCCCCCGTGGTAGACCACCCTACCCAGATGGGCGGACTCCGCCACGAACAGCCCCAGACCGTACCCCGAGGGACCTCCCCCAGGCGCCGGATGGTCACGCGGCGGGACCACGATGTGGCCCCTCTGCATCTCCCGCCTCGAGGACGCCCGGAGCGGGGGTGCCGGCTGGTCCTCCTCCTT
Organism: bacterium; assembly: GCA_021801645.1. Classification (GTDB taxonomy): domain Bacteria; phylum Chloroflexota; class Dormibacteria; order Aeolococcales; family Bog-877; genus JAJYXT01. The sequence goes on from JAJYXT010000077.1 coordinate 33,676, forward strand.
CCACGCCGAGAGCTGAAAGCAAACGTACTTGGCGAAGTCCGCCACCGTGGTCCAAAGCCCGCCCATGGCCCCGAAGGAGCCGTCCCTAAGCGGCGGTTCCTCCACGTACCGGGCGCCTTCCCGGCGGTATCCCCGCGCCCTCCGGGTCCCCGGCAGGCTGGTGAAGTCGAACACCGAGTCTTCCATCCCCAGCGGCCCCAGCAGCACCTCTCGAGCCAGGTCGGCCAGCGGCTTCCCGGAGACGCGCCGGGCGACCTGCCCCAGCAGGGCATACCCCAGGTTGGAGTACTCGAAGGCCTCGCCGGGCCGCCTGGTGGGTGCCACCCCGCCCCGCAGGAGGCGGAGGAAATCCTCGTCCGGGAGCGCCAGCTGGCGGTCCGCCCAGGGGTCGTCCTCCACGAGGCCCGCGGTCATCGTGAGGAGATGACTGAGAGTGATGGGCGGGCCGTCCAGCAACTCTGAGCCCAGGCCGGCAGCCTCCGGGAGGTGCCGCTCGAGCGGGTCATCCAGCTGGAGCAGGCCGCGGTCGCGGAGGGTGAGGACGCACACCGCGGTGAGGCTCTTGGTCATGGAGGCGATCCGGAAGGCGGTGCCCTCCCGAACCGCTTGCCCTCCCGCCTGGTCCGCCATCCCGAGCTGACCCTGGTGCACCAGCCGGCCCCCGGCGACCACCCCGAAGGCCAGGCCCGGGACCCCGGCCTCCTCGGCGAACCGCCGGAAGATCTCCTCCAGCCCGAGGGAGGCCAGGCTCGTGTCCATGGTCATCCTGGACCGCTGGAAGAAGGCCTCATCGGCCCGCTCAGGCCCCCAGCTGGTCGGGAGCTTCTGGCTGGAGGAACTCCAGCCGGTTGCCGAATGGGTCGTGGGCGTAGAAGCGGCGAAACCCGGGGAAGTCGCCGTCCCACAAGACCTCCACCCCCCCGTTGGTCAGGCTCCCCGCCAGCTCCTCCAAATTGTTGGTGACCAGGCCCGGGTGGGCTTTGCGGGCGGCCCGGAACTCCTGCTCGACGCCCAGGTGGACCTCCAGGGAGCGTCCCCGGAACCATGCGCCGCCCCGAGCCCTCAGAACGGGAGGCTTCTCAACCTCAGTCAACCCGAGCAGGCCGTGGTAGAAGCGCCGGGCATCCTCCTCACCACCGGGTGGCATCGCCAGCTGCACGTGATGGAGGCGGAAGCCGAAGTCCTGGGCAACCACCGGCACCTTCTGGACGATCTCGGACTCCGGCACCCGAAGAGTATCTCAGACCTCGCTTAGACCCCATCCCGTCACCGGTGGTTGGGGGTGCCACCCTGCAGATCTCGACCGCGAGGTGTGCCCGCGGTCCGTTGGGGGCGTCCCCGGTCGGCGGTCAGAGCGCCGACGGGGGCGCCCGAAATGGCTAGTTTGCGTGGCAGAATGGCTAGAGCATGAGAGCCGACCCGTTCGACTCCCGCGTGCCCTCCCAGTTGGTGCGGTCGCGCACCCCGGGGCGGCCGGCCCTCCAGGTGGAGGGAGTGGACAAGCGGTTCGGCCGGAAGGAGGTCCTCCGCGGGATCGACCTCAGCGTTTGGCCCGGAGAGGTGGTCGGGCTGGTGGGCGAGAACGGGTGTGGTAAGACCACACTACTGCGCATCTGCGCCGGCCTGGCGGCCCCGGACCGGGGGACCGTGCGGATCAGCGGTCGACTGGGCTACTGCCCTCAGCAGCCCGGACTCTTCGACCGGCTCACGGCCGATGAGCACCTGGCCTACTTCGGGGCCGGCCGCGGCCTGGCCCGGGCGGAGGCGGTGGCCGAGGGCAGGCGGATCCTTGGCTCATTCGGCTTTCCCGCCCGGGAGCGGTCCGTCGCCGGCCAGCTCTCAGGGGGCACCCGCCAGAAGCTCAACCTGGCGCTGGCTCTCCTGGGGCGCCCGACCGTCCTCCTCCTCGACGAGCCGTACCAGGGATTCGACCACGGCGTCTACGTCAACTTCTGGGACCACGTGGACAGCTGGCGAAGCGCTGGCCAGGCCATCCTCGTGGTCACCCACATGCTGGCGGAGCAGGACCGGGTCGATAGGGTGGTCGACCTGAGCATGGCCCGGGGGGACGGCGCGGGGTGAGCTTCTGGCGTCACGTCCTCACCGCCGCGGAGATGCAGGGACGGCAACTGGGCCGGCGTCGCGTCTCCCTCCTCATCGTGGTGGCCCTGCCAGTGGCGCTGTATCTGAGCCAGGATGCCAGCAGCCCCGAGAACGCCATCGGCTTCGGAGCCCTGGGGGTGGCCTGGGCCCTGGCCACCACCGCCCTCTTCGCCGCGCTTTCGGCGCGCGAGTCGGAGCCCCGGCTGATCCTTTCCGGCTACAGTTCGGCGGAGCTGCTCCTGGGACGGCTGCTGGTCCTTCTCCTGGGTGGCTTCGTGCTGTGCGCGCTGGCCGCGGTGGCCATGGGGCTCATCTCCAAACCGGTTTCCGAGGGCGACATGCTCGCCGCCTGCGCCCTGGTGGCGGTGATCAGCGTGCCCCTCGGCCTGGCGGTGGGAGCGGTCCTGCCCACGGATCTCGAGGGGACCCTGGTGATCATCGGAGCGGTGGGGGTTCAGCTCTCCCTGCCCCAGAACTCCGCCGCCAACCTGGCGTTGCCGCTGGACGCCCCAATCCAGTTCGCCTCCCGCGCCGGAGGGTTCACGGGAAGCGCGCCCGGGCTTATGCTGCTGCAGGCCGGCCTCTACACGGCGGCGCTGATTCTCATCTCCATGGTCGCCTGGTCCCGAAGGGTGGGCCGGCGCCGTGAGGTGGCGATCCAGGCGGAGGGCGGGTGAGCTAAACGCGCCCCCTCTGGGCTCGGGCCTCTGCCTCAGTCCCGCTTGCGCAGCTGGGCTATCGCCAGGCCCAGCACGGTGACGCCGATCACCGCGACGATGCCCACGTCCAAGAGCAGGGGTAGGGTGTAGCTCCCGATCGTCACCTGGGCGGCGTTGATGAAGGGGGCCGGGTAGCCCGAGTTGCTGAACAGCGACACCCGAACAGGGGCGATCGCGTAGGTGACGGGGTCGAAGCGGGTGAGGACCGCCATCCAGGTGGGCAGGCCCTTCAGGGGGAAGAGCGCCCCGCTCAGGAAGAGCATGGGCATCATGAGGAAGTTCATCACCACCTGGAAGCCCTGCATGGACTTCATCCGGGAGGCGATGGCGATCCCGAAGGCGCTGAGGGAGACGGCGAGGAGGAGAAGCAGCGCCAGCATCTCCAAGACTCCCAGGACCGAGAGCCGCACGCCGACGATGGGGGCGAAGATCAGCATGATGATCCCCCCGATCATCGCCTGGCTGGCGCCGCTGAGCGCCTTGCCCACGGCGACCGCGGAGCGGTCGATGGGAGCCACCAGGATCTCGCGCAGGAAGCCGAACTCCCGGTCCCAGACGATCTGCATGGCGCTGAAGATGGAGGTCATGAGGACCGTCATCCCGATCACCCCGGGGAACATGAACTCGAGATAGGTGGTGTGGGGAGGCAGGACACCGGAGCCAGCCCCGAAGGCGGAGCTCAGCCCCACCCCGAAGACCACCAGGAAGAGGATCGGCTGAGCCAGGGATCCGATCAGCCTGGCGCGGTCGCGGGTGAAGCGCAGGATGTCGCGGTACCAGATGATGAAGACCGACTGCCAGAAGGGCACCCGAACGCGGATGCCGGTGGAGCCCAGGGCGGCGGCTGAGGCTTCCTGCTCCACCACCGGAGAGCTGGCGGTCGCGTTGGTCATCTCCGTCCTCCCTGCCACCTCTGGGCCATTGCTCGGTGCAGCGCCCCGGCCGAGTCAACCTCCTCATCCCGGATCGCCCGACCGGTCAACTTGAGGAAGACGTCGTCGAGGCTGGGGCGCCGCACGGTCACCGTCTTCACCTCCACGTCCAGCGCCCGCACCAGCTGGGGCACGAACTCGGGGCCATTGGGGACGTCGACCCTCAGGGTGCCGTCGTCCGAGGTCACCGCGGCACCCATGCGGGAGGTGATCTGCTCGGCGGCACGCTGGTTGTCCGAGGTGGTGACCACCACCACGTCACCCCCCATCTGGTCCTTCAGCTCATCCGGTGTCCCGAGGGCCACGATCCGACCGTGGTCGATGACCGCGATCCGGTCGCACCACTCGGCCTCCTCCATGTAGTGCGTGGTCATGAAGATGGTGGTGCCGGTCTGGGCCCTGATCTCCCGGAGGTGATCCCATACGGTGGCCCGGGTCTGGGGATCCAGACCAATGGTGGGCTCGTCGAGGAAGAGGACCTCGGGGTGGTGGAGCACTCCCCGGGCGATCTCCAGCCGGCGCTTCATACCGCCGGAGTAGGTGATCACCTGAACGTCCGCGCGATCCTCCAGCCCGACCATCTCCAGCGCCGCCCGGATCCGCTCCGAGCGCTGGTGCCGGGGCACTCCGTAGGCCAGGGCATGGAAGTACAGGTTCTGCCGCGCCGTGAGCTGGTTGTCCAGCGAGGGGTCCTGGAACACGAGGCCGATGCGGGAGCGCACCTCCTGGGGATGGCGGGCGACGTCCCATCCGGCGACGGTGGCTGACCCCGCCGTCTTGTCCACCAGGGTGCAGAGGATGGAGATGGTGGTGGACTTGCCCGCCCCGTTAGGTCCCAAAAAGCCGAAGATCTCGCCGCGATGGACGTCCAGGTCGATTCCCCGCACCGCCTCCACTGGCCCGTAGCGCTTCACCAGCCCCCGGACAGTGATCACATCCCCCTGGTCAGCCATGCTGCACCCCTTCTCCTTCTCCGGCTAGCCGCGTCAACACACTGTGCCAGCGGCCCCCCGCGCTCACGACGCAACCTCCGCCAGGGGGTCGGGAAGGTCCGGTGGTGAGGGGGGATCGGCCGTAGCCTCACTGGTCTGGGGGTCACGGAGCACCGCCGCCTCCAGGGCGTCGAGGGCCCTGCTCACCGTCGAGCGCTGGTCCGGTGTCAGGAGACCCAGGCGACCCGCCAGCCAGATGTTGTCGATCCGCTTCCGCTCCGCCAACCGTTGGCGCCCCGCCGGGGTTGCCTCGACGAGCACCCCCCTTCGGTCCCGGGAGTTGGGTCGGCGCAGGACCAGCCCCGCCTCCTCGAGGCGATCCACGAGGCGGGTGGCGGCGGATGGGGGCAGGTGCTCAGCTAGGGCCAGCTCTCCCATCGACAGCCCCCGCCTGAAGACCACGGTCGCCAGCGCCGAGTAGAGCTCGATGCTGAGTCCCAGAGTGTCCCGGCGATGCAACTGGCGACGAAGCCGGATCATCACCATCCGGAGCCGCTCCGCCTCTCCGGTGAGCTCAGGGTCAGCCTCGGTGGCACTTCTCTCCGTCACGACCGGCCCACAGTGTTACTTGCCATATGCAAAGATTATCACAGTCAAGCATCCGGGGCTAGGGGCCGCCATTCCGGAGCCCATGCTCGGCCCGACCCCGCTTGGGCACGATCTCCAACATCTATCTTCTGGTCCCCGGCCATGTGGGTGGGTACCGCCCTCGAGTTTCCGGACCACTTTCCCCCTTGGCCCACGTTCGCAGCTCGTGGCAGGCAGGTCAGCCATCGGGCCGTCTGCGCCAGGGCCGCCACAGCCCCCTCGCCGTGGTCCCGGACGCGATCCGCATGAGTTTGATACGCCCGATTCCTACGTCGCAGGCGAGCCGGGCACCGTCTCTGGGGACGGCCAGGAATAGCCGATGGATCAGCCGCCGCCCCGCCGACCCTGGAGGTCCCATCCCGGGGGGCGGATCAGCACTCGCGGTTGGGCGGGCCGCCACTCGTGCTGCCGACGCTTGGCAGCATCTCCCCGCTCCTGCGCGATTCCCCGTGGCGTCGACGCGCAGGCCGCGGACCTCAGGCCTCGGGGCAACGACCACGACGGCGTCTCTGGCCCGTACGCCCGTCTCGCCGACGGCGGCGCCCAGGGATTGGGAGGCGCTTGACCGGGACCTGTCGAGTACAATCCCCCTTCCCCAGCCACCCTGCCAACGAAAGGACACATGACCAGCTCCCGATTTCAAGCCCAGGTAGAAAGCATCAAGGGGTCGGCCGTGATCCGCCTGCCCGCCGCCGAGAGCGCCAAGCTGCCGTCGCGCGGGCAAGTCTCGGTTGTGGGGAGCCTAGAGGGGCTCCCATTGCAGACCGTGCTGGAGCCGGACGGACGGTCGGGCCACTGGATGAAGGTCGATCCCGGCTGGGAGGCTGCCAGCAGGGTCAGGGCCGGTCAGTCCGCGACGGTCGAGATCGAGCCGACGAGGAGCTGGCCCGAGCCCGTCGTGCCGGCCGACCTCGAGCTGGCGCTGGCCGCAGCTCCCGATCGGGGGCGCATGACCTGGCACGAGATCACACCCATGGCCCGCTGGGAGTGGGTCCGGTGGGTGAGCGCGACCAGGAGCCCGGACACCCGCAGGCGCCGGGTCGAGGTCAGCGTTTCCAAGTTGAGCAGCGGCAAGCGCCGGCCATGTTGCTTCGACCTGTCAGCGTGCACCGACCCCGAGTTGTCGCGAAACGGGGCGCTGCTCGACCCCGACTGAGATCGGGACGAGGGGCAGGCCGCCCTGCGGTCTCGGGGGCGGGCAGCGCCGCCTGCACCGTTCGAGGTCTGGCTTGAGTCACCTCCCTACTGTTGCCGTCCTCCGGCTCCGGGTGCCCGCTCAAGGCGGTGCGGCCGCGCCATACCCGAGACGATTGGGGGGATGGCGCGGTCAGCCAGTTTGTAGGGCCCAGGTCCTCATCACCCCTGAGTGGCAGGCCAGGCTCACCGCTTCTTCCGACTTTGTGCGTTCAGTGTCACCGCCTCCCGGACCAGCGCCGCGAGGGCAGGCTCATTGACTTCGTCGCCCTCTCGGAAGTCCACTGCTCGGACGGTGCGGCTGTCCATTCGCGTGTTGAATATGCCGCCGGGATCCTCCAACCAAGCACCCTTGGGGAAAGTCAGTCTCACCGCGCTTTTGAGGACGTCCGCGACGCAGACTATCCCGTCGCGCGACCACACCGGGACCCCCGTTGGTCGGGATGGCTTTCTCCACTTCACCTCTTCCTGGATCCCTGGATCGGCCAAGCGAATGCAATCTCGCAGGAGGGCCAGGGTCGGCCCCTTCCAGCCTCCTGCCTGGGCCACGATGGCGTCGATCTGCTCTGACTCTGTCAGGTCCCCCTGAGAGCCGGCGGCCTCGCGATTCATCTCCTCGCCCCGTCACAGAGGGTACGTCCGGATACTACTTGGAGGGCGGCGGTGCTGCGTCTCCGCAAGATGCTCCGTAGCGCCGATTGAAAGGATGCCCTGAGCGGTGGCTGATTGATCAAGATGAGGGGACCCCGTTTGTCAGTTCAGGTGTGCCAGTCTCGGGGGCCAGGGTGGTGCCGGCCGGTACCCGACACTCCCGGGCAGGAAGGCAGTGACCCGAGCCATCAACTTCTCGGCGGTCTTGCTCCACACTCACGGTGATACAACAAGGCCCAGTGGCACCAGACAACGGCGTCGTCGCAAGGTTCGCAGATGGCCCCGACGCACCTCACGCTGGCCCGGGTAACTAAGTGAATGGGAGGGGCCCTCTGGTCGCCTACGTGGTGCTGCTGGTGATAGTCGTAGTGGGCGTCGACGTCTTGTTCTTCCGGAACCGTTTCTGGGAACGGCTGCTGGCAAACGTCGGCATCGTTCTGGTGTTTGCGGCCTTCGCCCTGAGGTTCCTGAGGAAGCCGTGAACTCGGTCCCACGCACCGCGACATCGTACCCTTGCCCCGGTTAGTGAATTCCCTGGGAGGCGGTCGGCCGGTCGGTTTCGGCCCCGACCCCAGCTGAGTCCCATGGAACCCGCGATCCACTGGTTCCGGCGCGACCTGCGGCTGGCCGATCACCACGCCGTCGCCAAAGCGAGCGCAGGAGGCCGCGCGGTAATTGGCCTCTTCGTCCTTGACCCCACGATACTTCACGGCCCCGACGTGGGGGCGAGCCGACTGCGGTACCTGCTGGAGGCTCTGGCCTCGCTGGACGAAGGGCTCCGGGGCCGCGGCTCGGCGCTGGTGATAAGGCGTGGCGCACCCCGCGAAGTGGTGCCCAAGGTGGCAGCGGAAACTGGCGCTCGACTGGTCACTGCGGTCCGGGACTTCGGCCCCTACGCCAGAACCCGAGACGAAACGGTGGCCCGTTTGCTCTCCCGGGCCGGGCGGTCGCTTTGGCTGTCGGCGGAGCAGCTGGTGCTCGACCCAACTGGGCTCCCCCCGGTGCGCACATTCAGTGCATGCCGGAAGCGCTTCCACTCCGCGCTTGCAGAGGGGCTGGCTCCAGCCCCGACCTCCGCCCACTTCCTAAGCGTCCCGGCACTGCCGAGGAGCGACCCTTCACCGTCGCCGGCCGAATTCGGGCTACCTCCGACGCATCAGGTTGTGGAGGCTGGAGAAGGAGCCGCGGCAAACCGTCTGCGCACGTTCGTGGACCGAGGACTGGGCGGCTACGCAGCCGACCGCGAGGATCCCGGTGCCGACGCCACGTCCCGACTCTCCGCGGACCTGCACTTCGGCACCATTTCGGTGCGGACAGCGATCCGGGCGGCCCTGAAGGCAGCCCGCGAGTCCCCGCACGTTTCCACTGGGGTGAGCAGATGGCTCGACCAGCTGGCCTGGCGCGATTTCTTCGCCGCCACGCTCTGGCACTTTCCGGAAGTTGCCACGCAGGAGTACAAGCCGGAGCTCCGCAACTTGCGGTGGCCGGGCACCATGGAAGCGCTCCAGGTATGGAAGCAGGGCATGACGGGATACCCACTGGTGGACGCCGCCATGCGCCAGCTTCAGGCCGAGCACTTCATGCACAACCGCTGCCGCATGATCGCCGCCTCCTTCCTGGTCAAGGACCTTCACCTCGATTGGCGCCACGGCGAGCGCCACTTCATGCGAGAGCTGGTGGATGGCGACCTAGCCAACAACAACGGAGGCTGGCAATGGGTGGCCGGGACCGGGCTGGACGCCCAGCCCTACTTCCGCATCCTCAACCCTGTTCTGCAGGGAGAGACCCACGATCCCTCAGGCACCTATGTGCGTCGCTGGGTGCCTGAGCTCCGTCAACTACCGGATCGCTACATCCACCGACCCTGGGAAGCTCCGACGGCGCCCGCTGCCTACCCCAGGAGGATCGTCGATCACGTTCGCGAGCGCCTTGTCGCGTTGGAGCTTTACCGCGCCTGTACCCGGCCATCCATCAGCAAGTCAATCGAGCGCTGAGCGCCCGCTCGGGACGCCCGGCCGCAAGATAACGACGAGGCGCGCCAAGCGGGTGCCGAACGGACGGCCAAGGAGCCGACGGGGAGATTCGAACTCCCGGCCAGCTGTTTACAAATGCGGAAACAACTGTTCGTAGACGTGCGCTGAAGACCATTTCCAACTCGAATCGGGAGGACGAAGCTACCTGGTGTCCGCCCCTGATCGCCGATGATCGCCACAGATGGGGTCAAATTGGGGTCAACCTGGGTCGCTGCCGAGGGGAAGTCGGGGCTCCTTTCAGGCCCCTGGTAGGTGGAGCAGGCTCCCGCGCCAAGTCCGGCCATCATCGCGGCTGACCCAGAGGACGTTGGCACCTTTGTCTTCGCCGACGGCATACAGGTCGCCATTCGCGGACACCGCGAAGATCGCCCCGTTTGCCAGGCCCCGCAGAGTGTGCCTGGCCCGAAGCGGTGCTGAGGTGCTGCCACTGGCCAGATAGGCCAGTCCGTTAGGTCCCTCAGCGGAGCAAGTAAGCCAGACTGCCCCCGTAGCGGTGACGCCGCCATCCTGACAGCTGGCGGGGATCGGCACGAGATGCCAGACCAGGCCCGCGTCTGTCGAGGTGGCGAGCTCCTCGTGGCAGCCCGTCTCTCCCACTGCCACCGCAAACGAGCCGCTATAGGCCGCGTCGGTGACCGACATGTCGAGAGTGGCGGTGCGCCGCCACGTCAGGCCCCCGTCGCGGGTGGCGAAGACCGCCGCCGGAATGGGCGTGATCTGGGGTTTCAGGCACTGTGACCCGGCCCCGAAAGCGAGTCCCTGGCTGGGGGTGGCGAACACGGCCGCGCTGAGGCCAACTTGGGCGGCCGCGGCCAGGTGAACCACCTTCGTCGGCCCGGTCCCCCTGGCGGGTTCGATCGACAGGGCATCACCCTTCAGGCTGACGGTGTTCGGCGGAGCGAATCCAGCGACCTCCGCTGACCCGACATGGGCCCAACGCTGCCCTCCGTCGGAGGAGGTGTATGTCCCCGCCGCAGTGGTCAGGACCAGGGAACCAGACTGGAAGGAGAGCGCCGCGATCCCGGCCGCCCCAAGACCTGGAAGCACGCTCCACGTTCCGCCGGAATCGTCACTCACGCTGACCTGCGGAGCCGGGTAATCCAGTACCCACAGATCCTGGGTGCCGATGGCGGTGAGGGCGGTGCCCATCTGCGCCGTGCGGTGAAGGACACGGCCCCCGTCAGCAGTCGTATAGACGTGGCCCGCGCAGGGGCCGTTGGCGCCCGGGCCGCACCCTCCCGTGAGCAGCGTTCCAGCCTCGCTCGAGACGAAGTTGAGCTGGATGATCGGCGAGGCGAGCTGACTCGATCTCGTCTGCTGCGAGGCTATCGACCAGGCAGAGCCTCCATCTGTGGTCTCCAGCAGTACGCGCCCGGGAGGTTGGGAGTACATGGGTAGATTCCCTCCTCCCGCGAAGCCGATCCGGGAGCTCAGGAACTGCACCGAATACAGTGGCGCGGGGCTGCAGGATCCAGGCAACATGCTCCAGTCGACACCGGCGTCCGTGCTCTCCCAGACCGCGCCGACACAGGTACTGGTTGGACTCGTGACCGTGCCGGTGGCGAAGATCGTGGAAGCGGATGGGGCACTGACTCCGCCGGTGGAAGTGCCTCCCGGGAGGTGGACTGAGGTCCAATTGGCCCCCGCGTCCCTGCTGATCATCAGTGGCTGGGGGATGGACCCGATGTAGGAGGGAGAAGTGCTGGCGAGTGCCAGGGTTGAGGTCACCCAGTAAACGGCAGCCGTACCCCAGGCGCCGTCTGGGCTCAGTCCGGCTGGGTGGACAACTCTCCAGCTGTCGCCATCCTCGTTTCCCATGAGCAGCACGGGGGAGCCGTATTCACTCCCAAGTCCGCTGGTCGGGTACTGGGTGCCCGTTGCCACCACCTGTGAGCCGGTGACCCCGATCCATCCCAGGTACACCCCCCGCGTGCTCCACACAGTCTTCCACGAGCGGCCCGAGTTCATGGTGAGGGAGATCAGGCCCGACCCGGTCATCACCACCCCGTCCGACGCCGATGAGGGATGCCCCGTGTCCGATGCCACCAATTCGCGTTGGGCGGTGACCACGCCAATGCCCACGGGCGTGCCCCGGTCGGTTGGGGTCCGGATGGCTGGCAAGGTGATCTGGTATGCAGCTCGGCTCGTCCGCCCCGGCTGCGACGCCGGGCCAGAACAAGCGGTCATGGCAACGGCTGCGAAACATCCCAGGGCAGTGCCTACTACGGCCGCAGGGAGAGGTCTCACGCCCGTTCCCAACGGCGGCAATCTGGGTGCGGTTATGCGTATGGGCGTGGCCGCAGCGGGAGAAACGACCTCCCCAGCTTCGGGTGGATCGGCACCTGCCGTACGGCGAAAGGACGACGGACCCTGCCGCGGCGCTCGGCGCGGGGCACCGGCACCCCAGCCGCGTGTAGGGGTCCTCCCAGGCGGCTCAAGACGCCAGTAAGGCGCTCTGGAGACGCCTGGGAGGGAGCCTCATCCGGCGCGCGACGAGGTCGACCTTGAGCGCCGCGGCAGGGCGGCCCCGGGCGAGCGCCAACCGGCCGAGCCGGTGTAACCCAAGGGGCACGCAGACTGGTAGGTGCGCGGCCCATGGATGGGTGGACCCCACGAGTGCCTGTAACACTGTGGGGTCAAAATACATGGACCCATCTCGAGTTGATCTCGGGCTGGAGCTGCCCCGTAAATGGCAGCCGTTGGGTGCCGCAAACCTACCGACGCCGCACGCGCGCCCCATCTGGGTGGCCTCGCCGGACATTCTCCGGGATGGTGCGGTTGGATGGCTTAACGGGGGCGCGTCAAACCTGGCCGGCGGATCCTACTCAGGCGGTCAGGCGGGTGACGCTCTCGACTTCATGGGTCCCGCTCGCCATCTCCCGTCCGCACTCTCCCATCTGCCTTCCTCGCAACGTTCGCCTCAGGACCTCACTGTGTGAGTAGGCGCGGCAATGGCGAAGGCACGGTGCGGCGGCGGGCTGACGGCCGATGGGAGGCCAGGTTGGCTCT